>CASGAS010000031.1 GCA_949299505.1 uncultured Eubacteriales bacterium
CTGCCGATAAACATGGATTACATCCTCCCATCTCAGCGACACGCATTGCTTATAGTATAACTAAATACAGTATAACACAAAATTAAAATTAGTCAAGTATGATTTGGCAAATTGTGATTGACTAATTTATTCTTTTGCGATTAGAAAACAAAACAGGTGCAAGAATCCAAACTCCTGCACCCGCTTGTTATTTCAATGGTTTCTATATAAAAATCATCTCTGCATTCACAACTTCGTTGACACGTTCTCGAATGTTATTCATCCTGCGTACCCATTCCATTGGATTTTTCACCTTAAGCTGTTCGGTGACACCTTCCTTATCGGCATATTCTTTTACCAGCCGAAGAAAGAGTGATTGTGCTTCTTTCTCCACATCGGCGAGGTGGGAGTGGAGTTTGCCAGAAGTGAGCAGGTTATAGTAGAGAATTTTATGGTACTGCTTTAAATAGCACAGGCGGCGCTGCGCCCAAACGCCGAAAGGGCGTTCTTCTTGGGGCGGTAAGGTAAGATCAGGCAAGTAATAGTCGCCCTGTGTGGTGTATGTACCGCCCATTTGCTCATATAGTGTTTTTTCCATTGTGTAAAACCTCCTTTGATACCGTCATTGTACCAAAGGAGGTTTCTGTTTACGAATGTGCGATTTTGATTATCGCACGTTGTATATTGAAAATTTAGTCAATTATGATTGACCAAATCGTAATTGATTAAACTGCGATTTGACAGACCTTTCAGTCTTTCAGATAGCTTTCAAACGGTGCGTCGTCGCTGCAGAAGGTATCGAAAATCATTTTAGCGCCGAGACGGAAGCCAACGAGAAAGGAATCGAGGCCGCTTTCGCCCATCAGCTCTCCGTATGCGTTGCAGAAATCGAGGAACAGCGCCTTGTCCTCTCCATCTAAACGCTCGGTCAGTTTTTCTTCCAGCTCGTTTATGTTCTGTGAAACCTTAAGAGTATGACTGCTCTTTCGGTATCCTCTGGCCTGCGGATCAACATTTCCATAGTACAGCTCTTCCAAGAAATTTGCCATTACTTCGCACCTCCCTGTACCTGTTTCTGTTTTCTCCAAGACGGGAAGCGTTTCAGCGTCCGGATATGCCAGTCGGATTTCCGTGTAACGGAGCGGCAATAGGGAGAGCAAAGAAATTCAATGAGATATATTTTCGGAATGTGGTTGACGCCGTGGCGCTTAAATGCTTTCAGTTGTCCGTTGGCGCACCAGTTGTTGATGGCAGTCTTACTGTAGCCTGTGAGCTTGCAAACTTCCAAAGCGGTCAAAACATCTTTGTACTGGGAGAATAGGTCGGCATAATACTCGTGCAGTTCCTCCAAGACTTCCGGCGGGAGATGGATTTCCAGTTTGATCTCATAATAGCCCTTATACCACCCCTTCGGTGCAGCATAGGCTTCCGGGAATACTTTGCGATCCTCTAAATAGGCGATCACATCTTCCTTTTTGATTTTATAGCAGCGTGTCTGCTTGCCTGTATAATAGCAGGGTATCTTTCCGCTTTGCAGAAGATAACGGGCGGTGGACTTGCTGATGTGGCAAATGCGATAAAGTTGATCCTTTGTAATGATATCGGGAATCTCGTCCCAGTTGATAGCTGTGTCATTCATAGCAATACACCTTTCAAAGTCTATTTGCCGGTGTGGCTGTCCGTGTGTATTGCCTGATTGCTCTCAGTTCTTTCCGTAGTTCTTTCCAAAAATGCGGGTTTTGGCGCATTTTCCGACTCATTCGAACTTGCCCGAAATACCGGGCGTTTTCGGGGTTTCGGCGTGAAAAAGCCAGTATTTATGCGGCTTTGTGCCGAGGACGAAATTAGCAGAAATTGACACGAAACTGACTGATCCTAACACGCACTTTATAAAACTCGAAATCAGGTAGCCTTCACGGGCTCGTGGGTTCGAATCCCACCGCTTCCGCCATGGAAAAATCCGGTAACCAAAAGGTTGCCGGATTTTTTATTTTCCCCGCCTGCAGCCGTAAGGGGCATCGTCCGCTTTATGCTCAGTATTCCTCGTTCAAGGTCAAGGGGGCCCGCTTGAGACCGCGCATATCGCCAAGCGCTCGCCGCGTCGGTCGAACTCGGCCAAGGCTTAGGCAGCGTGTGTTCAATTTGCGCCCCTTAAACCTCAAAAATTATCCTTTCGCGCATTTGGAAAAGACGTTTCGGGACAGCCGTCTCGAAAGAAGGTAAAAAAATTGCCCGCCACTTAAGGCGGGCGGTTTCCTGCAAGCCGTGCGGAACGGTGGGTTACAGGCGGATGGTTTCCCCGGGGCGCACAAGCAGCGCGCCGGGAGCGGTAAATTGTTCGGCGCGGGCGGGGTCATAGAGCCGGCCGGGGGCCATGTGGACAGGGATGGTATGTTTCGCCGCGACAAGTCCGGCGCAGCGGACGGTCTGCGGGATATCCATGGTATAAACCGCGTCCATGGGCAGGACGGCGTAATCGAGGTGGCGCGAAGCAAGGCGGGCCATTTGCGCAGTTTCGCCGGTGTCCCCGGCAAAATACACGGAAATCCCGTCTACGGTAACCACGAACCCGACGCACTCCGATTTTTTGTGATGGTGGTTGTAGGCTTCTACGGCCTCCACGGTTGCAAAATCGAGCCGCAGGGTCTGATACGCGCCGTTTTGCAGCGCGTCAAAATTCTGCCAAATCACACAGCCGGGGGCTTTTGCGGGCAGGTCAATGCAGTTGTGGTCGGGGTGCTGGTGGGTTACAAGAATCAAATCCGCCGGGACGTCGTACCCTTCGCCTGCAAACGGGTCGATATAAATAACCTTTCCGCTATCCGTCGTTACGCGAAGGCTGCCGTGTCCCTGATAAAGCAGCATAGCCATGCGGTTTCCTCCTAATTTTCAGGCTTCCGGCCGCCGGTTCGTTCGCCGTTCCGGACGGCCGCCAAAAGCGCCGTGCAGCCCGCGTAAATATCGGCAAACGCGACGTCAAAGCGGCCGGTGTACCACGGGTCGGCGACGTCGCCGCCCTGCGGTGTAAAGTCCATGAGCTTGCGCACCTTGCCGTCGGGGTCGCCGCCGAAAATGCGCAGCATATTGCGGATGTTGGCGCTGTCCATGCCGACGAACAAATCATATTTGCCATAGTCGCCTTTTTGCAGCTGCACCGCGCGCTTGCCGACGCAGGAAAGCCCGTGCTTTTGCAGCTCCGCCTTTGCCGGCGGATAGACGGGATTGCCGACGCCGTTCCAAATCTCTTCGGCGCTGGTGGCTGCGGAGGCAATCCGGAACCGGTCCGCGACGCCTTGTTTTGCCGCAAGGTCTTTGAAAACGAACTCCGCCATCGGGCTGCGGCAGATGTTTCCGTGGCAGACGAACAGGATTTTTATCATCGCCGTTAAAACCGAATGACGACGGGGGCGCTTGTGAACGAGCTGATGGTTGCCGTCGCATTTTGCATATAGAACACCTGCGTGTTGCCGTCGTTTTCGTCATACATCGCGCGCAGGTCCGGGTACGCGTCGAGCATCGCCTTGCGCGCTTCCGGGCGGTCGTCCTCGACCAGCTCGCAGGCTACGCGCAGCCATACGCCGTCCTGAAAGGCGCAGAGCTCGACCTTCGGATTTGCGGCAATCTGGCGGCTGACGGGCTTTGCCTTGCCGGTCTGAATGTACAGTTTATTCTCAAACATATGAATCGTCCCAAACGGGCGGACCCGCGGTTGGTCGCCGTCGATAGTTGCAAGATAATACGTCTCCGCCTTTTTCAGAAAATCATAAACACGCTGCATGGGATGCTCCTTTCTGTGCTTTGCGCGGCCGTTTCGCCGCGGCACGGCTGCTTGCCTGCTTTCATTATGCGCAAAAAGCCCGGCTTCGTCAATAGGGAACGTGCGTGAAGCGGTACGCCTGCTTTGGCATATCGCCGCTTGACTTTATGCTGCCGGTCGCGTAAAATTTAAGCAGAAAAAACGCGGCCGGGCTTTGGCCGCTTGGTTGAGGTGCAGAATGAAGCTGAAAAAGGGAAACGCAGTCCTGGGGCTCGGCGTTATCGCCGCGCTTTTGTGCCACGCGGGGACGATGGTCGTATCGCTGCTGACGGGCTGGTACTCGCTCGCGCTTTGCAAGGGCTTTGCGCACGCCGCGGCCGGTCTGCTGGCGCTGCATGTACTGACGAGCCTTTGCATTTTCTTTTTTGCCCATGACGGCGCAAGCCCGCGCTATGCCCGGCAAAACGCGCGCGTCTGGGTGCAGCGCGTCACAGCTCTGCTTATGCTCCTGCTTCTCCACACGCACATGGCGGCATATGCGCACATGGCGACGGGCGAAGCGCTGACCACCGGGGCATCGGTCTTTCGGGCGGTTACGGAAAGCGTCTACACCCTTGCGGTATGCGCCCACACGGCGGTGTCGTGCGGCAAGGCGTTTGTCACGCTTGGCGTGGTCCGCTCCACGAAAGCGGCAAAGCGGCTGGACGCGGTGCTGTACGCGCTTTTCGGGCTTCTGGCCGCGGCGGCGCTGTTCGCCGTGCTGCGCTTTTTCTTAGGAGGGCTTGTATGAAGCGCGTTCTGATTGTGGGCAGCGGCATTTCGGGCCTTGCCTGCGCCATTGAGGCGGCCAAGGCCGGGAACACCGCCGTGCTCGTCTCTCCCTACCCTTCTGAGCGCGCGCAGTCGGTCATGGCGGCGGGCGGCATCAACGCCGTCGTGCAAGGCGCCGACACAGACGACAGCGTCGAGCTGCACATTCGCGAGACCCTCGACGGCGGCTGCCGCATTGCAGGCGAAAAGTCTGTCGCGGGGCTTTGCTCGGCTGCGCCGGATATTCTCAAGTGGCTTGAGAGCCTTGGCGTGGTCTTTACCCGGACGGCCGACGGCAGTCTGGCGCGGCGGGCGTTCGGTGGGCAGTCGCGCAAGCGCACCGCCTATGCCGGCGCTTCCACCGGCAAGCAGATTGTGACCGCGCTGGTGCAGGAGACACGCAAATGGGAATGTGCCGGACGCGTAATCCGTCGGCTGGGGCTGCAGTTTCATTCCGCACTCCTGGACGACGACGTTTGCGCCGGGGCGCTGTTTTATGACGAGGCAAAAAAGCAGCTCGAAGCGCTGTACGCCGACGCGGTGGTGTTTGCCACAGGCGGGCAGAACCGGCTGTTTGGAAAAACGACCGGTTCGACGCTGTGCGACGGGTTCGCGGCCGGGCAGCTGTTTTTGCAGGGCGCGAAGCTTAAGAACCTGGAATTCATCCAGTACCACCCCACCACCATTGAAACGCCGCAGAAGCGGATGCTCATCACCGAGGGCGCGCGCGGCGACGGCGGGCGGCTTTACTACATGGAAAACGGCAAGCGCGTGTATTTCATGGAGGAGGCGTTCGGGGAAAAAGGCAACTTAATGCCGCGCGATATCGTTTCCAAATACATATACGACGCGCCGGGGCAGGTGTATTTGGACATTGCGTTTTTGGGAAAGCAGAAAATCCTCGAAAACCTGCGGGAGGTCTATGACCTGTGCCTGCAATACCTTGGGCTGGACGTGACAAAGGAAAGCATCCCCGTCGCGCCGTCCGTGCATTTCTTCATGGGCGGGCTTGCGGTGGACGCCCGGCACCGCACGAACATACGCAACCTGTACGCCGTCGGGGAATGTGCGTCGATGTACCATGGCGCGAACCGGCTGGGCGGCAATTCGCTGCTGGCGGCGGTATACAGCGGGCGCGTCGCGGCGAAGGACATTGCCGAAGCGGACACCGTCGCGTGCAAAACGGATTTTTCGGGGTATATCCGGGAGCAAAGCGAGAGGCTTCGCGCGCACACGGCGTCGAAAAGCCGGTTTTCCGCGGTGTACATACAAAACGACCTTGCCAAAATCATGAACGCCGACCTCGGCATTGTACGCAACGAGCAAAAGCTGCGCGACGGGATTCGCAATTTGCAATACTACCTGTCCATAGTAGACAAGCTCAAATATGACAGCGAAATTTCACCGTATCAGGCCTACAGCCTGCGCCCGATGCTCTGTCTCGGGCTTGCCGTGCTCACCTGTGCCGAAGCGCGCCGGGAAACGCGCGGGGCGCATATCCGCACCGATTTCCCGCAGCGCGCAGAAGCGTTTGCGGCCTGCACGCTGCTTGACTACGCAAACGGCGCTATGAACGTAACGTATGGAAACGAGGATGCACCATGCTTGTAAAAATCAAACGGCAAACGGATGCAAACAGCACGCCGTATTGGCAGACGTTTTCGGTGGAAGCCGGCCCCGACATGACAATCAGCGCGCTGCTCGACCGGCTCAACTACACCGACGACCTGTTTGACGCGGACGGCGCGCCCGCGCCCCGCATCCGGTGGGAATGCAGCTGCTCGCAAAAGATGTGCGGCGCCTGCGCGATGGTGATTGACGGCGTTCCAAGGCTTGCGTGCGCAACCTTTTTGCGCGATTTGAAGGGGGACGCCGTCACACTCGAGCCGCTTTCCAAATTCCCGGTTGTCGCGGACCTCATCGTGGACCGCAGCGGCATTTCGGAAAATCTGCAAAAAGCGCAGGCGTACCTGGGCACGTATCGCCCGTTGAAAACGAAGGACGCGCAGCCGATGTATACTGCGGCAAAATGCCTGAAATGCGGGCTTTGCTTAGAGGTTTGCCCGAACTACCAAAAGGGCGACCGCTTTTTCGGCGCGCTGTTTGCCAACGAGGCCGCGCTGCTCGCCCTGCAGAGCGCGGACCGTGCAAAGCCGCTGCGCAAGTCCTATGCCGCGCATTTTGCGGCGGGGTGCTCGAAGGCGCTGTCGTGCGTCGAGGTCTGCCCGATGGGGATTGACACGCTCGCCTCCATGGCGCGGATGAATCGGTTGGAGAAGTGAAACGGCAAAAAAGCAGGGCGGACAGCCAAAAGGCTGCCCGCCCTGCTTCTATTTTGCGCGCTTTACCGCAGGATTTGCGGGATGTGATCCCGCACCTCGGCAAAAGCAGAATCTTTTTGATAAAAGTACCCAGCAAGCAGCTGCATCATTTCAAAATCCCCGTCGCTGTCGATGTCGAGCACCGCGGTATCCTGCATCATCACAATGTCCGCCGTGCGGGTTTTGCTGTCCTTATCAGACTCGATGTACGCGCGGCTATAGGCATAAATGGACGCGTTCATATCATAGACAGCCGGCGCCTGCTGGCGCGAGACGTAGGTGCTGGGAATCACCGCCGCGTAGCTGCCGTTTTGCTCGGAAACCATGTTGAAATACGGGTTGCGCCGCGCCGCCGTCACCGTAAAGACCAAATCCATTTCGGGCCGCTCCTGTTTTTTGCGGATTACGTTGACAAGGTCTTCTACTTTACGCAGAGGAGAGGTGATGTCCAAATCGACGACCATATCATACTGCACACCGTAATGCGCCTGCGCCCGCCGGGTGCAGTCCCGAATCACGTCAAACTTCGCCACGAAATCGCCGGCAAGGTCCGCGCTGCGGTTCACAGTAAAGATGTCAAGCTTTACACCGCTTGCAAGTTCTATCAGGCGCGGGCTGTCGGTGCTTAAGGCGACGTCGCAGCGGTCCTCCGGCGACGCATACCGGCTTTTGTAGAGGTCGATAACGGAAAAGGTGTAGTAGACCAGCGGATAGTCCAGAAAATCGCGGACATTTTTGCCCTTTGCGCCTTTGGAGCCTGCGCGGCCGCAGACGGTAAATAAAATATGCACGTTCATTCTCCTTTCGGTTGCCGAAGCGCCGAAAATGCGCCGCAGCGCGGTGTTACGCCCGCCCCGTTTCGCCGCGCGTAATTTTCAGCACGTCCACGGCGAGCGCAAGCGGGTTGTGGTTTTCCTGCCTGCCCTCGAGCATATCAAGGAAGCAGGCAATTTCGCGCTTTTGGTAGTCGTCCCGACTTTCCGGCAGGGCGACGGTCTCTCCGCTTTTCAAAAAGCGGACCTCGTTGCGGATAAGGTCGCCGACAACCACATCGTCGGGCAGATACAGCTCCACCTCGCGTCGGTCGCAGCGGCCAAAATAATCGAGGTGCAGACTGACAAGCAGCCGGTCGTACTGCCCGATATAGACCGCGAGGTCGTCACTGGTGACCTCGAGGTCCGAGTAGGTCCCGCTGAGCGTATAGACGCGGTTCGGCCTACCGAACAGATAGCACAGATAGTCCCATTCGTGAATAAGGTCAATGCCGACGCCGCCGCCGAGCTCGCGGCGGGCGCTGTAAGTCTGCCGGTAATCGACACCCGGCCGCCAGTCGGGCAGATAGGTCGAGCAAATTGACCGGGCGGCGAACACGGGATGCTTTTGCGTCAATTCCTTCATGTAGGCAATTACGCGGCGATACCGCAGCGGGCAGGCGACATAGTAAACGCCGTCCGGCTTGCAGCGCAGCGCGCCAAGGTCCAGGTCCGTCCGGTCAAACACGGGCTTTTCGATAAACATATGCCGCGTTTTGTCCATGCAGGCCTGCATGGCGACATAATGCAGCGCTGTCGGATTGGTAATAAACACCGCGTCGTAGCCGCCGGGCAGGTCCTCGGCGCGCGTATAGGTGCGGTGCAGCATCGCCGCCGTTTCGGCGGGCAGCGGACGGTCGCTGCTTCGGAGCGCATCGATTTGGAAATCGACGCCGCGTTCGCGCAAAAGCGCCGTCAGATTTTTCAGGTGCCGGGTCCCGATGGAGCCGACGCCGACCATACAAAATCTCTTCATACCTGTTCAATCCTGTCAATCAGCCGAAGCGTTTCGTAGTCGTCCGCAAAGGTATACGGCGGGATTTCGCCGCGTTCCACCGCCGCAAAAAAAGCCTGCAGTTCCTCGAGATACGCGTCCTCGGTAATGGTCGCGGCGTACCCGTCGCGGTGCGCCACGCGCGTGCCGACAGAAAGTGTTTCCCATGCTTTCTTTTCGATGTCGAACCGGCGCAGGCTGTCCGGCGTCCCGTCCCAGGTTACGAGCAAATCCTCCCCGCTGACGCGCAGCTCACGAAACGGCGCGCGCGCCACCACGTCCGCCACAAACACGCCGAGACACCCGTTTTGGTGCCGCAGACTGATGCAGTATGTGTCGGGGTAATCGATTTCCAACTGCGTGAGCTTTGTACGAAACACGTGGACGTCTTCGACCGGGCCGAACGTCTTGAGCAGCCAGGGCAGGTCTATCGTCAGAATTTCCCGGCAGCCGTCGGTGCGCTTATCGCCGAGAAAAAAGTTCTTATAGCTTTCCCATGGGTGCCAGTCCGGCAGATACTGCCCGACATGGTAGGTATAGGAAACCGGCCGGGTCTGCGCCGCCAGCAGCGTGCGAATACGGCGAATCTCCTCCCGATACAAAAACGTAGAGGACAAAAAAAGCGTCAAACCCTTTTCCTGTGCGGTGCGGATGTTTTCCTCGTATCGGTCGGGCACCAGGTTAATTTCGGTAAACACGTGCAGCCCGTTGTGCAGCGCTTCGGCAATGAGCGCACCGTGGGACAGCGGCGACGTGCAAATCAGCGCTGCCTGCGGACGGGTGCTTTGCACCGCCTCGTCAAACGACGCAAAGGTTTTTACGCCTAAGCTCTCAGCACATTCCGCGCGGCGCGCCGGCTGTGCATCGACGCCGGCAACGGCGTGCTGCGGAAAAAACTGCTGTAAAAGCCGGATACGGCGCTTACCCATGGACCCAAGGCCGACAACCACAATTTGCATGGTGGATTTTCCTTCCTTCAAACGGTAAAATCAATGTCGTAAAACGTTTTTTTCAAATCCAGCGGGCCTGAAAACACGCGCTTTAAGATGGCCACAATCTTGCCGCTCGTATCGCCGTCGCCATACGGGTTAACCGCATGCGCGGCCTTTTTGCGAAACGTCGGCGTCAGCGCCTGCGCAAACGCGCGGGCTATATCCGCGCGCTCCGGCGCGCACTGCAGCACGCTTTCGGCCTGCATACGCCCCTTTTGCCGGTCACCGATGTTGACCGTCGGCACACCAAAGGACGGGGCCTCCAGAATACCGCTGGAGGAATTGCCGGCGACAAACGCGCAGTATTTTACGGCGCTCAAGTACCGGACAAGGCCCAGAGAATCAAAGGCCGCGACATTGTCCCGTTTTGCGGCGTAGGCGTCGACGGCGCGGTTAATCGCAAGCCCGCCGGCGTCGGCGTTCGCCTTGGTGATGATATATTCCAGGTCAAACGCGTCCATGGCCGCAAAGAGCTCGAAAAGCTGGCGCTCAGGCGGCTCGTCTTCAAGCGTGACCGGATGGAAGGTCACGACCGCATAGGGCTTTTGCAGCGGCAGGCCGACGCTTTCAGCAAGCGCTTCTTTGGAAAGCAGCGACACATGCAGCGCGTTTTCCACGCCCGGCGCGCCGACGTTGAACACCCGGTCGGGCTGTTCGCCGAGCTGGATGACGCGCCTGCGGTGCTGCTCGTTGCTGGTAAAGTGCAGCAGGCTCATCTTGGTGATGGAATGGCGAATCGCCTCGTCAACGGCGCCCTGGGTCGTCTCGCCGCCGTGCAGGTGAAAAATTGGAATGCGCGCGTTCATCGCCGCACAGCAGACCGCCAAAATCTCATACCGGTCGCCGAGCACCAGCAGCGCATCGGGCCGATGCGCTTCGAAATAAGCGGCAAACCCGTTTAGGGCGTTCGCCATGGTCCTGCTTACGCCGCAGGGCGTGTCGTCCCCGGACAAAATGGGGATGCGCGCGGCAATAGGCATATCGTCGCGTTCAATTTCCCGAACCGTTTCGCCGTACGCTTCGGACAGGTGCGCGCCGGTCACAAGCAGCGAGACTTCAAACGCCCCGCTTGCGCGCAGCGCGCATATGACGGGCCGCAGCAGCCCGTATTCCGCCCGTGTGGCGGTCACGACTGCGATTTCCTGCACCGTTTAAGCCCCCTTACTTCCCGAGTTCAATCAATTCGTCCGCGGCAAAATCGCGGGGCGCCGTCTGGCCGAGCACCTCATACCAGCGCATGGGTGAAATGCCGCTTCCGGGACGTTTGACGGTCAGATTTTCCGTCGTAAACGTCTCGCCCGCGCGAATGTCGCAGGCGGCGACGATGCTTTTGCGGGCGACGGGCCGGTTGCGCGCTTCCGACGGCGTCGGTTTTTTGTCGCCGTCCCCGAGCGCCGCTTCCACGTTGCGAACACTGCGCACCAGCGCGGCAAGCTCGTCCGGCTCCAGGCTCGCCTTGTGGTCGGGGCCCTCCATATTGCGGTCAAGCGTAAAATGCTTTTCCAGAATACACGCGCCGAGCGCCGCCGCCGCAACGGAGACCTCAATGCCCGCGGTGTGGTCGGAATAGCCGACAGGAAGCGCAAAGGCCTTGCGCAGCGTTTCCATGGCACGCAGGTTGACCTCCCGCATCGGCGTCGGATATTCCGTTGTGCAGTGCAGCAGCGCAACGTCGCCCGCGCCGTACCGCCGCAGCGCCGAGAGCGCCGCTTCAACCTCCGCAAGCTCCGCCATGCCGGTCGATAAAATCACGTCGCGGTGCGTTTCGGCGACCGCTTGCAGATACGGGAGGTTGGTTATCTCGCCGGAGGGAATCTTAAACACCGGCAGCGCCAGCCCATCCAAAAATGCGATGCTGTCGAAATCGAACGGCGTAGACAAAAACAAGATGCCCTTTTCGTCGCAGTATCGCTTCAACTCTGCAAACTGGTCGAAGCGCAGCTCCAGCTTTTTGAGCATGGAAAGCTGTGAGTCGTCGTTTTGGGTATTGCGCTTCTGGTAGTCCGCTTTCTGCGCCGTGCGGGAAACCAGCTTTTCCGAGCGGAACGTCTGAAACTTGATGGCGTCCACGCCGGCTTGGCAGGCGGCGTCTATCATTTGGCGCGCGGTTTCCATGCTGCCGTTGTGGTTGACCCCCGCTTCGGCGATGATGAAAATATGCTTGTCGGAAAACGTCATGTTGACCCCTCTTTTACCCGTGCTGCAGCGAACGCGTGCCGAGACGGCAGGCAAGCTGCCCCACCCACACGGCGGCAAACGCCAGGCGCAGGCGGAAAATCAACAAAATGACCCGGTAGCGAAGCCCCCCGCAGCGAATGTGCCGCAGCATGGCCCGCGTGTCGCCGTCGCGCAGCATCTCCGCCGCCCTTTGCCGCTGCTCCTTGCCCGACAGCGGGCTGTTGGACGCCGCGTTTTTAATCAGGCAGGAAATCAGGTGGTTGAGATAGATTTTGTCGAGCTTTTGCAGGTTTTCTTCGCTGTCCGCGCCGCTGCGCTGTAAAAACGCCCGTTCCGCCGCCGTGCGCTTTTTGCTCAGCGCAAAGAAATTCGGGTTGTAGGCGGACACCAGCGTTTCACGCGCCGGCTTGCGGTAACAGTAAAACGGCTCGGACAAGACGCGCACGCCGCCGGCCTTTTCAAAGACCTCTATATTGTAGAAGAAGTCCTCCATACTCTGAGTCGTATTAAACGGGACCGCCGCGTCCGCAAGGAACTGCGCGCGGTAGAGCTTGTTGCACATATACGGGAAGCTGCGCTGCGAGTCCAGGCGCATCAGCAAATTCCCCATCTCCCGCGCCCCGTGCGCTTTGGCGGACTCGGGCGAAATGACCTCCGTGCGAACCGTCTCGCCGGCCGCGTTTTCAAAGCAAAGCGTCATGCCGAACACCAGAATGTCCACATCCGACTCGATGCTTTCGGAAAGGGTCTTCAGGGTATTCGCTTCAATCCAATCGTCGGAATCCACAAACAGAATCCACTCCCCTGTCGCCGCGGCCAGCCCGTCGCGGCGCGCATAGCCGAGGCCTTCATTCTGCGGCTTGTGCAGGACCCGAACGCGCGGGTCGCGCGCTGCAAAGTCGTCGCAGATTTTGCCGCTGCCGTCTTTGGAGCAGTCGTCGACCAGGATAACCTCCAAATCCCGGCACGGCTGCGTCAAGATGCTGTCCACACATTTGGCAAGGTACGCTTCCGCGCCGTACACGGGGATGATTACACTAAACTTCGGCAAAACGCCACACTCCTTTTTGGCTCGATTGCGCTTGCGTTAAAAAATGCTTTTCTGCTTATAGAGCCGTACAAGCATATACACGCCCATCGCGGCGCCGAGACCCCAGCGGATATACCAGAAATCGAGCAGCGGATAGAAAAGCCCCCCGACGGCGCACACCGCAATAAGCCCCGGCAGGAAAATACGCAGCTTGTAGTGGTACGCCGCTTCCTTCACCACGTATTTTGCCATAATCTGATGGAACACGAACAGCATGATATACGAGAGCATCGTCGCAAACGAGGCGCCGAAAATGCCCCAGACGGGAATCATGAAGTAGTTGGCGACAATGTTGACCAGCGCCGCCATGCAGGTCCCGAAGGCAATCACGCGCGTCTGCTTGTGGTAAAATTCGAAATTGACCGGAAAGCTGTAGAGAAAGACCATGTAAAAGGAAATGGCCATAACGGGGACGAGCGTGGTGCCCGACCAGAACTCCTCGGAGGCGAACAGCTTAATGACCTCGGGCGACAGAAGCATAAAGCCCATGGTCAGCACGGCGTACAGCGCGATGTAATTTTTGCTGCGGCGCTGGATGTCGGCGTCCTCGCCGTTTTTCATGTGGTCGTAGTAAAGCGGCACCCAGGTATTGTTAAGCGCGCTGTAAATGACATTTAAGATGTGGACAAAGTTGAACACAAAGCTGTAAATACCGACGGCGGCGTTGTCGCTGAGCAGCTTTTGCAGCATGACCTTATCGGACTGCGCCAAAATAATCTGCGACAGGCTGTGCAGCACAAGCGGCAGACAAAGCGGCAGGCAAAACCGCCAGTATTTTTTGGAATATCCCGTTTTGCCCCGGGCAAAAATCAGGATGGCAAGTGCAAGACCGATGCCGACATTCGGCACGACATAGCCGATGATGCGGCCCCAGTAGCGGTCCTCGAAGCGGTCGGTGGCGCCGATAATCGCCAGCGCAATCACAATAGACAAAAGCGTTACGCCGACGGACACCAGGAAATTGAGATGCGCCTGCTTGTGGTGGATAAACTTCATGCTTGCAAAGCTGACCACATAGGCGCCGAAGCTTTGCGCAAGCATTAAAAGCACGATAAGCTTGTCGAATTGCAGGAAAGCGGAAATGGGCCCGATAAAAGCCACAATAACCGCCGTAAAGACCGCCGAAACCAGACACGACAACGAGAGGATGCTGGAATAATAGGCGTTGTGCTCCTTTTCGGGGATGTGCACACGAGCCGTTGAGATGGTGCTGCAGGTTTGCAGCCCCATGAGGATGGTTAAAATCTGCACCCAGGTCGTATACAGCGAAATGATACCGTAATTTTCCGCGCCGAGCAGCCGGGTAAAAATCGGCACGGTGAAAAAGTTGACGCCGTTTAAGATAACGGGCCCCAGAATATTGAAAAACGCAAGCTGGTTTGCGCTTTTTCCGAGCAGCAGCTTTTTAAGGCTCACGGAAGGCTTTGCCATCGCGGTCCGCACACCCCTTTCAAAACGATATGCCAAGCGGCGGTTTACGCCTTTTCTGTGCGCAGCGACTGCAAAATCGCTTCCAGCTCCTCAAACGTCTCCGGCACAAAAATGCGCTCCGGATGACGATAGAGCTTCTTAAAATCCGCAATTAAATCCGCAAAATCCTTTAAGAACGGGTCGTCAAGGCTGTCAAACACCAGCCGGTAGGTAAACAGGATGATCGGCTCGCGGTCGCACATGATTTTGGGCATGAACTGCGCGGTGGAAAATGCACTGACAAGGACGTTTTCTTCCGTAATCTGGTGGACGCATTCAAGCTCCCACAGGTTCCCGAACGTATCCTTTTGCAGGCTGCCGACATCCAAATCCTTCTGCCGTGGGTGCAAACGCACCACCGTGCGGTCAGGCAAAAGCTTTTGCAGCGTCTGTACAATCTGTGCGTCCCATTCCGCATGGTAAATCGGCCGCTCGGACAGCGGCTGCGACAGATAGACGACGCGGCCGCGGTACAGATCATTGGCGCGGTAGCCGAAAATCTGCTCAATCGTCTCCAGCCCTTTTCCGGCCTGCATGGCGGGCAGGCGGCGCACCTCGCCGCCGATGGTGTTCTTGGAAAAATCCGGCGCGGACAGATAGCAGACCGCGGGGTTCATATCCATTTCGCCATGGTACAGAAACCGGTTGATAAACTGATACAGCCCCGTGGTATAGTCGGTCGTGATGTTCCCGCCGTAGGAGCCGAGTCCGTCCTCCAAATGGTACACGTCGGCGGACTGAAACGCCCAATGCATGCCCAGCGTAAAAGTCGTCGGGAAACTGATGCAGATTTTTGCATACCGCTTGCGCGCAAGACACAGTTTTTCCGTGCAAATGTGCTCAATGGCGCGCTCCGGCAAAAACAGCCGGAAGATGGTCGCGAATTTCTGCACGAGCGAGGGGTATTTCCGGTACGGCTCGATGTCGTATACGTTTTGGAACACGCCGCTTTGCCGCGCACGCTCAGCCAGCTCATGCGAACCGCGGAACTGGTGGTAAATATACAGGTCGGCGCTGCCCGCGCTTTCCGCCACATTTTGCAGCACAAAGTTGCAGCAATTCATCGTCTGAAACGGCGTGTCCGCAAGCATGGCGAACCGCGCGCCATCCGTTTCCTGCATTTTGGGGTCGGCGTTTTCGTACCGGCTGCGGTCGGCGAGCACGGCCGCTATGCCCAGATAAATCCAGAACAACGCGCCGTAAGGGTCCTGCCGCGTATACAGCAGGTGCGCCTCCACCATACCGTTGGCGGCGACGGCGCCGATGATGGCGAGCAGAACCGCGAGAACGCCGTAATACTGCGTTCCCTTTTGCCCGCGCACTAACGCCAGGAGAATCTTTTTGAACAGCAGGCAGCCGAACGCCAAAAACAGCACCATGCCGACCGCGCCGCTGTAGACCAGAATCTGGATATACGCGTTGTGCAGGTTGCCGGCGTGCTTGAAAAGCCAGGCGCTTTCTTCTTCGGTAAAGGTATCCGTCTCAAAGGGGAGCGTATCGTCCTCGGAGACCCACATATTCGCGTAGCCGAACAGCGGCTGCTGCAGCCACGCCTTTATGCCGCCGCTCCAGATTGTGAAGCGGCCGTTGGAGGAGTCGTCGCCCGGTTCGATGCGTTCAAACGCAATGGGGTCGTCTTCTTCCTCCAACATGTCCGGATCCTCCCCGGCCTGCTGCCGGACGTGTGCCACAAGCGACGGAATATAGGACATGCCCCGGCGCACGCCGAGCATGAGCACAGACGTACCGCCGCAAAGCAGCACCAGCGCCAGCAAAGCGGAAAGAACCGCTTTCCCTGCGCCCTTCTTTTTCAGGAGGTTGGGGAACAGGTAAGCGGCGACGAACAGCACCATGAACGCGATATACGTCAAAAACCCGCCGTTCGAGAGCGTGAGGGAAAAATAGATGCCCTGGACGACCAAATTGACAACGGAGAACCAGTGCAGCCGGAGCTTGCCGCCGTGTGCGAGCAGCCCGTTGAGAAGCGTGGCCGCCAGCGAAAAAACCACGAACAGCGCGCCGGTGTTGGGGCTTGTATATACGCCGAACAGGCGGTTTTCCAGAAAGCCCTGCCGCTGCGTGATGTCGCCGGACTGGAACTCGAACGAAATCTGGAAAACAAACATCAGGATGGAAAGCAGCGCCGCGACAAAGGAAACACCGATGATCACATTGTTGAGCCGACGCAGAAGCTTGTGGAAATCGGCCGCCTTGCGCGTACGGTCCTGCCCGTACAAAAGCAGCAGGCTGATGCCGAGGTAGACCATATGTTTCACGCCCATATACAGGTTCAGGCGTATGTTGACAAGAATCGTAACCCCGAAGGCGGCGATGAGCAAAAGCGGCATAACCCAGTAGACCGAACGGAACATCCGCCGTTTCGTTAGGAAATCCCATAAAATCAGCGCCGCGCCCCAAATAAAGCAAAGCTTGGAGATGGGGTCCATAACCCGCCCAAGCAGCGGAAAAAACCACAGGATGCAAACCGTCGCATAAATCAGCGTGAAGGCATCCCGGTTCAAAAAGAAAGCTGTCAGCCGGTGGCCTTCCAGCCATCGCTCTATCTTACCCATAAAAACCTTACCCTTTCTTGCGGGAAACGGCCGCCGAGGCGGCGTTACCGCATCCGCTTCCTGACCCATTTTGCACGCAGGTGCAGCAGGAAAGACACAAACGTGAGCCCAAAGACGCTCCAGAGCTTGTCCAGCAGGCGGTGATACGCACGCGGCGAAGAAGCCAGAATGAATTTATACGGCTTCATTTTTTCCAGATACGCTTTGCGGCGGGCTTTTGGGAACGCCCAGCTGTCAAACAAAATCGAAACATAGGAGTTTGAAATATTGGTATACAAAAGGCGCTTGGTTTGTTCGGACAGATGCTGCGTCTCTGCAAACTGCTCAAAGAAAGAGAACAGTTCGAGCTTGTTGATGAACGCTTTTTCCGAAAAGGTGGCCGTAATGGAACCGGCGCGCCCGCACCGGTACACATACAAGGGTTCGTCCAAATACACGACCGAGCCGGCGTGCAGAAGCACCCCCGGCGTCCAGCGGGCGTCTTCAAAATACACGCCCTCGCAAAAATAAGCGTTCGTTTGCCGCAGATATGCGGCACACACCGTAACGAGCCACGCGTACCAGTCGTAGACCCGGCCGGTCATCAAGTACCTGAGCAGCGCCTCGCCGCGCAGCGTATCCACCTGTTCCTTTTCCAGGTGGTACCCGCAGGGCGTGCGCGCGCCGGTCGCCTCCTCCAACCGTTCATACAGGCCGAGCAGCACGTCCGGCGTTTTGGCTTCCAGCGCAGCGCAAATCGTTGCGACAGCGCCGTCCGGCAGCAGGTCGTCGCTGTCCAGGAAATTAAGATATTGGCCCGCGGCGTGGCGGATGCCGAAATTGCGCGCGGCGGAAAGGCCCTGGTTTTCCTGCGAAAAGGCGCGGATAAACGGATACCGCTGCGCATACGC
>CASGAS010000032.1 GCA_949299505.1 uncultured Eubacteriales bacterium
GCGCCATTGCACATGCAGCCTTAAACTACTCTATCACACAGGAACAGTGCGAAGAATACGCAAAGAAGTTCGGAAAACCGTTTTATCGGTTAACCAAAAGCGAGCGTTTTGCACAAATGCCGCCGAAGCCGCAGCCGTCCAAACGCCCGGTACAGCTGGTGTATACGGGGAACCTGGACAAGGGGCGCACAAACGCCTTGCAATATCTGGTCGACGCACTTATGACAATCAATTCTGAAACGGTGCGTGCGCAGCTGCACATTTATGCCGGCGTTGTACAAGATGCGCGCCGGGTTGCGCGTCTGTGCGTGCCGGGGATTTCCTTTTTCCATGGCGCAATTCCGGCAAATGAGATTCCAAGTGTGCATGCCGACGCGGACATATTGGTGTATACAGAGGGCCTGGATTTGCAAAGCCGCTTAAAAGTCCGGCAATCCTTTTCCAGCAAGCTGGTCGATTATTTTGCCGCGGCACGCTGCATTTTAGCGATTGGCCCTGTTGAAGCGGCGGCGCTGCAGCATCTGCTGCGCGCGGATGCTGCCATTGTGGTGGGCAATCCGTCCGAAATAGAGCAAAAGCTGGAAAATTTGATAGAAGAGAAGCCTCTACGCGACGCTTATGCCGAAAAGGCGTGGCAGTGCGGCAAGGTATTCCACAGCAGCACGGCTATGCGAACGCAGCTGTACGAACAGCTTTCTGCGTTGGAGAAAGATTGACCGACGGCAAAGGAACGTACCGCTCCCTGTAAAAACGAGACAAAGTCTTCCGACGCAAAGCTTCGCTGGCTGCCTGCCGAACAGGTTCGAGCGGCGCTTTATATCGATTTGAGCTACACGACCTACAATTCTGTTCTTGAAAACGAAACCCCGCGCGAGACCGAGCGGATGCTTGCGCTTTTGGACGCCGTGCGGGAGCGGCTGTAAAGCCGTCTGAAAAGGGGGAGACCAACGTGTCTGTTTTTGCAAACAAAACCCTGCTGATTACCGGCGGGACCGGTTCGTTCGGCAACGCGGTGCTCAACCGGTTCCTCAAGACGGACATCGGGGAGATTCGCATCTTTTCGCGCGACGAAAAAAAGCAGGACGATATGCGCCACGAATTCCAGGCGAAAATGCCCGACGTCAGCAATAAAATTAAATTTTATATCGGCGACGTGCGCGACCTGCAAAGCGTCAAAAACGCCATGCACGGCGTGGACTATATTTTCCATGCCGCCGCGCTCAAGCAGGTGCCGTCTTGCGAATTTTTCCCCATAGAAGCGGTCAAGACCAACGTCCTCGGCACGGAAAACGTGCTGACGGCGGCGATTGAGGCGGGCGTGCGCAACGTGGTGTGCCTTTCGACCGACAAGGCCGCGTACCCGGTCAACGCCATGGGGACCTCCAAGGCCATGATGGAAAAGGTCATTGTGGCAAAGTCCCGGACCGTGTCGCCCGAAAAAACCAAAATCTGCTGCACGCGCTACGGCAATGTTCTGTGTTCGCGCGGCAGCGTCGTACCGCTTTGGATTGAGCAGATTGCGTCCGGCAATCCGATTACCGTTACGGAGCCGGGCATGACGCGTTTTGTCATGACGCTGGATGAAGCCGTGGATTTGGTCCTGTTTGCCTTTGAAAACGGCGAGAGCGGCGACATCCTTGTGCAAAAGGCGCCGGCGTGCACCATCGGCGTGCTGGCCGAAGCGGTCAAGAGCCTGTTCTGCCCGGAGGAGGAGGTCAAGATTATCGGCATCCGGCACGGCGAAAAAATGTACGAGACGCTTTTGACGAACGAGGAGTGCGCGCACGCTTTGGACCTTGGCCTGTTTTACCGCGTGCCCTGCGACAAACGCGACCTCAATTACGACCGCTATTTCAAAGAGGGCGACGTAAAGCGAAACACCTTGACAGAGTTCAACTCCAACAACACCGAGCTGATGAACGCAGAGCAGGTTCGGGAAAAGCTGCTGACGCTTCCGTACATCCGGCAAATGCTTTCGGAAATGGGGAAGAACCGATGAAACTGCTTGTCACCGGCGCAAAGGGCTTTGTCGGCCGGAACCTGGTTGCGGCGCTCGAAAATATCCGCGACGGCAAGGACGCCGCCTCGCCGCTGCCCGCAGACCTTGCAATTTACGCCTACGACGTCGATTCGGACCCGGGCCTTCTGGACCGGTACTGTGCGGACTGCGACTTCGTATTCCATCTTGCGGGCGTTAACCGGCCGCAGGACCCGGCGGAATTCATGCAGGGCAATTTCGGCTTCGCGTCGCAGCTGCTGGACACCTTAAAAAAGCACAAAAACACCTGCCCCGTTCTGCTTTCGTCCTCGACGCAGGCCGCGCTTGCAAACCCCTACGGCGAAAGCAAAAAAGCCGGGGAGGCATTGTTTTTCGACTACGCCGAGGAAACCGGCGTGCGTGTGTATGTGTACCGCTTCCCCAATGTGTTCGGCAAATGGTGCCGGCCGAATTACAACAGCGCCGTCGCGACCTTTTGCCACCATATTGCGCGCGGCGAACCGATTGCCGTCCGTGACCGCGCGCATGAAATGACGCTGGTCTACATCGACGACGTCGTGCAGGAGCTGCTGCGCGCCGCCGCGGGCGAACCGACGGCGGACGGCAGGTTTTGCCGCGTCCCGGTCGAGCACCATACAACGCTCGGGGAAATCGTCGATTTGCTCTATTCGTTCCGGGAAAGCCGCCGGACACTTGCTGTGCCGGATATGACGGACGGCTCGCTGTCCAAAAAGCTGTATGCGACCTACCTTTCCTATCTGCCGCCGGAGGACGGGCTTTCTTACCCGCTGACCGTGCATGCGGACGCGCGCGGCTCTTTTACGGAGGTTCTGCGGACGAAAAGCTGCGGGCAGGTTTCCGTGAACGTCTCCCGGCCCGGCGTCACAAAGGGGCAGCACTGGCACCACACCAAAAATGAAAAATTCCTGGTCGTCAGCGGCCGGGGCGCCATCCGTTTTCGCAAACCGGACGAAACGAAGGTTTACACCTATTTCGTGTCGGGGGACAAGCCGGAGGTTGTGGATATCCCGCCCGGGTATACCCACAGCATCGAAAATCTTGGCGACACGGATATGGTCACTTTGATGTGGTGCAGCGAGTGCTTTGATCCGACGCGCCCGGACACATACGCGCTGGAGGTTTGACGGCGCGGTCTGAAAGGAGAACTCCATGCCGAAACTGAAATTGATGACGATTCTGGGCACGCGCCCGGAGATTATCCGGCTGTCGGCGGTTATTCGCTGCGCGGACAAATACTTCGACCACATTCTGGTGCACACGGGGCAGAACTGGGACTATACGCTCAACGAGGTGTTCTTTGAGGACCTGGGCCTGCGCGCGCCGGATTATTATCTGGACAGCGTCGGGAAAACGCTCGGCGAAACGATGGGCAATATTCTGGCGAAATCCTACGAGGTGCTCGAAAAGGAAAGACCGGATGCGCTGCTTATTCTGGGCGATACGAATTCGGCGCTGGCCGCGATTTCCGCAAAACGGCTGAAAATCCCGATTTTCCACATGGAGGCGGGCAACCGCTGCTGGGATTGGAACGTGCCGGAAATGACCAACCGCACCATCGTCGACCACATTTCCGACATCAACCTGCCCTATACCGAGCACAGCCGCCGCTACCTTTTGAACGAGGGGATAGACGGCAAAACGATATTTGTCACGGGCTCGCCCATGCGCGAGGTGCTGCGCGACCATGCCGAGGCAATCGAGCGCAGCCGGGTCTTGGAGACCTTGGGCCTGACGCCGCGCGGCTATATTCTTCTTTCCGCGCACCGGGAGGAGAACATCGACAATGAAGCGCATTTCCTGTCGCTGATGAACGCGGTCAACGACATTGCCGAGCAGTACAAAATGCCCATCATTTATTCCGTGCACCCGCGGTCCCGTGACCGAATCGAAAAGCGCGGCTTTTGCTTTCACCCGCTGGTGCAAAGCCTTAAGCCGTTCGGCTTTTTGGACTACAACAAGCTGCAAAAGAACGCCTACTGCGTGCTGTCGGACAGCGGCACGCTGTCGGAGGAATCCGCGATGCTCGGTTTCCCGGCGGTGCTTGTGCGCACCTCTACCGAGCGTCCCGAGGTGCTTGACAAGGGCACGGTCGTCATCGGCGGTATCCGCGGCGCGGACGTGAAACAGGCGATGGATTTGGCCGTCGCCATGTACGAAAACGGCGAGGAGACCGTCATGGCGGAGGACTATGCCGACACGAATGTTTCGGTGAAGGTCTGCAAAATCATCCAGAGCTATGCGAAAATCGTGAACCTTACCACCTGGCGCAAGGGCGAATAAAAAGACGCGCATCCGGCAAAACCGGGTGCGCGTCTGCGTTTAGAAAGAAAACCTCTTGCATATAACGTACTGTAAAAGTTTTCGCCCGCCTTTTTCAAAAGGCGGCGGGGTCGAGGGGCGGCGCCCCCGTCGCGTCCCGAAGGCCGCGAAACTTCTTTGCCTTCTCAAAGCGCAGGAGGGGCGAAAAACATCCCGGTGGGATGTTTTTCGGCGGGGAACCCTCGCAGGGGGTTCCCCGAAGCGTCGCATGCGCGCCGCTTAAAAAGCTCGCCGTGCAAATGGCGAATATGGGTTCGTTTTTTGACAATCTGAGCCGCGCACCCGCAAAAAACGGGGCGCGGCTGTTTTTGTATAAAGCAGCTTAGTCCGCGGTGTGTTCGCGGATATGCGACTGTAAGGCTTCAAAGGTTTCGTCGCTGATGACGTGCTCCATTTTGCACGCGTCCGCGGCGGCGACCGCCTCCGGCACGCCCAGCGACATAAGGACCTTGGTCAGCACCGTATGGCGGGTGTAAATTTTTTCGGCGACGGCGCGGCCCGTTTCAGTTAAGCGGATATGCCCGTTTTCCTCCACGGTGACGAAGCCGCCGGCCTTCAAAAGCCCCAGCGCGCGGCTGACGCTCGGCTTGCTGAACTGCCTGTATTCCACAATGTCAATGGCTCGCACCGCCGGCTTTTCCCGCGAAAGAATCAGAATGGTCTCCAGGTACATCTCGCCGGATTCCTGCAGCTGCATGGCGCCGCCTCCTTTGCTTTTTCCGTCAGCTTAGTGTAGCACATTTGCGGCCAAAACGCAATGCGCGCCGTGCCTGGGCAATTTGCATGAAAATTTAAGCTGAATCTATATATTTCGCCGAAACCGGGAATTTTTAGAAAGAGCTCTTGACAAAAGCCCCGGAGACTCGTATTCTATTAGTGGTTAGCGGCTGCTAACTCACAAGGAAACCGGCAGCCGGGAAAGGAGAACGCCATGTTACCGCTGCGTTTTTCGACAAACGGGGAAGAGGCGGTGATTCGCCGGGTCGGCGGCAGCGACGAAGTCAGGCGGCATCTGGGCGACATGGGGCTTGTGCCGGGAACGGCGGTCACGGTCGTCAGCACGAACGGCGGGAATGTGATTGTCAGCGTCAAGGGCTGCCGCATCGCCGTCAGCCGCGAAATGGCGGACCGCATTTTCGTTTGACCGAAATTTACCGAAAGGGGAAATCTGCATGAAAACATTGCGCGAAGTGCCGGTGGGCGGGACTTGCCGCGTTGTGAAGCTCCACGGCGAAGGCGCGGTTAAGCGCCGCATTATGGACATGGGGCTTACAAAGGGCGTCGAGGTCCATGTGCGCAAGGTCGCGCCGCTCGGGGACCCGATGGAGCTTACCGTGCGCGGGTACGAGCTGTCTATCCGCAAAGGCGACGCGGAAACGGTCGAGGTCGAGTAACGAACCGGCGACTTTATTTTTTAACGAGCGGTTAGCTTAGGCTAACCTTAGGAAAGGAAGAACGCTATGGAAATTCGCATTGCGCTGGCGGGCAACCCCAACAGCGGCAAAACGACGCTGTTCAACGCCCTGACCGGCTCCAACCAGTTCGTCGGCAACTGGCCGGGCGTCACCGTCGAGAAAAAAGAGGGGAAGCTCAAAAAGCACAGCGACGTAAAAATTATGGACCTGCCGGGCATCTATTCGCTGTCGCCCTATACGCTTGAAGAGGTCGTCGCGCGCAACTACCTTTTGGACGAACGCCCCGACGCCATCCTCAATATCGTGGACGGCACAAACCTGGAGCGCAACCTCTACCTGACCACGCAGCTGCAGGAGCTAGGCATCCCGGTTGTCGTGGCGGTCAACATGATGGACGTCGTCCGCAAAAACGGCGACCGTATCGATACGGCGGCGCTGTCGCGGGCGCTTGCCTGCCCGGTTGTGGAGATTTCCGCGCTCAAGGGAACCGGCGTCTGGGCGGCTGCCGAGGCCGCCGTGGAGGCGGCAAAAAGCGAGGCCGCCGCGCCGCCGCACACCTTTGCGGGACCGGTCGAGCACGCGCTTGCGCACATTGAGGAGGCGGCCGTGCACGACCTGCCCGAGGCGCAGCAGCGCTGGTACGCGATTAAGATTTTTGAGCGCGACGAAAAGGTGCTTAAAAAGCTGGCGCTGCCCGACGGCGTCGCCGCGCATATCGAAGCAGACATCCGGGACGCGGAAAAAGAGCTCGATGACGACGCCGAAAGCATCATCACCAACGAGCGGTACGTCTATATCGGGTCTTTGATGCAAACCTGCTATCGGAAAAAGAGCCGGGAAAAGCTTACGGTGTCCGACAAGATTGACCGCGTCGTAACGAACCGCTGGCTCGCGCTGCCCATTTTCGCCATTGTCATGGTGCTGGTCTATTATGTGTCCGTCACGACGGTCGGGACCTGGGCGACCGACTGGGCGAACGACGGGGTGTTCGGCGAGGGCTGGCACTTAACCGGCGGAAAGGCTTATGAGGAGGCGGTCGAGGCGTACGCGCTGCCGAGCGCCGAGACCGAGGCGTTCTTGGAGGCCGCCGCCGAAGCGGGCGCGGTCGACTTTGAAGCGTCGACCGAGGAAGAGACCGTCCTCATTCCGGAAAAGGCGGCGCAGGTCACCGCCACGGCGGTCCTGTATGACGACGAGGGGAACGTCACCGACGAAATCCCCGTGGACTATCCGGCCTATCTTAAGGCGGCCGCCGCCGAGGAGCCCGTCCCCGAGGACTACGGCGTCTGGGTGCCCGGCATCCCGGTGCTTGTGGAAGCGGGCCTTACCGCCGTTAACTGCGCCGAATGGCTGCAGGGGCTTATTTTGGACGGCATTGTCGGCGGCGTCGGCGCGGTGCTCGGCTTTGTGCCGCAAATGCTTGTGCTGTTCCTGTTTTTGGCTTTCTTGGAAAGCTGCGGCTATATGGCGCGCGTGGCGTTCGTCATGGACCGCATTTTCCGCAAATTCGGTCTTTCGGGCAAATCCTTTATCCCGATGCTCATCGGCACGGGCTGCGGCGTGCCCGGCGTTATGGCGTCGCGCACCATTGAAAACGAGCGCGACCGGCGCATGACCGTTATGACCACCACCTTTATTCCCTGCGGCGCGAAGCTGCCCATTATCGCGCTGATTGCCGGCGCGCTGTTCGACGGCGCGTGGTGGGTGTCGCCGAGCGCCTATTTCATCGGCGCGGCGGCTATCGTCCTCTCCGGCATCATGCTGAAAAAGACCAAAATGTTCTCGGGCGAGCCTGCGCCGTTTGTGATGGAGCTGCCCGCCTACCACCTCCCGACGGTCGGCAGCGTCCTGCGCTCCATGTGGGAACGCGCCTGGTCGTTCATCAAAAAAGCCGGCACCATCATTTTGCTGTCGTCCATCCTTCTGTGGTTCCTGCAGGCGTTCGGCATGGAAAACGGGCGCTTCGGCATGGTGGAGGACCTCAATAACTCCGTGCTTGCCGCCGTCGGCAGCGCCATCGCGTGGCTGTTTGCGCCGCTGGGCTGGGGCAACTGGCAAAGCGCCGTGGCGACCATTACGGGGCTTATCGCAAAAGAAAACGTCGTCGGCACGTTCGGCGTCCTGTTCGGCGGCTTCGACGAGGTTGCCGAAAACGGCTGGCAGGTCTGGACGAATCTGCGCGCCGCCTTCACGCCGCTGTCCGCCTATTCGTTCTTGGTGTTCAACCTGCTTTGCGCGCCGTGCTTTGCGGCGATGGGCGCGATTAAGCGCGAAATGAACAGCGCCAAGTGGACGGCGTTCGCCATCGGCTACCAGTGCGTGTTCGCCTACGTCGTGTCGCTTATCGTCTACCAGCTGGGTCTCCTCTTTACCGGGCAGGGCAATGCCATCGGCTCTATCGCGGCATTTTTGCTGCTCGGCGTGCTGTGCTTCTTCCTGTTTAGGCCCGACCCCATGAAGAAAAAGCAGGCGCAGATGCGCGCGGCGGCGTCGGCCGCAAAATAACGGGACTCGTTAGGAGGCTTGCCGTATGCTTACCTTTCTTTCGCAAAACATAGCGACCATTCTCATCTCCCTTGCGCTTCTGGCGGTTGTGGCGCTCGCCGTTTGGGCGCTTGTCCGCCGGCGCAGGGCGGGAAAATCCGCCTGCGGCTGCAACTGCGGAAGCTGCCCGATGTCCGGGGGCTGTCACAGCTGCAAGTCCGAAAAGCCGCAGCCCTCTTCCGACCACTCCTCTTGATATTTCCTTTATACAGAGACAAAGCCGTTTCGCCGCTTGGCGGGGCGGTTTTGTCTTTTTTACAGATGGTATGCAAAAAAGCAGGGCCCCGGTTTTCCCCGAAGCCCTGCTTTTGCCTCTTACGTTTTTTTGCGGCGTTACGCCTGCCCTAAATTTTTCTGCGACTCCATCTTGAGATAGGCGTGGATAAAGCCGTCGAGGTCGCCGTCCATGACGCTCTGGATGTTGCCGGTCTCGTAGTTCGTGCGGTGGTCCTTGACCATCTGATACGGCATGAACACATACGAGCGAATCTGGCTGCCCCAGGCGATTTCCTTCTGGTCGCCCTTGATATCGGAAATTTTCTCAAGGTGCTCGCGCTCCTTGATTTCAACGAGCTTCGACTTAAGCATCCGCATCGCAACCTCGCGGTTCTGGTGCTGGCTGCGCTCCACCTGGCAGGCGACGACAATGCCCGTCGGAATGTGCGTCAGGCGCACGGCCGAAGAGGTCTTGTTGACCTTCTGCCCGCCCGCGCCGCTCGAGCGGTACACGTCCATTTTGATGTCCTCGGGCGCGATTTCCACCTCAATGGTGTCGTCGATTTCGGGCATGACCTCTAAGGACGCGAACGACGTGTGCCGCCGCCCCTCGGAGTCGAACGGCGAGACGCGCACCAGACGGTGGATACCCGTTTCGCTTTTTAAGTAGCCGTAGGCGTTTTCGCCCTCAATCAGGATGCTGGCGGATTTCAAGCCCGCCTCGTCGCCGTCGAGGTAGTCGAGCGTCGAAACCTTGTAGCCGTGGCGCTCGCCCCAGCGCGTATACATGCGGAACAGCATCTGCGCCCAGTCCTGCGCCTCGGTGCCGCCCGCGCCCGCGTGAAAGGTGAGGATGGCGTTTTTGCCGTCGTATTCGCCGGTCAAAAGCGTCGAAAGCGTCATGTCGTCGAGCGCCGTTTCAAAGGCCTTGACGTTTTCGGCACATTCGTCGTACAGCGATTCGTCGCCCTCCTCGTCGGCAAGCTCAATCATCACCAGCGCGTCGTCGTAGTCGCCGCGCAGCTTTTCGTAGGCGGCAACCTTGTTTTTCAGGGTGCTTGTGCGCTTGAGCACGGCCTGCGAGGCCTTGAGGTCGTCCCAAAAGCCCTCTTTTGCCGCTTCTGCCTCCAGCGCGGCGATTTCCTCTTTCATCTTTTCAAGGCCCAGCGCCTCGGCAAGCTCGTCAAGCGCCTTTTTGTGGGCGGTCAGCTGCCCGCGCAGCTCTTCAAATTGCAGCATACGGGGATTTCCCTTTCTGTAAATGGATTTGAACTTGTATATTGTACTATATTCCCGCGCAATATGCAACCGGAAAAAGCATTTGCCGCCGCGCCCGCGCAAAATCGACCGAACAAAAGAACAGGTCGCGCTTTTCCCAAAAAATCCCGGAAAATTTGTAGAATTTCCCAATATATATTAAAGAAAAGTTAAATCTTGAACTTTTTTTGAAATTCCCTTGCAGGCCGCCTGCTTTTTTGTTATAATCTGGCTGTATACTCGGGCAATAGGACTTTAAGGAGTTGGAGACTGTATGCAGGTAAGAGGAAAACAGGCTTTAAGCGTCCTTTTGTGCGCGCTGCTGCTGCTTTTGACGGCGGCGCCCGCGCTCACAGCCGCTGCGGCGGACGCGCAGATTGTCATCACGAACGAAGACGGCGTAGAAGTCACCGAGCGGCTCGAGGTCAGGGAGTTCGAGTCCGTCGAGCTCGGCTACACCACGTCGGGCGACGTGCCGGAGGGCGCGTACGTCACATGGGAGTCGAGCCAGCCGCTGCTTGCCGGCGTCGATGAAAACGGCGAGGTACACGGCTACGACTTCTCAAAAGAGGCGATTGTGCAGCAATGGCTCGATGAAAACGTCCGCGTTCTGCCGCTTATCGGCGACAGCCTGGCGGATTCTATCCTCCAGACCATTGAGGACAACGGCATTGACCTGTCCGACCCGGCGGACATAGAACTGTTTATCACCCTTGTGGGCGCTATGGGCGGTTCGATCGGCGAATCGCTGGCAAACAGCCTGCGCGAAACGCTCGACAACATGAACATCGTCATCACCGCCACGCTGCACGCGGCCGACGGCTCCGTGCTTGCGACGGATACGGTCGAGGTTGTCGTGACGCAGAGCCCGCTGGACTTTGCGAGCATTTACCCGACCGCGGTGCATATTACGAACAAGAACTCCGTGCCGACGACCGTGGCGGTCGGCGCGGCGGTGCAGCTGTACGGCATATGCACGCCCGTGCGCCTCGGGCAGGGCGTCAAGTGGACGATGGGCGGCACGATTTTTGATACCGAGTCCGGCAAGCACGCGACCGTCTCTTCCGACGGCCTTGTGACCTTTACCTCGGTCGGCGAAGTGACCGTGCGCCTGAATCCGGAAAGCGCGGCGTATGCCTTTGTGACCGACACGATTACGTTTAACGTCGTAAGCCAGGAGGAGCTGCCCGTTACGAGCTTTGAAATCACGGGCGAAACGAAGGTGGACGAGGGCGAGACCACGCAGCTTGCCATTACGAACGTGCAGCCTGCGGGCGCGTATACCGGCGACCTTAAATGGACGAGCGCCGACCCGACCGTCGCCGTGGTTGACCAGACCGGCCTTGTCACGGGCTTAGACGGCGGCAGCGGGATTTCCATCAACCGCAAGACCGAGGTGACCGCGTCGATTGGCAGCGGGGAGCAGACGGTCGAGCGCACGGTGGAAATTCAGGTGAATAAGAAGATTATCGACAGCACCATCACCGGCATGGAGATTGTCGGGCCGACGGCCATTCCGAACAACGGGCCTACGAGCTATACCATCGACGTGACCCCGCCGCGGCTTAACGATAACGACAACGTCCGCCGCGAATGGGGCTTAACCGACCCCTCGACTCTGGAGATTGTCTGGGCAACCGCCGACGTACCCGCCGACACGAGCGTCGCAACGCTGACGGCCGACGGCGTGCTCACGCCCAAGAGCAGCGGCGTCATCGCCCTGCACGGCCGGGTGATGTACGGCGAAACGGTCCTGGAAAAAAGCGTGACGGTTAACGCCGGCAACCCGATTACGTCGTTTGAAATATATGGGGATTTTCCGACGTTAGGGTTTTATGAGAACGACGAGGTGCAGATAGAGCTGCGTAACATCCAACCCGCCGATTATGACCCGGCGCTTTTGGATAATATTGTTTGGTCGGTTTCGGACTCTTCTGTAGTCCAAATTGTCCCAGGAAATAATGGGACGGCTACAATCAAAGGCTTGGATGGCGGCGGGAGTACGGCCTTCCACACAAAAAAGGCAACTGTAACGGCAATGATTGGCGGCGTAACAGCTACCAAAGAGGTGGAAGTGCATGGTAGGCTGATAGAAGTGTATACCGGCGGCACTATTGTTGGTACGGATTATGTGATTCGTGATTTCCCGATTGCGTATTCGGCAATTGCTACGCCGGACCGAACAGAAGAAAAAACATCGCGCCAGTTTTGGGGCGTATCTACAGACGCCGGCGAAGCACCTTGGGAAGCATCGAATACGATGGGCAGTGTGGGTTCGTTTACTGCCAACACAGAGAATGCCGTAGCGTCTGTTGACCAGAGCAGCGGCTTGGTTACCGGTAAAACGGCTGGAACGACAACATTATATACGTACTTTGGCTATTTGGCTCATACACACCTTGAGCTGACGAAGGACATCACCGTCGTCGAGCTGACCCCGCAAAGCATCTCGATTACCCCGCCCGACCGGAAGACCTATGTCGAGGGCGAGACCGAGCTGGACCTTACCGGCATGAAGATTGAGCTGCGCTACAATCCGGAGGACGTCGCGCAGTATTACGATACGACCGGCTGGACGGATGCCGACTACACGGTGGAGGTCACGGATTACGAGGTGTCCGCCATTAACCAGAGCATCCTCGATACCGAGCAGTATATCATGGTCACCGTCACGCGTGCGGGCGGGCAGATACACACCGTGTTTCCCATCACGCTCGAATCGAAAAAGCTGACGGACATCACGCTTGACCCGCCGCGCTACGCTTACAGCGAGGGCGAATATCAGCTGGATTTGGAGGACCTTACGGTTACGGCGAACTACGAGAACGCCGCCTCCGAGCAGGTCACGGACTACACCGTGGACTACAGCGCCTTTAACCCGACGCTTCTCGATGTGGAGCAGCAAATCCCCGTGACCTACACGCACGCCGGGCGGTCCGCAACGGCATATTTCCCGGTTATCGTTTACGGCACGCCGGTCGTCTCGGTCGACACGGGCGAGTACGACGGCGGCTGGGCGACGGGCGACGTGTCGCTGAACCTTTCCGCGACGCACCCGATGAACGGCGTGACTTACTATTACCGCACCGATACGAATCCGGAATGGCAGAAAATTGCCGGCGACGTTTTCACGGTCGTCACGAACAGCAGCGAAACCTATTACTTTAAGGCGGTAAATTCCGTCGGGATTGAGAGCGCCGAGACTGCGGGTTACACCGTCCGGCGCGACGACGTGACCCCGTCGTTTACCCTGACGCCGACGGTGTCCGAACTTACGAACCGGAGCTACACGGTCGAAATCACCGACCTTGCGACCGGCATTTCCGGCGTGCAGCGCGTCACGATGAACGAAACGGACATCACCGCCGCGCCCGAAGCCTTCACGGTCGACCAAAACGGCAGCTATACCGTAACGGTCATCGCGAACAACGGCCTGCAATTCAGCCAGACGGTTGAAATTGCGAACATCGACAAGGAAGCGCCCACCGTGACGGAGGTTACGCTCGCGCACAAAAACGGCGGCGGCTTCGCGCGGCTGCTCGAAACGCTGACCTTCGGCCTGTTCTTCAACGAGGAGGTCGAGCTGACCGCGGCGGCCGAGGACACGGGCGTTGCGGGGCTTGCCCGGATTGAGTACCGCTTCTATAACGACGAAACGGAAGAGGCTACCGAATGGCAGACCTATTCCGCCGACGCAAAGCCGACGCAGCTGCCCGATTTCCGCGGCTATGCCGAGGTGCGCGCCGTTGACCACGCGGGGAACGTCTCCGCTGTCGTCACCTCCGACGGCTACGTTATCGACGGCACGGCGCCCACGCCGGTCGAATTGACCGCGACGTACGGCGATACAGCGTATACGGACGGCGCGTGGGCTGCGGGCGACGTGGAAATCGCGCTGGAAAGCACGGCGTTCTCCGGCATTTATGCGTATCAGTACCGGGTGGACGGCGGCGACTGGCAGCCGCTTGCGGGCAATACGTTTGCCGCGGCCGAGGAGGGCACGCACACCTACGAATTCAAGGCGGTTTCCAACGCCGCGCTTGAAAGCGAGCCGGCGTCGCTTACGGTCTGCATCGACCGCCAGAAGCCGGTCATCCGCGTTGCCTTTGACGGCACGTTCGGCCGCTGGACGGCGTCCGGCGCGCACTTCAGCTTCACGACCGAGGAAGAAAGCCTTTCCGGCATTACCTACTACTACAACGACGGCACCGGTTGGCAGGAGTTTGACGGCGCGGATCTCGATTTGACCGAAAACACCAACGCCGTCTACAGCTTCAAGGCAATAAACGGCGCCGGGACCGAAAGCATCACCTCCGACAGCTACCATGTCATGATTGACACGACCGAACCAGAGCTGCGGCTGACCCCCGCCGTTACCGAGCCGACCTGCACGCCGTATGACGTCGCGGTGGAGGCGATTGTCGGGGCGTCCGGCGTCGAATCCGTTGAAATGGACGGTGCGGACATCACAGGCGAGTCGGCGGTCACCGTTTCGGAAAACGGCAACTATCTGTTCACCGTGACCGGCGGCAACGGCCTGCGCAAGACGGTGCTTCTGGTTATCGACAATTTCTATGACCCCGCGCTCGAAGTTACCGGCGTCGCGTTCTCGGAAGAACCGGCGGCGACGGATGAAACGGAATTCGGCCGCTACTATACCGCCGCGCCGCGCTTTACGGTAGAAACCGCGTACAACGGCACGGGCGACGTGCAGGTACAGTACCGGTTTGTTTCGGCGGACGGCGAACCGCTTGGCGACTGGGCGGCTTATGACGAAGCGCAGCCCCCGGCGCTCCCCGAAAGCTTCTGCGGCTATGTCGAAGCAAAGGCGCAGGATACGAACGGCCTGCAGTCCGAGGTGTACCGCTCCGCGGGCGTGACGGTTGACGCAGAAGCGCCCACCGCGCCCGTTGTTACGGCCTCCACGGCGGACGGCGCATATGCGTCCGGCACGTGGGCGGCAAAGGCCGTCACGCTGACGCTTTCCAGCGACGCGCCCGCAGGCGTTGCCGCGTACCGCTACCGCGTGGACGGCGGCGACTGGCAGGCGCTTGCCGGCAGCACGCTTACCGTGACGGAAAACGGCGCGCATACCTACGAATTTGCGGCCGTGTCCAACACCGGCGCCGAAAGCGCTGCGTCCGAGCCCTTTACGGTGTGCATCGACGGTGAAAAACCGTTCCTGCAAGTCGGCGTCACCGGTACGGTGAACGCCCAGACCGCAAGCTCCGTGACCTTTACGCTGTCTGTGCCCAACAGCCTGTCCGACGTGACCTATTTCTACCGGACCGACGACGGCGCGTGGGAACAGCTCGAAGCGGACACCCTGACGCTTACCGAGGAAATGGAAGCGACGTTCCGCTTCAAGGCGGTCAACGCCGCGGGTGTGGAAAGCTATGAAAGCCTTTCCTACCTTGTTCACATTGAAAAAGAAGAGCTGAAATACATCACCCCGAATACGGACGGCTCGACCGCCATTACCGTTGACCGCTCCGGCACGGCGGCGCTGCTGCGCGGCATGTCGGGCGGCACGACGGTGGACGCGCTTCGCGCCCAGCTGCAAAACGAGGCGATACAGATTCGCGTCCTGCGCGGCGGGGAAACGCTCGCCGGCGATGCGCTGGTCGGTACGGGCTGCGTGGTGCAGTGCGTTTCGACAGAGGACCCGAGCGTGGTGTATGACAGCGCCACGGTGCTGCTTATGGGCGACGTGGACGGCGACGGCCGCGTGCTCGAAGCGGACGCGGCGGCCATCCGCGCGGCAATGTTTGACGCTTCCGTCCTTGCGGCGGGCGTCTACACCCTTGCGGCGGACCTTAACGGCGACGGCGTGATTGACGGCTTTGACGCGCTGTATGTTCAGCAGCATATGGAGGCAAAACGGTAACCTATGCGGCAGGAAAAACAGGCAAAGTGGGTGCGCGGATACTGCGAGACCGTCGGCGATCTGCTGGCGCATGACAAGGTGCAGCAAATGCAGCAGTATCCGCACCACAAGCCTATCGATACCCTTTACCACAGCGTGTATGTGTCGTTTATGACCTACCGCATATGCGAAACGCTGCATCTGCGCACGCGCGAGGCGACCCGCGCCGCGCTGCTGCATGATTTTTACCTGTATAACTGGTACACCGACAAGCACGAAGAGGGCCACGCCTGGTACCACCCGAAAGAGGCGGTCAAAAACGTCGAACGGTATTTCGGCGACCTGACCCCGATGCAGCGCGACATGATTTTGAGCCACATGTGGCCCCTGCACCTCATGCCGCCGCGCTCACGCGAAGGACTTGCGCTGACGTTTGCCGACAAGGTCGGCGCGGTGCGCGATTTCCTGCGCCTGTCCAAAAGCTTCCGGCCGGTTTACACCTGTATTGAGACGGAGATGAAACGCTATGCACGTCCTGCGGCTTCTCGCTGAGGGCTTCCTCTGGTTTTTGCTGTACAGCGTCTGCGGCTGGATTATCGAAACGCTGCTCTATATCATTGTGCAGAAAAAGGTCGTCAAGCGCGGCTTTCTGTTCGGCCCCCTGTGCCCCATTTACGGCGTGGGCGCCATTTTGAGCACGGTTTTGTTCTATGACCGCATCGAAAATATCTTCCTGCTGTTCCTGGCGGGTGCGGCGGTCTGTACGGCGCTTGAATTTTTCACGCACCTCGTCCTCGAAAAGCTGTTTCATGCGACGTGGTGGGACTATTCCGACAAGCGCTTCAATTTCCAGGGGCGCATCTGCCTGAAAAACAGCATCCTGTTTGGCCTTGGCGTCGTTTTGATTGTGCGCGTGTGCCAGCCCTACGTCATGGACTTTACCGCGTCGCTTTCTGACACGGCGCTGTTTACCACGGCGCTCGTGCTCTACACCATCCTTATCGTAGACCTTACGACCACCATCGCGGCGCTCAAAAACACGGCCATGCTGCTGCAAAATTTGCAGGATTCCGTCGGCGAGCACGTCCAGAAGGGCGTGGACACGACCGACGAGTACATGAACGCCCTGGCCGACCGCATCCGCTCCTCCCGCGTGGCCAAAGCGGCGCGCGGCCGGTTTTCCGCGGTCCGGCACCTGCGCGACGCGTATCCGAAATTTGCGATGAAGCGCTATAAGGAAGCCATGCAGGTGCTGTTCGACAAATGGGATGAACGAAAGGACGAGGACGAAAAAAAGCAGGACAAATAAATCCGGTTTCCTTTCCGGGGCGCAGGCGCTGCGCCCCGTTTTTTTGCGTTTTGTCACCGAAAGCCGCCGTGCGAATACAATGATAGTGAAGTTGTGAAACTTTCATTTTCCGCGTTTTTGCGCGGCTTTCAGGAGGAATCTGTATGGCAGAAAACAAAGCCTGCTGCCCGAACGAAAAAGGGCTGCCGAAAATTCGCGAAGCGGTCTGCATCGACACGAACCGCGTCTACGATTCGTGCGCCGACAAGGACTGCCTTGCGGACCTGCGCGTGTATTTCCCGCCGCAGTGTCAGGAGGCCGTCGACCGTGCGACCGGCGTGCGAAGCCGGGGCGTCGAGCTGCTCAACGTCTTTATGGACGTGGAAAAAGCGCCGTTCAACCGCGGCTGCTACAGCGTGGACGTCGCGTTCTTTTTCAAGGTCACGGTCGAGGTCTATTCCATCGCATCCGCCCCGCCTGCCACGCTCTGCGGCTTTGCGACGTTCTCGAAAAAATGCATCCTGTACGGCGGCGACGGCAGCGTGCGCGTTTACTCGTCCGAATACCGCGCCGACCATGACGACAACCAGCTCATCCCGACCAACACGAACCCGCGCGCGAAAATTCAGGTTGCCGAACCCCTGTGCCTGGACGCGAAGCTGTGCCGGCCGTGTGACTGCTGCGCGCCCTGCTGCGACGCCTGCGGAC
>CASGAS010000033.1 GCA_949299505.1 uncultured Eubacteriales bacterium
GGTGTAAGCGCCCTCCAAATACATTTTGTTTTTGTAGCGCAGCGGCTGTAAAAACGCGCCGTAGGCGGGCGAGTACCAGCCCGCCCCGTCCGTCAGGCGCACCGAAACGCCGTACTGCGCGAACCACGCGTCAAGCCTCATGACGTCACCTGCGCAAACAGAAAATCGTCGTCCCGCAGGTACGGCGCGGCCGCAAGCGTCGCTTCGTCGCGCAGGCGCGCGGCCTCCTCCAGCGCCGCGGCGCGGTCCATCTGCACGGTGACGTCGCCCGCCTTAAAGACGGTCACGCCCTGTTCGCCGGTCGGGCGCTGCAAAAGCAGCCGGTAGTGGCAGACCGCCGCCGCCGCGTCCAGCACGGCGTCCCGGTCGGCGAACGACGGCTTGCGCAGGCGGCAGGCGAACGCCGCGCACACGCCGGCGACAAGCCCGCGCGCTGCGTTCAGGGCGGCGAGGTCGTAGCCGAACGAGACCTGCAAACGGCGCAGCACTTCGACGGCATTCATCGCGGCGCCTCCTTACGAAAGTACGCGCGAGGCGTCGGTGTAGATTTTGGAAAAGCCGCAAATCTGCGTAATGGCGGCGCGTTCGAGCTGGCGGTCAATGAGCTTGTCGTACTCGGTCAAAACGGGGCCGGCCTGCACCATTTCGAGCGCGCAGGTGCGGTCGAGGCCGATGAGCTTACCGGCGGGGACGGCCGCGCTCTTAAGCAGCACGGCGCCCAGGGGCGTGACGGGCTTGCCGTCGCCGTGGAAGCTCAGACCCGCCGCCGCGTCGCGCATTTCGGACAGCTTGAGCACCGCCGCCGCCATGTCGGGCGAGGCGATGAAGGTGTTGAGCTCATAGGGGTCAAATTCGTTCCAGAAATCGACCAGGTCCGCGTAGGTGACGCTCTCCCCGGCAAGGGACGACGTCGGGGCGGGGTTCGAGTTGCCGTCGCCGTTTTGGAGGACGCCCACCGCGTCCTTCAGCTGCGTGCGCGCAATGTACGCGCCGATTTGCTGCAGCGTGACGGTGAACAGGTCGAGCCGCTGGAAGCGCAGCGCTTCGTAAGAGGCGCAAAGCATCCGCCCGCGCTTTTTGAGCGTGACGAGATTTTCCTGCGTGTGCACGACGGTTTCGGGAATCGACGCGCCCTCCTCCACGTCCTTGAGCTCCTTTTCCGCTTCGGTCGGAACCGAGGCGATGGTGCGGTAGTCGAGGCCGTTGATTTCCGTGCGCGTCGCGACAATAAGGGGCAGCAGGTCGGCGCGCTCAAGGCCCTTGCGCACCGCGCGGGCGACGTATTCGGGGAACAGGGCGGCGGAATCGGTGGTCGCGAAGAATTTTTCCACGCAGTCGCTCCCCGCGCCGTGGATGCGGATGTCAAAGCGCTTGAGCTGGCGCTCGAACGCGTCGAGCCCCGCAAGCGCGGTGTCCTTGTAGTTTTCGGACGGGTCGATTTCCTCAAGCGCGGCGGTAAAGCCCTTGTTCGAGGTGTACAGCCCCTTGTCTAAGCGGATGGTCTCAAAATTTTCCATGAAAAATGCTCCTTTCTTACAGCTTGAAGCGTTCGTTTTGCGCGGCGGAACGGGTTTTGTCGGCGGGCAGAAGCTGCGGGGCCAGGCCCTGCTTTTGGGCGGCGGCGGCCTCCAGCGCCGTAAGCGCCTGCGCGTCGAGCGGCGCGCAGATGGCTTTCGCAAGCGCGGCGTCCAGCGCGGGCAGCGCCTGCAAAAGACCGCGGACCGCTTTTTTCTCCAGCGCTTCGCGGTACCGGTCGCCGTCCTGCGCGCGTTTTTTCAGCGCGGCGATTTCGTCGTACAGCGCGCGGGCCTCCCCGGCGGACAGCCGCACGCCCTTGGTCTCGTGCGTCAGGCTGTCCACGGCGTCGGCGAACCGCTTGGTCACGCCGGCGGCGCGCTGCGCGGGCACGGCGACGAACGACCACTCGTACGCGTCGGTCGGCTCCTCGAGCACAAAATGGCAGAGCTTGCCGTTGTAGCTGCGACCGCGGCGGTGCGCGCAGGGCTCCGTGTTTTCGTCCGCCCCGCAGATGCTGCAAACGCGCTTGCGCACGGCGCAGCCGACGGAAGCCTCCTTTTTGATGCCGGCGTCGATTTCGGCGATGCGTGCGGCGTTTTCCGGGATGCGCGGCATGTAGCACAGCGCCTTGAGGTAGGTGTACGCCTCCCCGAGCGACGTGCGGCGGGTCTCGTCGGTCACGACCTCGGTGTGGAAGGTGCGCGCCGTCTGTGCGGCGGCGTCCGGGGCGTGGTTGAAAATCGCGGTGCGCCCGCACATCAGCGGCGCAAGCGCCCGCAGACTCTCGACGGAGAATCGCTCGTAGTCGCGGTCCACCTCGTTGTCGCACAGCAGCACGGAAAACACATAGACCTCGTCGGCGGTCAGCTCCTTGCGGGTGTAGCGGTTAATCTCCCGCAGCATGTCGTCGGTAACGGCGGCGGTGCGGGCTTGTGGGTCATACGATTTCTGCATGGTCCTCTCCTTTCTGTCCGGCGCTTGCAAGCCTTGCGCGGATTTCGTCGGTCTGCGCGTCCAAATGGCGGGCGGTCGCCTCTTCGACGGCGTCCTTGCGCGTCACGTCGTCCCAGACGATCTCCACGCGGTCGGTGCAGCCCAGCGCGCGCAGGTGCGTGCGGCAGATTTTCAAAAGCGCCGGCGTCAGCACGCGGCGGTAGTGCGCAAGCTCCGTCGTGAGGATATCCGCCTGTTCGGCGGCCATGCGTTCGGTTGTGGACCACGAAAGCCCGAGCATGTACGGCGGCAGCCCGAGCTTTGCGACAATCTGCTCCAAAAGCTGGCGCACGGGCACGTCGCTGTCGAGCACCTGGTTGTCCGCGCCGATGACCTTGACGTCCACGTCGCCGACGGCGACAAAGTCGCGCACGTCGCGGCTACGCATGGCCTCGCCCCACTGCGCGGCAATCTGCTCGGCGCGCTCCCGGGCGTAGGCGCGCGCGGACGGGTCGCCCGACGGCTTGTAGGTAACGGCGAAGCGGACGTTCCCGACGCGCTCCCAGTTCTGCCCCACGGCGTGAAAGATTTTCAAAAGCACCGAAGCGGCGAACGGCAGCCCCGCAAGCAGCGACGTGCCGTACAGCTCGCCGGGCTTCGCATTGAGCGCGGCGTACACGAACCGCTCGCCGTGCGCCACGGGCTGTCCGAACGCGCCGTCGCTGCGCAGCACCTCGACGGTTGAAAAATCCGTCCGCGACCGCCGCAAAAGGTAGTCGCGCGGCGGGGCGTTGTACAGGTAGCGCACCGCGCCCGTCTCGTCGGGCACCATTTCCGCGACCGCCGTGCCGTAGGTCAGAAGCTGCTCAAAAAAGCAGTCGGCAAACGATTGCAGCGACCGGTTCGCGCCGTCGCTGGGCACCGCGGCCGCAAAATCGTCGAGCGCGCTTTGGTAGCGGCGGTTCTCGCAGACCGCGTGAAAGCCGCCGGTCAGCCGCACAAGCTTGTACACGGCGGCGTCAATGACGGGCACCGCGTCGCGCAGCGCGCAAAACAGGTCGCCGGCAAGCAGCGGGGGCGGCGCGGCAAACAGCCCCGGTGCGAGCTGTCCGCGGCCGGGCGCGGCAAGCGCCGGCACGCCGGCACGTTCGCCGCGTCCTTGTTTTTTGAAGAGCGGCAAAGGCTCACCCCTTTCTTGAAACGGCCAGGGCGAAGCCGTCGTCGCTGTCTTCGCCCAGCACCGTTGAAACAAAATAACGCATATCATCCATGGCGTGGTCGTTCTCCTTTTTCACCGCGTCGTACCGCGCGCCCTCGTCCCAGCGGTACAGCGTAAATTCCCGCAGGATATCCCGGCAGGGGCGGCAGATGCGCACGCGGCCCGATTTGAGCGCGTCGGAGGTGCGGCGGATGCCCGAAAGCACGTCGTTCTGCGCTTTTTCGGCGTGGAAACGCCCGTGGCGGCGGATACATTCGAGAAACGACGCCGCCGACGGGTCGACAATCACACGGTCCGCCTTCCGGTCGCCGACAAGGGTGCAAAGCGAACGGTAGTATTCCTCGTCGGTCATTTGAAAGCCTTTCTGCTTTGCGTCGTGATAAAATTCGTCGACCCGGTACCAGACGCCGTCCTTGAGTCCCCAAAGCCCCATCGAAGTGGGGTTGACCGTTCCGTAGTCGCACGAGACGATGTAGGCGCAGCAGCCGTCCGGTACGTCGCAGACGTACGTTTCGTCGAAAAACGGGTACACAAGCCCGTCGCACGCCGCCCATTCCCCCTTGACGAACCGCCGGTAAAACGCGCCGCTGTAGAGCGTGCGGTACCGGTCGCGCATCGCGCGCGACAGGGCGGGGTTATCCTCCATGGTGAAGTGGAGGTACAGGCAGTTTTTCTCCGCGCGCTTCAGAATCCACTCGCGGTAGAACCAGTGCGCGGGGTGCTCGGGGTTGCAGTTGAACCAGAGCCGCGAACCGTCCACCGAGCAGCGCGCCACCGCCTGTTCGCAGAACGAACGCGGCATCAGCGCGACCTCGTCGAGCATCACGCCCGCAAGCGTCAGGCCCTGAATGTGCGCGGCGGCGGCTTCGTCCTTGCCGCCGAACAGGTAGAACCGGTTTTGCCGCCCGTCCCGAGACAGCTCCAAAAGGGCGCGGCTTTTCTGCTCGCGGCAGACAAAGCCCAGCGCCGAGAGCACCGGCAGAAGCGGCGTGACGACGTTGCGCCGCAGCCCGGCCAGCGTTTTGCCGCAAAGGCCGAACGACTGGTCCGAGAACCGGTAAAACGCCCACAGCACGAACGACAGCGACATGCACATGGTCTTGCCGCTGCGCACCGCGCCGTCGCAGATGATGGCGTCATGGGTGTGAAAGGGGCTTTCTTCGCACCACCACGACAACAGCGCAAGCTGCTTTTGGGAAAAGCGTTCGAGGTTTGCAAGCATCATACGTCCGCGCCGCCCTGCTCGCCGAACAGCGCCGCCGACCGCTCCAGCGCCCGGTAAAAGGGCAGGGCGCCGTCCGCGTCGCCGGAGACGAGCGCTTCGAGCCGCTCGAGCGCGCGCTGCCGGTCGAAAAATTTGATTTCGAGCCCGCCGCCCTTGGGCCGCTTTAGGTCGGAAACCGCAAACAGGTCGAGCGTTTCCGGGTCGAGCGGCTCGCCGCCGTCGTGGAAAAGCAGCTTTACCGCGTCCGCGACCGAGCCGAACGCCAGCCGCCGGTAGCCGGCGATGAGCTCCGCGCGCGTGGCGGCAAGCTCCTTTTCATAGGCGGCAATTTCGGCGCGCACGCGCCGGTCGGCCAGAAGCCGCTGCGCCGTGCGCTGGGGCAGGCAGACAAATCCGGCCGCCGCCGCGGCCTCCCGGCCGTTGCGCAGGCGCACATAGTGGCGGCAGAACGCCTTTTGCCGCGCGGAAAGTGTACGGGACATTTGCATCGCTCCTTTGCGTGTTGGAAATGGGAAGCCGCCGCTTCGGACGGCTTCGGCCCCTTTCACCCCTGCGCGCAGGCGCGGCGATTTGCAGGCAAAACCAGTCAACAAAGCCGCAAAAAATGTCGATTATCCAAAATCCCGTCGCGCAAACCGCCGCTTTTTGGTTGACAAGCCCCGCGGGCTGTTCTAAAATATCCTTGTATGTGTGCTTCCGCCCCGCGGGAAAGCGCGCGGAATTTTCGGAGGTGATCGCCGTGGGCAAGCTGATGCGCTATGCCAAGCCCTACTGGCTCCAATCCGTGATCTGCCCGATTCTCATGATTGTCGAGGTCGCGCTGGAGATCCTCATTCCCTATTACATGGGGCGCATTGTCGACGTCGGCATTCCGAACGGCGATTTGCAGTACGTCGTGCGCACCGGCGGCATGATGATTTGCATGGCGGGCGTGTCGCTTGCGGCCGGCGGCCTTGCCGCGCACCTGGCGGCGCAGGCGAGCATGGGCCTTGGCGCGCGCGTGCGCGAGGCCATGTACCGCAACATTCAGACCTTTTCGTTTTCCAATATCGACCGGTTTTCCACCGCGTCGCTCGTGACGCGCATGACCACCGACGTGACCACGGTGCAGAACATGTATCAGATGATGCTGCGCATCTTTTTCCGCGCGCCGCTGCAGTTTCTGTTCGCCATGGTCATCAGCTTCCGGCTCGACCCGGTCGTCGGCGACGTGTTCCTGGTCGTCATTCCGCTCATCCTTGTGGTGCTGGCCATTTTCGGCCCCATCGCGATGAAATTGTTCAAAAAGATGCTGCGGATGTTCGACAACCTCAACGCCTCCGTGCAGGAGAACCTTATTGCGATTCGCGTGGTCAAGGCGTTCGTGCGCGGCGGCTATGAGAAAAAGAAGTTCAAAAAGGCCAACGACGCGCTCATGCGCGCGGGCATCAACGCCGAACGGCTCGTCGTGGCGGCGCAGCCTTTGATGATGCTGACCATGTTCGGCACGATTCTGGCTATCGCGTACTTCAGCGCGGGCGACATCGTCGAGGGGAAGCTTGAAATCGGCGCCTTTGCGACGGTGCTGACCTACGTCATGCAGATTCTCATGTCGGTTATTATGATCGCCATGATTTTCGTCAATTACGTCATGTCGCGCGCGGCGGCCTCCCGCATTTGGGAGGTTATCACCGAAAAGCCCGACATCCGCGACGACGGCGCGGACCCGGCTTTGCAGGTCGCCGACGGGGAGATCGAATTCCGCGGCGTGAGCTTCAAATATGAAAAGGACGGCAAGCGCAACGTCGTCGACCAGGTGAACCTGCACATCCGCGCGGGCGAGACCGTCGGCATTGTCGGCGGCACCGGCAGCGCCAAAACGACGCTCGTCAGCCTCATTCCCCGCCTGTACGACGTGACGGCCGGCGAGGTGCGCGTGGGCGGCCGCAGCGTCAAGGACTACACGCTGTACGCGCTGCGCGAGAGCGTGAGCATGGTGCTGCAAAACAACGTCCTGTTTTCCGGCACGATTCTCGACAACCTGCGCTGGGGCGACGAAAACGCGACCGAAGAGGAGGTCGCCGCCGCGTGCCGCGCCGCGCAGGCCGACGACTTCATCCGCGCCTTTCCCGACGGCTACCAAACCGACCTCGGGCAGGGCGGCGTCAACGTCTCCGGCGGGCAGAAGCAGCGGCTGTGCATTGCGCGCGCCCTGCTGAAAAAGCCGAAAATCCTGATTTTGGACGACTCCACAAGCGCCGTGGACACCGTCACCGACAGCAAAATCCGCGCCGCGCTGCGCGAGCAGTTCCCGGGCACGACCAAGCTCATTATCGCCCAGCGCATCAGCTCCGTGGAGGACGCGGACAAAATCCTGGTGCTCGACGAGGGCCGCGTGTCCGATTTCGGCACGCACGAAGAGCTGCTTGAGCGCAGCGAAATTTACCGCGACGTCTACCAAAGCCAGCAAAAGGGCGGCGCGGCCATAGGGGAGGCGGCGGACTGATGGCAGAACGGAAAAAAGCCGCGCCCGCGGCGCAGAACGTAAGGCCCCCGCGCGGCGTCAAGGGCCCGCGCCCCAAAAATACAGGCAAAACCGCCCGCCGGCTGTTCGGCTACGTCTCGAAGCGCAAGGGGCTGCTGCTGCTGGTGCTGCTTCTGGTGCTGGGCAGCACCCTGGGCATGGTCTCGGCGGCGTACTTCATCCGCATCCTGGCCGACGACTATCTGCTGCCGCTTATCGAGGCCGGCCCCGAAAACGCGGACTTCGGCCCGATGCTCGGCATGCTTGCGCGCATGGCGGTGCTGTTTATCGCAAGCTCCGCGGCGTCGTTCGGCTACGCGCGCATTATGCTGACGCTTTCGCAGTCCACGGTCAACACCCTGCGGCGCGACCTGTTCGACGCCATGCAGGACCTGCCCATCTCCTATTTCGACACGCACACGCACGGCGAGCTGATGAGCCGCTACACCAACGACGTGGACACGGTCCGCAACTTTTTAAGCAGCGGCTTTGTGCAGACCATCTCCTCGGTGGTGTCGGTCGTCGCGGCGTTCGGCATCATGCTGTTTTTAAGCGTGCGGCTGACGGCGATTGTGGTCGTGTTCGTCGCGATTATGCTGCTGATTGTCCGCGTCATGGGCAAAAAGAGCGGCTACTACTTCCGCGCGCAGCAAAAGGCGCTGGGCAAGACGAACGGCTATATCGAAGAGACCATTGAGGGCCAAAAGGTCGTCAAGGTCTTTAACCACGAAAAGCGCGTGCTTTCGGAGTTCGGCACGCTCAACGACGAGCTGCAGCACGCGGCGACCTCGGCGAACTCCTATGCGAGCGCACTGATGCCCATTTTGGGGAACTTCTCCCATGTCGTCTACGCGGTCATCGCCGCGGCGGGCGGCGCGTTCGTCATCGGCGGGTCGCTGACGGTCGGCACGGCGCTGTCGTTTTTGCAGTACACGCGCTCCTTTACGCAGCCCGTCACCAATTTGTCGCAGCAGTTCAACAACATTTTGGCGGCGCTTGCGGGCGCGGAACGCATTTTCGAGGTGCTCGACGAAAAGCCCGAAAGCGACGAGGGCTATGTGCGGCTGGTCAACGCGCGCGAGGACGAAAACGGCAATTTGACCGAATGCGAGGCGCACACCGGCGTCTGGGCGTGGAAGCACACGCATAAGGACGGGACCGTCTCCTACAAAAAGCTGGCGGGCGACGTGGTGTTTGAGCACGTCACCTTCAGCTACGACGGCAAAAAGACCGTCCTGCACGACGTGAGCCTGTACGCGAAGCCCGGCCAGAAGATTGCGCTGGTCGGCTCGACGGGCGCGGGCAAAACGACGATTACGAATCTGCTCAACCGGTTCTACGAAATCGAGGAGGGCAAAATCCGCTACGACGGCATCAACATCCGCAAAATCCGCAAAAGCGACCTGCGCCGGTCCCTGGGCATGGTGCTGCAGGACACGCACCTGTTCACCGGCTCGGTGGAGGACAACATCCGCTACGGCAACCTGGACGCGACGCACGAGCAGGTGGTCGCCGCTGCCGAACTTGCGGGCGCGGATGAGTTTATCCGGGCGCTGCCGAACGGGTACGACACGGTGATTACCGGCGACGGCGCGAACCTTTCGCAGGGGCAGCGCCAGCTTCTGGCCATTGCGCGCGCGGCCGTCGTGGACCCGCCGGTGCTGGTGCTGGACGAAGCGACCTCCTCCATTGACACGCGCACCGAGCGCCTGGTCGAAGAGGGCATGGACAAGCTCATGCAGGGCCGCACCGTGTTCGTTATTGCGCACCGGCTTTCCACCGTACGCAACGCGAACGCGATTATGGTGCTTGAGCACGGCGAAATCATCGAGCGCGGCGACCACGAGGAGCTGCTTGCGCAAAAGGGACGGTACTATAAGCTGTACACCGGCCAGTTCGAGCTGGAGTAAGCAAAACGCGTCCCGGATACACGGCAGACACACAGACAGACGAACAGACCACGGGCCCGGCATTTGCCGGGCCCGTGCGCGTGCCGTTCAGAAACCAGAAATCAGAAGCAACCCTTTGCCCCCTCTGACGAGGGGGCTGGCGAGACGGCGCTTGCGACGTCGAGACTGGGGGAGAGATACGGTAAACTTACCTTTTCTGTATCTCTCCCTCCGTCTTTGCGGCGAAAAATTCGCCGCAAATCCACCTCCCTCGTCAGAGGGAGGAACGGTTATATCTGACTTTCGGTTTCATCGCCGCCGGAGGCTGTGTTCTTGCCGGGCTTTTGCGGGCGGGCACGGAAATCCTCCGGATTCGGGCACCCTTTTGTCCGCTGCGCGGACATTTCCCCTAACAGGGGAATAACCCGCCCCTACAAGCTTTCATTTTTATTTTCATCACCGCCGAAATATCGTTTCTGCCGCGCCCTGTTTCGCGGCGCGAGCTTGTTCCCCGCCCTGCGGGTCTTCCTCCGGCTTTTGCCGAACGGGTTTCGCGGTCTCTGTTCCTATCCGCCGTTCCCTATTCCCCGCGCCGCCCGCCTCCCGTACAAATCGTTGAAAAAAATTTACCCGCCCGTTACAAACTTTTCCCATTTTGGCGGTTGAGAAATCGGGGCGCGTAGGGTATAATAGCTACATACTGGAAATTTATGCGAATTTGCAAACGGAAAGGAAGACCCTCCATGTTGTTTTCCCAGGATATCGGGATTGACCTTGGCACGGCGAATACCCTGGTGTTCGTCAAGGGCAAGGGGATTGTCATCCGCGAACCGTCGGTCGTGGCGGTGGACGTGAGCGCCTACCCGCAAAAGGTCGTCGCCGTCGGCGACAAGGCCAAGCAGATGATCGGCCGCACGCCCGGCTCCATTACGGCGGTGCGTCCCTTAAAGGACGGCGTTATCGCCGACTTTGAAATCACGTCGGACATGCTTAAGGAATTTATCCGCATGGCCATAAACCGTTCGCCGTTTTCCAAGGCGCGCGTGCTCATCTGCATTCCCTCCGGCGTTACCGAGGTCGAGCGCAAGGCCGTGCACGACGCGGCGCGCAGCGCGGGCGCAAAATACGTCAGCCTCATAGAAGAGCCCATGGCGGCGGCCATTGGCGCGGGGCTGCCCGTGTCCGAGGCGGTCGGCTCGATGGTCGTCGACATCGGCGGCGGCACAAGCGAGGTCGCGGTCATTTCGTTCGGCGACATCGTCACCGCGCAGTCCGCGCGCGTGGCGGGCGACAATTTTGACGAGGCGATTATCGCCTACATCCGCAAAAAGCACAACCTGCTTATCGGCGAACGCACCGCCGAGGAGATCAAGATAAAAATCGGCTCCGCCTACCCCTACGACGGTGAGGGCGCGATGGACGTCAAGGGCCGCAACCTGCTTGACGGCCTGCCCAAGAACATCGAAATCACCTCCGAGGAGGTGCGCGAAGCGCTGTCCGACCCGGTCAACCAGATTCTCGACACCATCCGTTCGACGCTGGAAAAGACCCCGCCCGAGCTTTCGGCCGACATCATTGACCGCGGCATTACGCTCACCGGCGGCGGCGCGCTGCTGCGCGGGCTTGACAAGCTCATCTCCATTGAAACGAAAATCCCCGTCCATGTGGCGGAAAACCCGCTCGACTGCGTGGTCGACGGCTGCGGCAAGTGCCTGGAAAACGACGCCGTGCTGGCCGTGACCGGCCGCCGCAAGTACGAATAAGCCGCGAATTTTTTAAGTAGGAAGCTTTGAGGAAGCGCCATGCGAAACTTTTTCAGAAGCACCGCATTCAAAATTTTGCTGGCAGCCGTCGTGGTGCTGCTCGCGTGCGTCATTGCCGCGGCAGCCTTCGCCGGCGGGACTTCTGCGCTCACAAAGGCGGCAAGCGTCGTGTTTTCGCCGCTGGAGCGCGCGTGCACCTATGTCGCCGAAAAAATCGGCGGCGCGGCGGAGGGCTTCCTTTCGGCCGGCGCCTACCGCGACCGCGTCGAGGAGCTCGAGCGGCAGGTCGCCGAATACCAGGGGATGCTGGTCGATTATGAAAAGCTGCAGCGCCAGGTGGAAAGCTACGAGGACTTCCTTGGCGTGAAAGAAAAGAACCCCGACTTCCAGTTTGTGGCCGGCTCGCTTATCGGGCGCGACGCGGCGGACGTGTTCGGGTCGTTCGCCTTAAACTGCGGCAGCGCCGACGGCGTGGCGGCCGGGGACCCGGTGATTAGCGGGGAATACTTGGTCGGCGTCGTCTCCGAGGTTACGCCGACGACCTGCGTCGTGCTGTCTGTCTGCGACCCGAAGGTCAGCGCGGCGGCGTATGAAATCCGGACCGGCGAAACGGGCTACACCGAAACGACCGCGGCCGAAGGCGTCGACGGCGTTTTGAAGCTCACCGGCCTTTCGCGCCAGACGTCCATCGCCCCGGGCGGCATTGTGTGTACGTCGGGCGTGGGCGGCGTGTTCCCGCGCGACCTGATTATCGGCACCGTGACCGCCGTCCGCGAAGAGGAGGGCGACGTGTCCTACTGCGCCGAAATCACCCCCGGCGTGGACGTCGGCGAGCTGCAGGAAGTGTTCGTCATCACCGATTTTGAGGGCCAGGGCGATGCGTGAGCGTACAAAGCGGCTTATTGTCCGCCGCGCGCTGTTCGCGCTGTTCGTCCTGCTTTTTTATCTTTTGCAAAGCACCCCGGGCGTGTTCCCGGCGGTGTTCGGCGTGCGCGCGCTGTTTTTGACGTCCCTGACCGTCTGCATCGCGCTGTTTGACCGGGAAATTTCCGGCGCGCTGTTCGGCGCGGCGGCCGGTGTGCTGTGGGACTGCGTTTCGCCCCTGGGCGACGGCTTTCATGCGCTTTTTTTGCTGCTTATAGGCGCGGCGTGCGGCATCCTGATCAACACCATCATGCGCAACAACCTGTTTACGGCGCTTTTGCTGTCGGCGTGCGCGCATTTGCTGTACGCCGGGCTTTATACGCTGTTTTTTGTCGTTGCCGAAAACGTCGAGGGCGCGGGCTACCTGTTTTTGCGCTTTTACCTGCCCGCCGCGGCGCTGTCCGTTTTGTTCACCCCGCTGTTTTACCTGCTGGTGCGCGCCGTCGTGCGCCGCACCCGCGTGGAGGAATAAGGCGGCCAGAGAAGGAGGAAACGCCATGAAAGAAAAAAGTCTTCGGCTTCGCACGGCGGCTTTCCTGGTCGCCGTCGCGCTGCTTTTCTCAATTTTTGTCGGCGAGCTGTTCCGCGTGCAGGTCGTCCACGCCGGGGACTATTCGACCGCCGGCGTGCGCGTCAACGCCGTGAAAACCACCATTCCTGCCGCGCGCGGGGAGATTCTGGACCGCAACGGCGTGCCGCTGGTCACGAACGAGCAGATAAACGCCGTTGTGCTCAACGCCTCCTATTTCCCGCCGACCTCCCGCCAGGAGGAGCGCAACGCCATTTTGGCCGCGCTCATTTCCCTGTGCGAGGAGCACGGCGTCGAATGGAACGACGACCTGCCGCTGGACTTTGACGCGAGCGGGAACATCCGCTTTAAGACGGACGCGGACGCGGACATTGCGTTTCTCAAATCGCGCGACGTGCTGCACCTCAATTCCTACGCCACGGCGCAGAACTGCTTTGACGCGCTGGTCGAAACCTTCCAGCTTGAAAATTACGACAAAGAGACCGCCCGCAAGATAGGCTCGGTCTGCTATTCGCTCAAGCGCGTTTCGTTTTCGGCGATGAACCCCTACACCTTCGCGGACGAGGTCTCCAACGAGGTCGCCGCCGCCATTAAGGAAAACAGCGCGGTCTTTACCGGCGTGGACATTGTCGTGACGACGCGCCGCAGCTATCCCGACGGCACCATCGCCCCGCACATTTTGGGCGTGGTCGGCAAGCTCGACGCCGAGGAGTACGCCGCGCTTTCCGAGGAATACAAGACCGCCGCCGCGGACGAGAGCCTGTCGGAGGCCGACCGCAAAACGCTGGAGCTGCGCGCCTACGGCATGGACGACACCATCGGCAAATTCGGTATTGAAAGCGCGCTGGAGGAGACGCTGCGCGGGACGAACGGCGTGCTGACGACCACGACCGACGCCGAGGGCGGCAAGACCTCCGAAATCACGACCGCCCCCGTACAGGGCAGCGCCGTCATTCTGACGCTCGACGCAAGCCTGCAAAAGCGCACGCAGGACGCGCTTGCGGCGTTCGTGCAGCAGTACCGCGACAAGGAATCCATCCCGGCCGTCGGTTCGGCGGTGGTCATCGACGTGAAAACGGGCGGGGTGCTGGCCTGCGCGACCTACCCGAGCTATGACCTTTCGACCTATTACGAGGACTATTCGGCGCTGGCGGCCGACCCCGATTCGCCGCTGTGGAACCGCGCGCTGCTTTCGACCTACGCGCCCGGCTCCACCATGAAGCCCGCCATTGCCGTGGCGGGGCTCGAGGAGGGCGTCATTACCGAGGAGACGCGCTTCCGCTGCACGCGCTACTACACCTATTTCACCGACACGGTGTTCCGCTGCACCGACTACCACGGCAATATCGACGTCAAAGAGGCGCTCAACCGGTCGTGCAACATCTTTTTCTACGAGACCGGGCGGCAGCTGGGCATTGAACGCATGAACGAATACTGCACGCGCTTCGGCCTGGGGCAAAAGACCGGCGTCGAGGTCGGCGAATCGACCGGCGTGCTTGCGAGCATCGAGTACCGCGAGGCCCACGGCGGCACCTGGTACCCCGGCGACACGGTGCAGGCGGCCATCGGCCAGTCCGACAACCTGTTCACGCCGATTCAGCTTGCGAATTATGCGGCGGCGCTGGCGACCGGCACGCGCTACCAGGCGCATTTTGTAAAAAGCATCAAGTCCGCCGACTTTTCCGAAACGCTTTTGGAAAACACCGGCACCGTCGCGTGCGAGCTCAACGTTTCCGACGAAACGCTTGCCATTGTGCGCGAGGGCATGGGGCGGTACGGCCAGCGCATTTCCGCGCTCAAGAACCTGCCCGTCGCCGTGGCCGCCAAGAGCGGTACCGCCGAATCCAAGGCGAAGGTGGACGGCGCGATTGTCGAGGGCTTAAACGGCTTCATGATTTCCTATGCGCCGATTGACGACCCGGAAATCGCGGTGGCCGTGGCCATTGAAAACCTCAACAGCGGTTCCGCGACGGCGACGCTCGTGGCGGAAATCTACAAGGCGTATTTCGAGACGGAGGAAGCGCCGCAGACCGAGCAGGGCTACAACAGCCCGCTTGCGTAAACGAATGGGGGAAAGCGGCATGGCGAGAACCATTCTAATCTGTTCCGGCAAGGGCGGCGCGGGCAAATCGACTGTGTCCGCCTGCCTTGCGCGCGCGCTTTGCGCAAGGGGCCGGCGCGTCCTGCTTGCGGACGGTGACGCGGGGCTGCGGACGCTGGACTTGCTGACCGGCCTTGGCGAAAATGCGGTTTTCACCTGGGCGGACGCCGCCGCGGGAAACTGTGCGCCGGCGGAGGCGGTCTGCCTGTCGCCGGACGGCGCGATGGGGCTTTTGCTGCCCCCCGCCCGCCCCGACGCGCCGGACCCGGACGCCTTCTCCCGTGCGCTGCGCGCGGCCGCCGAACCGTTTGACTACTGCCTTTTGGACGCGCCCGCCGGCCTTGGCGGGGCGTTCCCCGCGCTGCTTGCGGCCGCCGGGGAAGCCGTGCTGGTCGCCACGCCCGACCGGGTCTGCCTGCGTGCGGCGGCGGTGCTCGCGGAGCTTTTGTTCGACCGGCTGCCCGCCGGAGCGGTGCGGCTGCTGCTCAACCGGTATTCCCGCGCCGCCGTGCGCCGCGGCGAATGTCTTTCGCCCGACGAAGCGGTCGACGCCTGCGGCGTGCGGCTTTTGGGCGCCGTCCCGCAGGACGCGCGGCTTACGCAGCTTGCCGCCGGGACGTTGCCCGAGGAGGATACCCGCGCCGCCTTTGCCCGCGTCGCCGCCCGCCTGGAGGGCGAGGACGTGCCGTTCAAGGGCCGGATGTGAGGCGTTTTTCCGCGCGAGGGCAAAAACCCGGCCGCGCGCGCCCCTGATTTTTCGACATTCTAACAAAAATTGTCTAAAACCGCGCAAAAATCACAAAAACTTCCCGAAAAAACAGACCGGAACGGTTGCAATCTTGCAGAATCTCTGGTAAGATAGATAACGGTATAATATTTCCGGCAAAACCAGGCGTCCGCGGGCGCCGGCCGGACCCGATCATGGTAGAAAGAGAGGCTGTTTATGAACATCGCCCTGATGGCGCACGATTCGAAAAAAGAGCTGCTTACGCAGTTTTGCATCGCCTATTGCGGGATTCTGTCCCGCCACAATCTCTGCGCGACCGGTACGACGGGCAAGCTTGTCGCCGAAGCGACGGGCTTGAAAATCACCCGGTTCCTAAACGGCTCGCAGGGCGGCGACCAGCAAATCGGCGCGCGGATCGCCTGCAACGAAATCGACCTGCTGCTGATTTTCCGCGACCCGCTCAACCCCAAGCCCCACGAGCCGAAAGAAAACAACCTGCTTCGTCTTTGCGACGTACACAACATCCCCGTCGCGACCAACATCGCCACCGCCGAGGCGATTATCCATTCGCTCGAACGCGGCGACCTCGATTGGCGCGACATCGTCAACCCGAAATAAAACGCGCACGTCCCCTCCGCCAAGAGGGGACGTATTTGTCGATATCCACCGGAAAGGAAGATAGAATGGCCCTGTTGACCAACGCCGTAAAGGGGACGCTTGACCTGCTCCCCTGTGACAGCGGCAAAATGCAGTATATCGAAGCGGCGGCGCGGGAGATTGCCGAAAATTTCGGCTTTTCGGAACTGCGCACGCCGGTTTTTGAACACACCGAGCTTTTTCAGCGCTCCGTCGGCGAAACGACCGACGTGGTGCAAAAGGAAATGTACACCTTTTCCGACAAGGGCGGCCGCAGCGTTACGCTTCGGCCCGAGGGCACGACCGGCGCGGCGCGCGCCTTTCTGGAGCACGGGCTTTTCAACGACCCGCTGCCGCAGAAAATCTATTACCTGACCTCCTGCTACCGCTATGAAAAGCCGCAGGCGGGCAGACTGCGCGAGTTCCACCAGTTCGGCGTCGAGAGCTTCGGCGCGGGCGCGCCGGCGGCGGACGCGGAGATTATCGCCCTGGCGCACGCGCTGTTCCAATATCTCGGCGTGGAAAACCTGACGCTGGAGCTCAATTCCATCGGCTGTCCGGCGTGCCGCAGGCAGTTCCAGGCGGCGCTCAAGGCGTATTTCGCCGAACGCGCCGAGCAGCTTTGCGACACCTGCCGCGGAAGACTCGAGCGCAACCCGATGCGGATTCTCGACTGCAAAAGCCCGGTCTGCTCGGAAATTGCGGCCGGCGCGCCGAAGATTCTCGACTACCTCTGCGACGACTGCCGCGCGCATTTCGACGCGGTGCAGCGGTACCTGCAGGCGATGGACATCGCCTTTACCGTCAACCCGACGATTGTCCGGGGCTTAGACTATTACACGCGCACGGTGTTCGAGTTCGTCTCGAACGAAATCGGCGCGCAGGGCACGGTCTGCGGCGGCGGACGGTACGACGGCCTCCCCGAGGCAAAGCGCTGCGACCTCTTTGTCGCCTCTATGGGCGAGGCGGCGTCCTATAAGGCGGCCGCGCTTTGCGAGGCTTTGCGCGAGGAGGGGCTTGCGGCGCAGTTCGACACGGTCGGCCGCGGCTTAAAGGCGCAGATGAAATACGCCGACAAGCTGGGTGCGGCGTACACGGTCGTGCTCGGCGACGCGGAGCTCGAAAGCGGCGAAGCGGCGCTGAAAAACATGCGCAGCGGCGAAACACAGACGCTGTCGCTCGACGATTTTACCGGGGCGTTCCAGGCGATTCTGCTGCGCGACGCGCTCGGCCAAATCGATACGGAGCTTACCGAGGCGGACGCCGCCGCGGTGTTGGGAGGCTTGCAGAACTGATGGATACGATGCAGGGCATAAAACGAACGGACTACTGCGGGAATTTCCGAATGGCGGACGTCGGCCGGACGGTCACCGTCTGCGGCTGGGTGCAGAAGCAGCGGGATTTGGGCGCGCTTATCTTTGTCGATTTGCGTGACCGGACGGGGCTTTTGCAGCTTGCCTTTACCGAGGGCACCGAAGCCGAGGTCATGGACAAGGCGCGGCGGCTGCGCGCGGAATTTGTCGTGGCGGCCGTCGGCGTCGTGCGCGAGCGCGCGGCGAAAAACCCGGACATGCCCACCGGCGACGTCGAGGTGGAGGTCACGGCGCTGCGCATTTTGGGCGAAAGCGAGACCCCGCCGTTTGAAATTGTCGAAAACTCCCAGACGTCGGAGCTTACCCGCTTAAAATACCGCTATCTCGACCTGCGCCGGCCGGATTTGCAGAAGAACATCCTTTTGCGCCACCGGCTGACGAAGATTACGCGCGACTTTTTTGACGAAAACGGCTTTATTGAAATCGAGACCCCGATGCTGATTCGCTCGACCCCCGAGGGCGCGCGCGACTTTTTGGTCCCGTCCCGGCTGCACAAGGGCAGCTTCTACGCCCTGCCGCAGTCGCCGCAGCTTTACAAGCAGCTTTCCATGGTCGCGGGCTTCGACCGGTACATGCAGATTGCGCGCTGCTTCCGCGACGAGGACCTGCGCGCCGACCGCCAGCCGGAGTTTACGCAGATTGACCTGGAAATGTCCTTTGTGGATATGGAGGACGTGCTCGACCTCGGCGAACGGTATATGCGCCGGGTGTTCCGCGACATGCTCGGGCGGGAGCTTTCGGCGCCCTTAAAGCGCCTGACCTACCGCGAGGCAATGGAGCGCTACGGCTCGGACAAGCCCGACACGCGCTACGGGCTGGAGCTTGTGGACATAAGCGAGCAGGCGAAAGAAACGGCGTTCGGCGTGTTTCGTTCGGCGCTTTCGGCGGGCGGCACGGTGCGCGGCATCAACGTCAAGGGCGCGGCCGCGGCGCTTTCGCGCAAGGAGATGGACAAGCTCACCGAGTTCGTCCGCGGCGTCGGCGCCAAGGGCCTTGCCTGGGCGCGGCTGAACCCCGACGGCGTGGCTTCGTCGTTTAGTAAATTTTTAACTACCGAGCAAATGGACGCGATTCTCCGTCAAATGGCCGCCGAACCCGGCGACGCGCTGCTGTTTGTGGCCGACGAAAACGAGTCGCTTGCGCTCACCGTCCTCGGCGCGCTGCGCCAGGAGGTCGCCGCAAAGCTCAATTTGGTGCCGAAGGACCGCTACGACCTGCTGTGGATTACGGAATTCCCGTTTTTCGAGTACGACCGGGAGCTCGGCGAATTCGTCGCGATGCACCACCCCTTTACCGCGCCGATGGACGAGTGCCTTGCGTATCTCGAGACCGACAAGGCCCGCGTGCGCGCCAAGGCGTACGATTTGGTGCTCAACGGCGTCGAGCTTGCCAGCGGCTCTATCCGCATCACGGACCCGGCGCTGCAAAGCCGCATTTTCACGCTGCTTGGCCTGTCCGACGAGGAGGCCAAGGAGAAATTCGGCTTCCTGTTGGACGCGTTCCGCTACGGCGCGCCCCCGCACGGCGGCATGGGCCTGGGGCTTGACCGGCTCTGCATGCAGCTTTTGGGCTGCGCGAGCCTGCGCGACGTCGTCGCGTTCCCCAAGGTGCAGAACGCCTCGGAGCCGATGACCGAATGTCCCGCCCCTGTAGACAAGGACCAGCTTTTGGAGCTCGGCCTTGCGAAGACGGCGGAATAAACCGAAACCCTATGGAAAGCAGCCGGCGCGGTCCGAAAGGACCCCCCCCGTTTTTTAAGTTTAACACAAGAAAGGGACAGCCAAAGGACCCCCCCCGTTTTTTAAGTTTAACACAAGAATTGGACAGCCAGCGAAAAAGGCGGCGAAATTTTCCTGCAAAACACCCATCAGCCGTTCGCGCGTTTCCAGCCCCGCCCAGGCGATATGCGGGGTAATCAGGCAGTTTTTCGCGTGCAGCAGCGGGCAGTCCGCCCCCGGCGGCTCTTCGGGCAAAACGTCGAGCCCCGCGCCGGCCAGCCGCCCTTCGTTTAACGCGTCGGCAAGCGCCTCGGCGTCCACAACCGGCCCGCGCGCGGTGTTGATGAGGTACGCCGTCTTTTTGCAGCGCGCAAGAAAGGCCGCGTCCACCAGATTTTCGGTCTGCGCGTTGAGCGGGCAGTGCAGCGTGATGAAGTCCGACTCCGCCGCCAGCGTCTCGAGCGTGGTCCAGCAAAAGTTTTTGCGCGCGCTCTGGTCGGTTTCGTGGCCGGAAACGGCCAGTACGCGCATGTCGAACGCCGCGGCCAGGTCCGCCACGCGCTGCCCGATGCCGCCGAAGCCGATGATGCCGAGCGTCTTGCCGGCAAGCTCCGACAGCGGCGCTTTCCAGAAG
>CASGAS010000034.1 GCA_949299505.1 uncultured Eubacteriales bacterium
TACCTTTCTTAAATATTCATCAAAAATAGTTCTTCGAATCAAGGCCTTCTTTCCAATTTTATAGACCGAACCGGCTTCACGTGCCATACGTGTAAACACCTTCAGGCCGAGTCCATAATAATCGGCGCCTTGATATAGTGTTATAAAATCATGCTTCTGCATCTCGATATCTTCGTCGTCAAGCATATCTGAGAACATCCAAAGGTTTCCACTCATACTGGTTCCTCCTCGGATTTCAAGGTGCTTGGCTCATGAAACCTTTCCAAGTATTCCTCGAAGATATCACGATTGATCAAAACAGTACCATCCATACGGTAAATGGCTCCGGCTGCACTGGCAAGTTCTAATATTTTTTTGTGTTGCAAACTATAGATGATTTCGGCATCTTTATATCGCAGGAACTGTCTGCGAATCCTTTTAGCACTCTCCCTTACATCGTTACGTTTTTTCAGGTCATAATATGCTCTTGTCTCTTCACTAATCATTGTCTTTGTTCCTTTCGGTTTTAATTTTGTCATGACACAAGCAGACCTAACAAAAAAAGAGAACACCTTCTGAAATTACTTTCAAAAAGTGTTCTCTATACAGCAAGTACTGTATTGTGTTTTATCCTTACAACAATTCATTCTGCTTCACAATTCTTCAAAATTATATGAAAAATTGTTGTCAATTTGTTGTCAACTCGGATTTGAGATGCCGAAAACCCTTGATTTTACTGGATTTTTTAGTCCAGAGGCTTCATTGTCGGGAATAAAAGGACGTCGCGAATCGCGGGAGAGTCGGTCAGCAGCATGACCATACGGTCAATGCCGAAGCCGATGCCGCCCGTCGGGGGCATGCCGACCTCGAGCGCATAGAGGAAATCCTCGTCCGTGTGGTTCGCTTCCTCGTCGCCCTGGGCAAACTGCTCCTCCTGCGCGGCAAAGCGCGCGCGCTGGTCCACCGGGTCGTTAAGCTCCGAATAGGCGTTCGCTATTTCCCAGCCGTTCATGAAGAACTCGAAGCGCTCGACATACTCGGGGTCGTCGGGCTTTTTCTTGGTCAGGGGCGAAATTTCGACCGGATGGTCCATGACAAAGGTCGGCTGCACAAGATGCGCTTCGGCGTATTCCTCGAAAAACAGGTTGAGGATGTCGCCCTTCTTGTGGCGCGGCTCATACTCGATGTGGTGCGCGTCCGCCGCGGCGCGCGCCTCCTCGAGCGTATGAATCTCGCGGAAATCCACGCCGGCATACTGCTTGACCGCGTCGACCATTGTGATGCGACGGAACGGCTTGCCGAGGTCCATTTCGACCCCGTTATAGGTAATCTTGTCCGTCCCCAGGACCGCCTTTGCGACATAGCGGTACAGGTTTTCGGTCAAATCCATCATCCCGTGGTAGTCCGTATACGCCTGGTACAGCTCCATCAGCGTAAATTCCGGATTGTGACGGGTGTCGAGCCCCTCGTTGCGGAACACGCGGCCAATCTCATAGACGCGCTCCAGGCCGCCGACAATCAGGCGCTTGAGATACAGCTCCAGCGAAATGCGCAGCTTAACGTCCATGTCGAGCGCATTGAAATGCGTTTCAAACGGCCGTGCCGCCGCGCCGCCCGCGTTGGATACGAGCATGGGGGTTTCGACCTCGATAAAGCCCTCGCCGTCTAAATACCGGCGAATGGCGGAAAGAATCTTCGAGCGCTTCAAAAACGTCTCGCGCGAATCGGCGTTCGTAATCAGGTCGATATAGCGCTGCCGGTAGCGCGTGTCCGTATCCGTCAGGCCGTGGAACTTTTCCGGCAGCACCTGCAAGCTCTTCGAGAGCAGCGTCACGCGTTCGGCATGGACGGAAATCTCGCCGGTCTTCGTCTTGAACACCGTGCCCGCAATGCCGACAATGTCGCCGATGTCGAGCTTCTTGAACGCTTTATAGGGCTCTTCGCCAAGGCTGTCGCGCGCGACGTAGCTTTGGATGCTGCCCGCAAGATCCTGCACATTGCAGAACGACGCCTTGCCCATAATGCGTTTGGACATCAGTCTGCCCGCAACGCGCACCGGTTTGCCCTCGAGCGTGTCGAACTGCGCTTTAACGTCGGCGCTGTGATGCGTAACGTCATATTTGGTGATTTGAAACGGGTCCTCACCCGCCGCCTGTAGCGCCTGCAGCTTTTCCAGGCGAATGCGGTGCTGCTCGCTTACGTCCTGCTGGGGGGCCTGCGTCTTTTCTTCTGCCATATGCTTTCACTTCCTTTTTGCTGTCCTTGCCAATGCGTTTACCGGTCGAGCGATACGATTTTGAAATTCAGCGTGCCCACCGGGGCTTCCACCACGACCTTGTCGCCGACCTTGTGGCCGAGCAGCGCTTTGCCGACCGGCGATTCGTCCGAAATTTTGCCCTCGTCGGGGTTCGCCTGCGCAAAGCCGACAATCTGATAGGTGAGCTTCTGGCGCTTGCTGTTCTGAATGGTCACCTTGGAGCCGATGTGCACAATCTCGGTGCTGGCGGTGCTTTCGTCAAACACCTTGGCGTTCTTGATCATGTTCTCCAGCTCATTGATGCGCGCTTCGAGCTTCGCCTGGTCGCTCATCGCCTCGTCATACTCGGCGTTTTCGGAAAGGTCGCCGAAGCTGCGCGCGACTTTGATTTTTTCCGCCGCCTCTTTCCGGCCGACGGTTTTGAGCTGTTCGAGCTCTTCTTCCAGCTCTTTCAGACCTTCGGCGGTCAACAGCGTTTCCTGCAACATGGCGGTAAACTCCTTTCGGTTTTTACATTTACACAAATTCGTATTATACTTGTTTTCGCAAGGCGTGTCAAGCCTTTCTCCGGTAAATTCCTATCCCAGCGACCGGTAATGCAAATCGCCGGGCAGCGGCACGCCGCACACCTCGTAAAGCGCGGACAAATACAGCAGCGCGTCCGTTTCGGCGGGTCTGCGCCGTTCCAATTCGTCAGGCAGGCAAAGGCCGGACGGCGTGCGCCGCGCACCGTCCGTTTCCCAGACGCCCGGCGCCGCCGCCTTGTTTTCCGCAAACGGGAAAAGCCGCACCGTGCAGGCGGACAGCGCCGACGCCCGGTCGGCAAGCACCAGCGGCAGCCCCCATTTGCAAAAAATCTGTTCCCCGACGGCGGCGTAGCGCTGCGGGGCGTTCGTAAACACGCGCAGCTCCCCGGCGTATGCGGCGAACGGCAGAACCGCCTCGGCAAGCAGCCCGTTCGGGTCGGAAATGCCCAAAGACGGCAGCGCGGCATTCTGCACTTGCAGGACGTGCAGCGCGGTTTGCAAAAACAGGCGCGCAGGCGCAAGCTTTGGCACAAACCGGGCGAACGGCGCCGCAAGCGGCGGCAGCGGACCGGCCGGCACAATCCGCCGAACGCAGCCACCAAGCCGCAAAAGCGGCGTAAGGTCCGTTTGCCCGTGCCGGTCCAAAGCGGCGACGGCAAAATAAAAAAACGCCCCGCCGCGCACGGCGACGCGCGTTACAGACGGCGGCTGCTGCCTGGGAAACAGCCGAAAGCCCCGCTTTTTTGCGGCGGCCGGATTCAGCTTCAGGATTAAGAACATACAAAACACCCCGCATACCAAAGGGTACGCGGGGCGTTGGCGTTTTATTCTGCCTCTTCGCCGGACAGAAGCGCATACGCGCGCTGGTACTGCTCGTCCTCGCTTTGGGAAAGCACCGGCAGGCGCACCGCCTTTTCCGCAGACAGCGCGACCTCTTCGTCCGGCACAAGCCCGACGCGGTTGTAGCTCTGGCTGATGTACGGACGAAGCTCCGCCGTCGTCAAAATAAGCGCGCCGCCGTCGTCAAGCTCAAAAATCTCCTGCAGCGCCCCGTTGCCGGCCGTCGTTTCGCCGACAAGCCGCGCCATGCCGTAGTCGCGCAGGTCGCAGGCAAACAGTTCCGAAGCGCCGGTCGTCTGGCCGTTGACCAGCACCGCCATCGGCATGGAAACGGACGACGCCTCCGCCGTAAAGGTCTTGCGCACCGAACCGTCCTTGGAATACGCGGTTGCAAGCGCGCCGGTGCCCTCGCTCGCAACGGGGACCAGCACGTCGAGCGCCGCCGCCGCATATTCAATCGTACCCGCCTGCGTGCCGCGCAGGTCAAAGATGAGACTGGTCGCGCCGGCCTTCGACAAGGCGTCCACGGCCGCTTTCAGGCGGTCCGCCGTGTTGGCGTAGAACGCCGTAATCTTGATATACCCGACCGAACCGTTTTGGCTTGTGTACACCGTTTGCGCGGTGTAGCCTTTGACAAGGTTGACGTTCTGCCCCTCTCCCCCGTCGCGCGAATATGTCACGGTCACGCTTGAAAGCCGGTCGCCCGTGAGCGTCTCGGAAAGCGCCGCATAATTGTACGCGGTCACGTCCTCCTCATTGATTCGGATAATGCGGTCGCCGGTTTTCAGCCCCGCCAGCGCAGCCGGGGAGTTTTCGGAAACCTGCGCCACATAGAGGCCCGCGTCGGTCGGGTCGTAAAACACCTCGGCGCCGACGCCGACCATCTGTCCGCGCAGCTCGTCCTTATACCGGGCGTATTGCGCAGCGGTCATATAATAGCTGTACCCGTCGCCGATGCCGTCGGCATAGCCTGCGGAAAGGTCCGCGTTCAAAAGGCTGTCGTTGATTTCGCCGAAATAGTTGTTGCGGACAATATCGTCGATTTCCGAAACCGTCGCATACAGACTCGAACGGCTCGGAAGGTCGCGAATGATGGAATTGTAGACGCGCATGGTCACCGCCGCCGTGGCAGCCGCCGTACCGGCAATGGCCAGAAACACGATTGCAAGCGCAAGCCCAAGCGAAATTTTGCGACGCATAGAACGCCCCCTTTCTTCGTTTTCGGCGCAGCTTACGGCAGCCAGGGCGAAGGATTCACACGCGTGCCGTTGACCCACACCTCAAAGTGCAGGTGCGCGCCCGCGTGCGGGTTGGAGGCCGTCGGGCGGGGGCTTACGTTGCCGGTGTTGCCGACGTAGGCGATAACCTGCCCCTGCTTGACCTGCTGCCCGGCGGACACAACCATCCGGCTGCAGTGCGCGTACCGGGTGTAAACGCCCTCGCCGTGGTTGATGTAGACGTTGTTGCCCCAGGAATAGTGGTATTCCGCGGAATACACCGTGCCGTCCGCCGCCGCCCGGATTTCCTTGCCATAGGTGTTGCCCGTGGCGCCGCGCGTGCAGAAGTCGATGCCCTTGTGGTTCGCGTAGCCGTACCAGCCGGCGGAAATATAGACGTTGGGATATTGCAACGGGCAAATCATGCCCTTGGAAGACACCGGGTAGTTGCCGGTGTTCCCGCCGCCGGAAATGTTGCCGCTGCCGCTTTCCATGCCGGCGGCTTGCTGGCGGTCATACTCTTCCATTGCCGCATTCAGCGCATCTAAATTGTCCTGGGTATCAGACAGCTTTTCCTCAATTTCATTTTGCTTGCTGACCTGGAGGCTGCGCGCTTCCAGCTCCTCCGCGCGGTCGGCGGCCAGCGAATCGAGCGCCGACTGCTGCGCGGCCTGCTTTTCCTCGACCGCGGCCTTGTCGGACGCAAGCTTCGTCTTGGTCGCGTCAAGCTCGTCGATGTCCGCCTGCAGCCCGGCGACCAGGTTCGTGTCGTATTCCGAAATGCGCCGCACAAGCTCGAGCCGCGTCAAAAACGTCTCAAAGTCCTCGGCGCTCAAAAGCAGCTCCAGCGTGGAGGTCGAGCCGGCAACGTAGGTCGCGTACAGCCGGTCGCCCAGCAGCTCGTATGTATCGCCAATCTGCGTTTCCAGCTCCGTCTGGCGGGTCTCGGCGGCGTCGATTTGCGCGTCGAGCGTGTCCAGCTCCGACTGGTACTGCGCAATGACCTTGTTGTACTCGGCAATCTTGGTATTGAGCGCGGAGACCCGGTCGTTGATGACGTCCATTTCCTCCTGCAGGTCATCCAGGTCGCTATTCAAAGAGTCCTTAACCGCCTCCTGCTGGTCAATCTGCGATTGCAGCTCATCCCGATCTAACGCCGCTGCCGGGAACAGGCAGCCGGTCACAAACAGGACGCAGACCGCCAAAAGCCCGACCGACCGGCGAAATACCAGGTTACTCATTGTTGACCACGCTCCTTTGCTCACGCAGGTACTTGTTCATCGAAATCATACTGCCGACGCCGCCGGTGAATACGCCGATGGCGAGGAACACAAGGAAAATCCGCAGCGCATAGCCTGAGAACGGAACCAGCGCAAAGCCGAATGAGCCGAGCAGGTCGGCGGCGTACACGGTGATAAGCTCATAAAGCCCCCACAGCACGCCCAGCGAGACCGCCGCGGCAATAACGCCCAGGATAATGCCCTCCACAAAGAAAGGCCAGCGGATAAAGCCGTTTGTCGCACCGACCGCCTTCATGATGTTGATTTCAAGCTTGCGGCTGAACATGGTAATGCGGATGGTGTTGGCAATAATAAACAGCGCAACCAGGAACAAAAGCACAACAAGGCCGATGCTTACGGCGGTAACGGCGCGGCGCACCGAAACCAGCTTGCTTGCAAGGTCGCTGTTTTCGCGGATGCTGTCCACATGCTCGACCGTACGGATTTGCTCGACGGTCGCGTCGAATTGGGAAAGGTCCGTAAGCGTGACCTTATAGGAGTCGGGCAGCGGGTTTTGCTGCAGGCCGTCGAAAATGCTGCTGTCGCCGCCGAGCGCTTCCACCTGCTCGGCAAAGGCCTGCTCTTTCGGAATCAGTTCGCAGCTGGCGACGTTGGGAATGCCGGCAAGCGTCTGCCCGACGGCCTCCACCGTCGCGTCGTCGGCTTCCATTTCCAGATACACCATAACGACATTTTGCGATTCGACGCGGTCGAGCAGCGCGTTGATGTTGAAAAACGCCATTGCGCCCACGCCGATAATGACAAGACACGCCAGCAGCACCGTAACGGAGGCCAGAGACATCAGCCGGTTGACCCAGACGTTGCGGAAGCCCTCCCGCGTCAAATATTTGAGACTTGCGCCTTTCATGCCTTCTTCCCCCCGTCCTGCTTCGCCGCATCGTCCAGATAGGCGGAATAATCGATGTTGTCCTCGGCAAGGTCCATATCGTCAAGCCCGTAGTTCTGCATGAATTCCTCTAAATCCCGGTCGACGTTCGGCTGGATATAATAGGTCGATTTGGAGGACGCTTCAATCGTCGTGTCGGAAAGCGCCTCGGCCTTTTTGGCCTGCTTGGAATCCTTGCCCGTCGGATAGTTCGCCTCAATGGCGGCGTAGTCCTCGGGCAGCTTGTCCGTATCGCTCGTGTCCGAAACAATATGCCCGCTTTCAATCGTAATGACGCGGTGATGGAAATGGCGCACCAGATTGTGCTCGTGCGTGACCATGACGACCGTCGTGCCGCTGGCGTTGATGTGATTGAGCAGGTCGACAATCTCATACGACATTTCCGGGTCAATGTTCCCGGTCGGCTCGTCCGCAATCAGAATGCCCGCGTTGTTGACCAGCGCCCGCGCCAGCGCAACGCGCTGTTGCTCGCCGCCGGAGAGCTGCGTGGGCTTCTGCCGCGCCTTGGACGTAAGCCCCACAAGACTCAGAACATAGGGCACGCGCTTGCGAATTTCCTTTTCCCGCGCGCCAATTACGCGCATGGCGAACGCGACGTTGTCAAACACCGTCATGTTGGGGATAAGCCGAAAGTCCTGGAACACAATGCCCATCGTGCGCCGGAGCATCGGGATGTCGCGCTTGCGCATGGTCGTCAGGTCGAACCCGTTGATGTGGACGGTCCCGCTGTTGGGCACCTCTTCGCGCATGATAATCTTCAAAAACGTGCTTTTGCCCGCGCCGGAGGACCCGACCACAAAGACGAATTCGCCGTCTTCAATCCGCAAATTCACGTTTTTGAGCGCTTCGGTGCCGTTCTTATATGTTTTGGAAACATTCTTAAATTCGATCACTGCCGCATACCTCTCGCTTCGTGAAAATCAAAAACAAGGGTGGCACGGCGCTTGCAATGCAAGCTCCATACCACCCTTAAGTATACCATAAAGGCGCGGAATTTGTAACCGTTTTGTAACCCAAAGCGCAGATTCTGTATTTTTCCACAAAATATGCGGCAAGCTCTGTGCAAAATCCACAGAAAAAATCCTACATTTTGTGAACAAACCCAAAATCTACCCGGTATTTTGTGGCTTAATACTTAATCGGGCTGGAATCCAGGTACTTTTTGACCATCAGCGCCACCTTGAACACAATGGCGTCGTCGAACTCGCGCAGGTCGAGGCCCGTAAGCTTTTTGATTTTTTCCAGACGGTACACAAGCGTGTTGCGGTGCACGAACAGCTTGCGCGACGTTTCGGAAACGTTCAGGTTGTTTTCAAAGAACTTCTGGATGGTGAACAGCGTCTCCTGGTCAAGCGATTCAATGGAGCCGCGCTTGAACACCTCTTTTAAGAACATTTCGCAAAGCGTTGTGGGCAGCTGGTAAATCAGGCGCGCAATGCCAAGGTTGTCGTAGCTGACGATGGTCTTTTCGGTGTCGAACACCTTGCCGACCTCGAGCGCGACCTGCGCCTCGCGGAACGAACGCGCCAAGTCCTTAATCCCCTCGACCGTCGTGCCGATGCCCACAAGCACATGGGAGTAATACTCCGCGCCCAGGCTGTCCGCAATGGAGCGCGCCAGCTTTTCCAGATCGCGCGGATCCACGTTGGGCTTGACTTCCTTAATCAGGGCGATGTCGGTCTCGTTGAGGTTGATGACGAAATCCTTGTTCTTATCGGGGAACAGGTTCTGAATAATGTCGTAGACCGAAATGTCCACATGCTCGGTGATGCGAATCAAAACGACGACGCGCGTGACCTCGTTGTTAAAGCGCAGCTCGCGCGCCTTGAGGTAAATGTCGCCCGGCAGGATGTTGTCCAGGATGACGTTTTTGATGAAGTTGCCGCGGTCGTACTTTTCATCGTAATACTGCTTAATGCTCGAAAGCGAAACAGCCAGCACCGACGCGTATTTCTGCGCCAGCTCGTCGTCCCCTTCTACAAACACCGCGTATTCCGGGTGCATGTGCGTGCCGAAGGATTTGTAAACGCAGCCGTCGAGCACAACCGGGTCGGCCGTCTGAAATACGGAGCTAAGCTCCGGGGGCAGAACCTCTCCCACGCGGGAAAGCTCACTGCAGGAGATCACCGTACCGGTCTCGTCCAGAACGCCGATTGTGCGGTCCACCGCCTCGGTCATCTGATGCATGATCGCCTGAAACAGTCTGTTCGACATAAGAGGATCCCTCCAAAGCGTAAATTATACAATACGACAATGTTGTTACTATGTATTTTACACAAGGAAAGGAAATTTTGCAAGGGATTTTTTTAATAAAAGCAAATTTTCCTTTGCATTTTGCCTAAAAAACCAGATTTTTTTTGGTAAATCGGTTGAGTTGCCTGGTTTTCTTCGCCGAAATCAGACAAAAAATCTTTGGGCAAAATCACAAGAGCCGCTCAGCCGCAGCAGACGCTGCAGTAGGTATAGCCGTCCGCCAGCAGCCCGGGCAGGTCGGCTTCGGTTGCTTCGCCGCGGTTTTCCGGCTTAAGGGATTCGGCATAGCGGCAGTCGGGCCGGTGAATCTTTTTGGAATTTGTGTTGAGCACATAGTCCCCGGCGGCCGGCCGGGTCTCGACGGACTGCACGGGCGCCTGCGTCTGCGGCGCGGTCGTGCGCGCCCCGTACCAGTGAATCTGCGGCGCGGTGCTCGACGCGGCCGCCAGGCGGCTTTCTACGCTGCGCCCGAGCAGAACCTGATTGATAAGCAGCGCCCCGGCAAGCGCCGCGCACACCAGTGCGCAGCCCAACAGCACAAGCGGCCGGGAGGAAAGCAGGTCGGCAAGCTGTTCGAGTCGTTTCTTCATTGCACATACCCCTCGCAGTGCGCGCACATTGCATAGCCGTCCGAAAGGTACGCGGAAAGCTCCTCGGCCGGAATCTCCGCCCGGTTTTCCGGATTCATATTGCGCACATACGCGCAGTCCGGGCTGTGAATCTTTTTGGAGTTTGTGTTGACCACCAGCGTATCGGCAAGGCGGGTGGACTTTTCCGTCGTGGTCCGCGCCGCTTTCGTCTCGGCGCGCTTTGTTGCAGGCGTATGCCGGACGGTCTGCTCAACGGCAGGCTGCACCGCCTGCGTTTCGGGCGCGGTCGAGTGCGGCCGGGTCTGCGCCGTCCCGGCCGCAGCCGGCGTTTCCGTTACCGCGTCGGAAAGCGTCTGGGCGGACAAAAGCGGCAGCGACTCCAGCCTGTCCCGCAGCGAAAGCTGCATGAACAGCGTGCACAGCAGCAGCGCGAACGCCAGCAAAAAGAAAGCGGCGGTGAACAGGATTGTTTTTCGTTTCCCGTCCATCGCCGTCACATCCTTTGGTAAGAAATTCCAAAAGCCAAGCGTATCTGCGTTTATTCTATCATTTTTACCGGATTTTGCTATAAGATGTGCCGCATTATCACAATTCGGCCGGACTGCCGTGCAGCGTCCAGGTTTTTGCGCGCAGCCGCTCGGCTTCCTGCGGGTCGTGCGTGACCAGCAGCACGGGGCGGCGCTGCGCCTCCTTTGTCAAGAGCGGCAAAAGCGCGTCCCGGCACGCTTTGTCTAAGCCCCGAAACGGCTCGTCCAGCAGCAAAAACGCGCTGTCGTGCGCAAGAGCGCGCGCAAGGGCGACGCGGCGGCGCATTCCTCCGCTTAACGCCGCAGGCTTTGCGTCGAGCTCCGCGCCGAGGCCGACTTTTTCGAGCGCCTCCCGCGCTTTCGCTTCGCCGCTTATGACGGCGACGTTTTGCAAGGCGGAAAGCCAGGGCAGCAGCCGGTCCTCCTGGAACAAATAGGTGTACTGCGCCGGGAAGCCGTCCACCCGCCCGGACGTCGGCCGCTCCAAGCCGCAAAGCACGCGCAGAAACGTCGTTTTCCCAACGCCGGAGGCGCCCAGAAGCGCCGTCACGCCGGAAAAATCCAGCGTATGCGAAAAGTTTTCCAGCACGGTCTTTTCGCCGTAGCGGACCGTGACGTTTTGAAAAATCACCTGCATCCTGCGCCCTCCTTTGCCGCACGCGCCGAAATCCGGCCGACAAGAAAGACAATCAGCCGTTCAAACGCCATGCTCAGCAAAATCACGACCAGCGTCCAGGCGAACAGGTCCGCCGTCTCGAGATACACCTTCGCGTTATAAAGCTGCGTGCCAATAGCGCCGCGCGGGGTGCTGATGACCTCGGCGGCAACGCCGGCTTTCCAGGCAAAGCCGATAGCGGTCGTCAGCGCCGTCAGAAAAGCGGGCAGAACGCTCGGGAAATAGACGTACCGCAGCGTTTTGCCCCGGCCAAAGCCGTAGACACACGCCATCTCCAGAAGCCCGGCGTCCGTTTCGGCAATGCCGGACGCAAGGTTCGCCCAGACAATGGGCAGGACCATCAAAAAGGAGATGCACACGGGCACGTTCTCCTTTTGCAGCCAGACCAGCGCCAGAATAATAAACGACACGACGGGCGTGGTGCGAATCACGGTAAGCATCGGCTTGAACACCGCGTACAGCCATTTGGAGGAAGCGGTCAGCACCGCAAGCACGGCGCCGCAAAGCACGCCCAGAAGGTACCCCTCGGTAATGCCCAGCAGCGAACGCAGGGCGGTAAGCCAAAACGACCCGGTGCGCACAAGCTGCCAAAGCCGGCAGAATGTCGCGGCGGGCGACGCAAACAGCACCTCCTGCCCGACGAACAGGCTGACGCCCTCCCACACGGCAAGCCACACGCACAGCGAGACGGCTGCGCGCGCGGCTTTTTTCACTTTGGTTTCAGGTCCGTTTTTGAATTTACGCGCCATACCAGAAATCATCGCCGGGCAGCGCGCCGCCTACGGACTGCGCATTTGCCGCAAACAACACGTCCAAATTGGCGCGCGCCGTTTCCCGCATCTGCGCGCCGCTTTGGAACGCGATGCTGCAGCGCGGAATGGCCTGCTTGGCGACGGCGGCCTTCGGGATAACGCCGTACGTCTCGCACAGCGCGGCGGTCTCGTCCAAATTGGTGCCCGTATACGCAACCGACGCCTCATATTCCTGCAGGAACGCGTCCACAGCCGCCTGATTTTCCGCGACAAAGTCCTTTTTCGCAACGATGCAGCCCATCGCAAGCGCCACGCCGGAGGCGCTTTCAAACGCGTCGGACAAATCCAGCGCAACCGACAGCGCTTTGTTTTGCAGCAGCGCGGAGGTCACGTTCGGCTCGGGCAGCAGATAGAGCGTGCTGTCCTCGGCCGTGGCAGCGGCGGCAAGCGTCGCGACCTCGGCGTGCTCCGACCGAAATTCCACGGTCACGCTGTCGGAAAGCTTGTTTTCTTCGAGCAGATAGCGCAGCACATATTCGGGCGTCGCCCCCTGCCCCGCCGTGACGACGGTCCGGCCGGCAAGGTCCGCGATGCTTTCCAGCGGCTGCGCGGACAGCAGATACAGCGTGCCGAGCGTGTTGACGGCAAGCATCTGCACGTTGCCCTCGAGCTTGTTGTAAAGCACCGCCGCCATATTCAGCGGGCAGGCGGCAATGTCATAGCTGCCCGCAATCATGCCCGCCGTGACCTCCGTCGGGTCGGTGCACAGCGTCACGGCATAGGCGTTCGCAGTCGTACCGGCGTCGCTGTCCGCCCACAGCTTGACGGAGCCGATGCCCGTTGGGCCCTTGAGCGTGGCCAGGCGAATCGTCGTCTTTTCCGCGGGCGTGTCCCCTTTTTCCGCTTCCCCGCCGCAGGCGGCAAAGGAAAGCAGCACGAGCACAAGGCTCAAAAGCAGCGCAATGGTTTTTTTCATATAAATCTTCCTTTCCCGGCGTGCAAACCGCACGCCTAAATCGTTAACGTAATGGTTTTGCCCCGATAGCACAGCTTTCCCTGCGCCTCCAGAGCCTCAAGCGCCCGGTAGACCCCGGCGCGGGACACGTTGACCCGGCGCGCAAGCTCGGACACGTTGACATTTTGCAGCGTACCGGACGCGCCGCACGCGTCCCGCAGATAGACAAGCAGCCGCTCCTCCGCGCTCGGCGCGGTATACGCTTCAATCTTCCGGTTCAGAAAATAGATGCGCTCGGAAAGATACGCGATATACGCCACGGCAAAATCGCGGTTTTCCGCCATGCAGACGTCCACGCCCGCCTTATCAAGAAACAGCACGCGGCAGGCGGTGCGCGCGACAATGGTGTTGACAAAGCCCTCGGCCGGGTTGTAAAGCGTAACGGCGCCGAACTGGCCGCCGCGCCGCAGGACGCTGACGGTCACATGGTCCTTCAGCACGCGCGCCTCCCCCGAAAGCAGCAGCCCAACGCAGCGCGTGCGGTCCGCCCGGAAAAAAATGACGGCATCCTTTTTGTAAGCGCGCACCGACGCGGCGCCGTCCAGAAGCGCGCTGCGCTGCGCGTCTGTAAGCGCTGAGAAAATTTGGGCGTCCGCAAGGGCGCGCAAGCAGCGTGTTTTTTGCGCTTCCGTCATAAAACAGCCTCGTTTTTGTTTCATATGATACAATATTTGCAGTATACTATACCTTTTCCCCGGCGTCAAGCGATGCGCGGAAGAATTTTTCAGGGCACAGAAGTTTCGGAAAAATTCATAAAATGTTCGCAGGTTCCCCTTGTTTTTTCGCACGGAATTTGATAAAATTTTAACGTAAAGGCGCGGTTCGCCACCCCGCCGAAAATAAAAAAGGAGTTGTTCCCATGGCCAATCGATTTGTATTGAACGAAACCTCTTACCACGGCAAGGGCGCCATCCAGTCCATCGCGGACGAAGCGATTGCGCGCGGCTTTCACAAAGCCTTCCTCTGCTCCGACCCCGATTTGCTGAAATTCGGCGTGGCCAAAAAGGTCACGGATATTTTGGACGCAAAAGGGCTCGCGTATGAAATTTATTCGGACATTAAGCCCAACCCCACGATTGAAAACTGCCAGCACGGCGTGGACGCGTTCCGGGCGTCGGGCGCGGATTACCTGATTGCCATCGGCGGCGGCAGCTCCATGGACACGGCGAAGGCCATCGGCATCGTTGCGGCAAACCCGGAATTCTATGACATCCGCAGCCTCGAGGGCGTCGCCCCGACCAAAAACAAGTCCGTCCCGATTATCGCCGTCCCCACCACGGCGGGCACGGCGGCGGAGGTCACCATCAATTACGTCATCACCGACACCGAAAAGAACCGCAAGATGGTCTGCGTGGACGTGCACGACATTCCGGTCGTCGCCGTCGTGGACCCCGACATGATGTCGAGCATGCCCAAGGGCCTGACCGCCGCGACGGGCATGGACGCGCTGACGCATGCGATTGAAGGCTATATTACCAAGGGCGCGTGGGCGCTTTCGGACATGTTCCACATCAAGGCGGTCGAAATCATTGCCGGCTCCCTGCGCGACGCGGTGGCGAACACCCCGAAGGGCCGCGAGGACATGGCGCTCGGCCAGTACGTGGCGGGCATGGGCTTCTCGAACGTCGGGCTCGGCCTTGTGCACTCGATGGCGCACCCGCTCGGCGCGCTGTACGACACGCCGCACGGCGTTGCAAACGCCATTATCCTGCCGACCGTCATGGCGTATAACGCGCCCATGACCGGCGAAAAATACCGCGACATCGCAAAAGCCATGGGCGTAGAGGGCGTGGACGCCATGTCGCTTGATGCCGCGCGCGAAGCCGCCATTGACGCGGTGCGCCGGCTGTCCGAGGACGTGGGTATCCCCGCGGACCTCAAGGAGATTGTCAAGCCGGAGGACCTCGACTTCTTGGCGCAGTCCGCCTATGACGACGCGTGCCGCCCGGGCAACCCGCGCGACACAAGCGTTGCGGAAATCAAGGCGCTGTACGAATCGCTCATCTGACACGCGCTTGAGGCAATACAAAAGCAGCGGCACGGAAACCATGCCGCTGCTTTTTTGCGTTCTGCCGTCACGCGCCGCGCTTGTCGCCGAAAAAGAACAGCGCGACCGTACCGGGGCCCGTGTGCGCGCCGATAACGGTGCCGATGGAATTCACCATGACCTTGCCGTTTAAGTGTGGGAAGGTCTTTTCAATGCGCTCGGCGACCGCCCGGGCGTCCTCCGGGCACGCGGAATTGGAAATAAAGCATTTGCCGCTGTAGTTTACGCCGTCCTTGGCGTGCTCGACCATTTTGGCGACAATTTCGTCTATGGCCTTCGCCTTGCCGCGGCATTTCTGGCGCGGAATAAGCTTGCCCTCGTCGTTGACGTTCAAAAGCGGGCAGATTTTCAAGACCGTGCCGAAAAAGCCCGCCACCGGCGTCACGCGGCCGCCGCGGATGTAGCTCGTCAAATCCGTCGAGAAGAACCAGTGGTGGAGATACAGCCGGTTTTCCTCAACCCAGTCGCGCACCTCCTGCGCGCTTTTCCCGCTGTCGCGCAGGTCCGCCGCCGCATCGACCAAAAGCCCGTAGCCGGACGAAGCCGCCAGGGAATCGACGATGTAGAGCTCGGCCTGCGGGTACGTCTCCAAAAGCGCCTCGCGCGCCATGCGCGCGGAGTTGACAGAGCCCGAAAGGCCGCTGGAAAACGCGATGTGCAGCACCGTTTCGCCCGCCTTGAGCATTGGCTCAAAGTACTCGACGTACTGCTGGACGTTAATCTGGGAGGTCGTCGGCTGCGCGCCGTCGGCGATGCGCCGGTAAAATTCCGAAAACGGAATGGACTGCCCAAGGTCGTCCGGGTATTCTTTGCCGTCCATGTTGAAATGAAAGCAGGTGTATCGAATGTCGCGCGACTCGAAATATTCGCGCGGCAGGTCGGCTGTGGAACAGCAGGATAACGTAAAGCTTGCCATAGGATTACCCCCATCGATAAAATAAATTTCGTTTGCCGCAGGTAGATTTACAG
>CASGAS010000035.1 GCA_949299505.1 uncultured Eubacteriales bacterium
CTGCCGCGTTTGCAGCGGGACTCTCAGCGCCGCCCGCTCTCTGTATGCGCGTCGTGCAGTTTTACTTCCGTTTCATCGGTTTAGCCTATTAAACCACAGTTCCCTTTATTTGTCAACCCTTTCTTTTTTGAAAAATCGTGCTACAATAGGAGGTGAGGTGAACGCTATGGTACGACACATTCTGTTCTGGCAGTTTTCCGACGCCGTTACGCCGGAGAACCGCGCGGAGATTTTCCGGCTCCTGCACAAGTCCGTCCAGACGCTGGAGGGTATTGACGGCGTCCTGCGGTGCGCCATTTATGAGGCGCAGCCGGGCAGCGACTGCGACTTTGTGTTTGATTCGGAATTCGTTTCCGAAGCGGCGCTTCGCGCGTTTCAGGAGCACCCGCTGCACCAGGCGCACAAACAGCGTATGGCGCCGTTTGTAAAAGGCCGCCTGTGCGCGGATTACCTTGTGTAAAGACTTTTTGCTTTACACAAAAATACAAAAATCCTGTTGAAAATTTTTGCGAATTATTGTATAATACGTTTGAAAATTCCCGGTGCGCACGCCGTTTTGCGTTGGCCCGGCAGCTCTGGAGGATTACGGTGGTATACTGGGTTTTGTTGGGCATCGGCATTGTGGCGACAGGCGTGTTCCTGTTTCTGCGCGTCAAATTCGGCGGCATTGCGGCGCTGTACGCCAAAGCGGTCGCCAGTCTCTGCTTTATTGCGACGGCGGTCGCGGCTACCAATGCGAACCCCGGCTTTCACAGCTTCGGCTCTTTGATGATTTTCGGTCTGGTGTGCGGGCTTTTGGGCGACGTGTGGCTCGATTTGAAATGGATTTATTTGCAGGACAAGGACTCTTACCTCTACTCCGGCTTCATCTTTTTCCTGCTCGGGCACATCTGCTTTGTAACGGCCATTCTGCGCAATTCCGATTTCACGGCGCAAAGCGTTCTGCTTTCCGCGGCGGCGGCCCTGGTCATCGCCTGCGTTGCGCTGCTTTTGGAAAAGCCCCTGAAAATGCGGTACGGAAAATTCAAATGGATTGTTTTTCTGTATTCGTTCATGCTTTCCTGGACCATGACGTGCGCGATGGTGACCGCGTACCGTTCGGGCTTTCAGAAAATGTGGGTGGTCATGTCCGTCGGCGGGCTGTTGTTCCTGCTTTCCGACCTGGTGCTTTCGGGCATGTACTTCGGCGAGGGCAAAAACACAAAAGGCAACGTCATTTTGAACCACACGCTGTATTACGCGGCGCAGTTTACCATGGCGGCAACCATTCTCTGCGCGGCATAAAGGGCGGTTCGATTTTATGGAAAAGCTGCGCTCCGTTTTAGATTACGCCGTCGGCGATTTCACCGTGGGGAAAATTCTTTCCGCGGTGCTGGCGTTTGTGGTCTGCTATGTGCTCCAACGGCTTTTCTGCAAGCTTTTGGAGCGCCTTTTGCGGAAGTTCACGCTGGACGCAACGCTCAAAAAAATCATCCGCTTCACCGTAAAGCTCGTGCTCTGGTTCATCACGGCGATGGTCGTCATTGAAGCGCTCGGCGTTTCCGTGACCTCCATGCTCGCGGCGTTTTCGGTCGTGGGGCTTGCCGCCTCGCTTGCCGTACAGGACAGCCTTGCGAACCTTGCAAGCGGCATTATGCTGCTGGTCAGCAAGCCCTTTAAGCTCGGCGACTACGTTGAGATCGACGGCGTTTCCGGTACGGTCGTCATCATCACGCTGATTCACACCAAATTGAAAACGCTCGAAAACAAAACCGTTTATGTGCCCAACAGCAAGGTCATTGACGCGAATATCGTCAATTTTACCGAGCAGGACAAGCGGCTTTTGGACCTGTCCGTCGCGGTTTCCTACGACGCGCCGATTGACGCCGTGCGGCAATCTCTTCTGGCCTCCGTGCAGGCGGTGGGGCTGTTTTCCGACACACCGGACAAACCGTTTGCCGCCGTGCAGGCCTTTGACGACAGCAGCATTTCCTATGTGCTGCGCGCCTGGGTCAAAACGCCGGATTACTGGCCGGCACGGTACCGGCTTTTGGAGCAAATCAAAACCGATTTCGATGCGCGGGGCATTGAAATGACCTACCCGCACATGCATATACATATTGCGGAGGCGTCCGCGCTTCCCAAAGGAGGGCCAGAAGCATGATCTTAGATCGTGTAGAAAATTTCCTGAAGTATGCGCACAAGAACCAGAATTCCATTTTGGCATACGACTTCATCATGAACGACCAAAAGAACCCGAATCCGCCCGGGCGCTATGACTTGGACGGCGACCGCTGCTATGCGATGGTGCAGACCTATGACACCGCGCCGGCCGCCGAGAAGGACTATGAGGCGCACCGTCTGTACGCCGACGTGCAGTATATCGCCGACGGCGAGGAACAGATGTTTTGGGCGCCGGTCGGGTCGCTTACGAACACCGTCCCCTTTGCGGACGGCCGCGACGCCGCCTTTTATACGGGCGGGGAGGACTCGGCGCGCTGCTTTACGGTGCGCGCGGGCGAATTCGCCGTATTTTATCCGCAGGACGCGCACAAGCCCGGCTGCGCGGTAGACGACCTGCCCGCCGGCGTGCGCAAAATCGTCATCAAAATTTTGCTGGACTGAACAAGACGAAAAGCGCCTGCTTCTAAAGCAGGCGCTTTTTTGCTTACCGATAGTACGCAATCTTGTAGAAATTCGGATATGCCGCCTGGAACGCGGACAGCGTGGTGCGGGTGCTCGAGCCGGGGTCGTTGATATAGAAATTCGACGCCGAAAGCGCGCCGCCCGCAAAGCCGGTCACCACGACCCAGTGCTGGCTGCCGCTTGCGCGCTTCATCCCGAGGATGACGGGCTTGCCCGCGCGAAGCAGGTCGTAAATGGTTTGCAGATAGTTTGCCGAATTGACGCTCGTCACATAATTTGACGGCCAATACAGCCACCCGGCCGGCGCATAGGTCAGCCTTTTCGCCATGTCGGCGGGCGTGAGCGTCGTGCCGGTGCGGAACGATTCGGTCATGGCGAGCGCCGTGGTCGTACAGCCGGACTGCGCCATCGTTTCGCCGGACGAGCCGAGCAGGATGTTGGCCCAGCGCGAATCGGTCTGCTTGTAGCTCGGCACCGAGAGCCGGACGGACGCAAGACCAGAGGACGTGTCCGTCGTCAAATAGGCCGCGCTGACATAGCCGGTGCTTTTGCCGTTGTAGACGATTTTCGCCCAGCCGCCGGACTGTGAAAGCACGACGACCGTCCGCCCGCTCGGCAGCGAGGCTTTGACGCCGTAGCCCGTGCCCGGACCCGTGCGGACGTTCAAATTGCCGCTGGACGTTTTGACGCGGTAGGCGCGGCTGCCGGAAACTTCGGAGATATAGCTCGCCGAGCTGTATCCGCTTTTGCCGTTGGCGTATTCCACGCGCCACCAGTTCCCCTCTTTGGAGAGCAGCGTGACCGTTTCGTTTTTATAAAGCGAAGCGACCACCCCTGCCGAGGTCGAGGGCGACGAACGGACATTGAGGCTGCCGGACGTGATTTTGACCGTCCCCGCGCGGCTGTTCGCATCCGCCGCAAAGGACGGGAACGCAAGCGCGAGCAGCGACGCGGCGCACAATGCCGCCGCACAGAGTGTTCGTGTGATTCGATGCATTTGTTTTTCCTCCTTCGCCGGTTTTCTGCCGGCATGGCCCAAGTATAACGCCGGCGGGCCGGTTTTGCACGCGCCAAACTCCGGCAAGGCTGCCATTCGCCGGAAAAGCCGGAAAAATCCCCGCGGCGCGCGCACATTGTGCCCAAACGCCGAAAGGCTTTGGCGGCGGAATTTGTCAGCCGCGCCGAATCGCGGGAAAATTTGGATTTTTCGTTGACAAACCCGGCCTTGCCGCTTATAATGATACCGTAACCGCAGGGCAACGACGTCTTACGAAAGGCGCCGCTGCCCTTTTTGATTTTAGAAAGGAGCAAAGAGTACCATGGGCTACACAAAAGAGGATGTTCTGCGCATCGCGCGGGAAAAGGACGTAAAATTTGTCCGGCTGCAATTCACCGACATTTTCGGACAGATGAAAAACGTTTCCATCACCGTAAGCCAGCTGGAAAAGGCGCTCGACAACAAATGCATGTTCGACGGCTCCTCCATTGAGGGCTTTGTGCGCATCGACGAATCCGATATGTACCTGCGCCCGGACTATGATTCGTTTGTTCTGCTGCCGTGGAAGGACCGCGTGGCGCGGCTTATCTGCGACGTCTACTGCGCGGACGGCGAGACCCCGTTCATGGGCGACCCGCGCAACGTGCTCAAAAAGGTCATCCGGGAAGCGGCGGACATGGGCTTTACCTTTAACGTCGGCCCGGAATGTGAATTTTTCCTGTTCCGGCTCGATGAAGACGGCAACCCGACGACGCGCACCGGCGACGTGGCGGGCTACTTCGACATGGGGCCCTCTGACCAGGGCGAACAGTGCCGCCGTGAAATCTGCCTGGCGCTGGAGGATATGGGCTTTGAAATTGAGGCCTCGCACCATGAGGTCGCCGCGGGCCAGCATGAAATCGACTTCCGCTTCGACGAAGTCCTGAAAACAGCGGACAACGTCGTGACCTTTAAGCATGTTGTCAAGACCTATGCGCGCCGCCACGGCCTGCACGCGACGTTCATGCCCAAGCCCGTGTTCGGCATCAACGGCTCGGGGATGCACACCAACATGTCGCTGATGAAGGACGGCAAAAACGCCTTTTACGACCCCGACGCGCCGCTGGGCTTAAGCGAAACCGCCATGCAGTTCATCGCGGGACTCTTAAAGCACGTCAAGGGCATTACCGCCGTGGCCAATCCGCTTGTCAACTCCTACAAGCGCCTGGTCCCCGGGTATGAAGCGCCCGTCTATCTTTCCTGGTCGGCCTCGAACCGTTCCGCGCTCATCCGCGTGCCCGCGTCGCGCGGGATGGGGACGCGCGTGGAACTCAGAAGCCCCGACCCGGCATGCAACCCGTATCTCGAAATGGCGCTGTGCCTTGCCGCGGGGCTTGACGGCATCAAAAACAAGCTGACCCCGCCCGCCGGCGTCAACAAAAACATTTTTGAAATGACCCCCGACGAGCTGAAAGCCGACGGTATTGACAACCTGCCCGGCTCTCTGGAGGAAGCGATGGTCGAATTCCAGAAAGACGGCTTTATCCGGGAAGCGCTCGGCGAGCATGTGTACACGAAATATCTCGAGGGCAAGCTCCACGAATGGGATATGTACCGTACAAGCGTCAGCGACTGGGAGGTTAACCGGTACCTGCCTAAATATTAAGGGCGCACAAGCAAAATGCCCGTCGAAGCGTTCCTGCTTCGGCGGGCATTTTGCATGGAAGAAAGGGGGAGAAATGAAAAAGTGCAAACAAAAGAAGAAAGGGAGAAACTCTTGTCTGCCGTTCCGAAGGCTTCCCTTTCGGAACATCTATACCATACCGGAAAAATATGGCGGCAAAATAGAACGAATTTGAACGTTTTGTAAATTGCGAAGCGGGAAAAGCAGAAAAGGAAAAGCGCCCGGAAAACCGAGCGCTTTTCCTCTTTTCGTAAAAAAAGAAAGGGGGAGAAATGAAAAAGTTCTGCCAAACAGAAGGGGGAATTCTGTTTGCGTCTCCTCAAGAGTGGGGTCTCTCTTGATTCGATGGTCTTAGTATACCGGTAAATTATGGCGATACAATAGAAAATCATTGAACGTTTTGTAAACACAAAGCAAAACCCGTTGTTCCTTTTTGTTCACAAAAGCTCGCTGTAGCTGCCGAAATAGCAGAACTGCTCGGTTGAAGCCTCCAGCTCGTCAATCATCCGCAGGAAGTTTTCGGAATAGACCGGCGCTTCGATGTCGAAATAAAACAGGAACTCAAAGTCTCCGCCGGGCTTCGGGCGGCTTTCGAGCTTGAGCAGGTTGATGTCCAGCGCATAAAAGCGCGAAAGCACGTCGTACAGCGCGCCGGGACGGTTCGGGAGCGTGAGCATCAGGCTCGTTTTGTCCGCGCCGGAAAAGATTTCCGGCTCGCGGCCGATGCAAATAAACCGCGTATAGTTGTTCGCGTTGTTCTGGATGCCCTCGCCGAGCGGCGAAAGCCCATAAAGCGCCATGCATTCCTTTGAGGAAATGGCGGCGACGTCGGTGCGGTCGCTTTCGGACACCCGCTTTGCGGCGGCGGCGGTATTTTCGCAGACTGTCACGCGCACGCCGGGAAGTCCCGACAAAAACGCGCTGCACTGCTCTTTGGCCTGCTCGTGCGAAAAGATTTCGCGCACGTCGGAAAGCTTTGTGCCGGGCTTTGCAAGCAGGGCGTGCTCCACCTTTAAGCGCACGCTTTTGACGATGTAAAAATTGTGCCGCGCCATCAAATCGTACACGCGGTTTACGGAGCCCGCCGTGCTGTTTTCAACCGGCAAAATGCCGTAGCGGCAAAGCCCCTGCTGCACGGCGGAAAACACGTCGTCGAACGACGAAAAGAACATGATGTCCGGGTGCCGAAACAGCCGCTCGCACGCCAGCGACGAATACGCGCCCTCCACACCCTGGCAGGCGACGACGGCGCTTGCGGGCAGGACGTTCTGCGCATTTTTCACGGCGCTTTCCCGAATCCGCGCAGAAAGGCCCGTGTTCTTTATCCCCACGCCGGATTTGCGCTGGTAGGAGCGCGAAAGGCCAAGCAGCGAGGCGTACAACAGCCGGATATACAGCTGCATATCCGCGTCGTCGGACTTGGCCGCGACCCGCGACAGCAGCGCGCGCTCGCGCGTGCGGTCCAGAACGGGAAGCTTGTGCGCCTGCTTATACTGCGCGACCTTTAAGCTTACGCCCATCCGCTCTAAAAACAGCGAAACCAGCTCGTCGTCAATGCGGTCGATTTCCCCGCGCAGCGCTTCTATTTCCATGTTTCTTCTCCTCCCAACAGCAAATCCAGCATCACAAGCGCCGTAACCGCCTCCACGACCGGGACGGCGCGTGGAACGATGCACGGGTCGTGCCGCCCTTTGATTACAAGCGTCTGCGGCGAGTCCGTCGGCAAATGGACGCTCTGCTGCGGCTTGGCAATGGACGCGGTCGGCTTGAACGCCGCGCGGAACACAACGGGCATGCCGGAGGTGATGCCGCCCAAAATGCCGCCGTGGCGGTTGGTCGCGGTCGTCACATGCCCCTGCCCGTCGGTCAGAAACGCGTCGTTGTTTTCGCTGCCGCGAAGACCGCTGCCCGCAAAACCGCTGCCGAATTCCAGTCCCTTGACGGCGGGGATGCCGAACAGCGCTTTTGCAAGGCGGTTTTCCACCCCGTCGAACATCGGGTCGCCGAGGCCCGCCGGGACGCCCGTCACCGCACATTCCACCACGCCGCCGACGGAGTCGCAGTCCATGCGGGCGCGCTCAATGGCGGCGCGCATTTTTTCGCCCTGCTTGTCAGACAGCACGGGAAAGGGCTTTGCACCGAAGTCCACGTCCGGAATATCCACCGGGTCAAACGGCGTGTCGCACACGTCGGCGATTGCGTAGATATGCGCGCGCACCTGCACGCCGCGCGACGCGAGCATTTGCAGGCAAATGCCCCCGGCCACGCACAGCGGCGCGGTCAGGCGGCCGGAAAAGTGCCCGCCGCCCGCCACGTCCTGAAAGCCGCGGAACTTTACATGGGCGGCATAATCGGCGTGCGAGGGACGCGGGGTCTCCCGCAGATTGGCATAGTCCCCGGAACGCGTATTCGTGTTCGCAATGGTAAAGCCCAGCGGCGCGCCGCAAGTGGTATCGCCGCAAAGTCCGGACAGAAACACGGGTTCGTCCGCCTCTTTGCGGGCGGTCGCATAGTTTGCCTGCCCCGGCGCGCGGCGAGACGTAAAGGCCTTTAGCTTGTCAAAATCAATTTGGAAGCCGGCGGGCAGACCGTCTACAACCGCGCCGATTGCTTCGGAGTGAGACTGCCCGAACACGGACACCCGGATGCGGTCACCTGCTAAAATCGAGGACATCGACGTTCCCTCCTAAATGTTTCCAGTCTTCAAAGAAATGCGGATAGGATTTTTCGACGGCTTCGGCGCCCTCTATGGTTACGGGCCCCTTTGCGCAAACGGAGGCGACGGCCGCCGCCATGACCATACGGTGGTCATGAAAGCCGGACGTTTGGCCGCCAAGGACGGTCTGGCCGCCGGGGATGGTCAGCGTATCGGTCGTCTGCGTGCAGGAAACGCCGAAGCTTTGCAGCATTTCGGCGATGGCCGCGAGCCGGTCGCTTTCCTTTAGGCGCAGGCGTCCGGCGTTTTCAAGGCGCGTTACCCCGGTTTCGGCGCACGCCGCCGCCACGGCAAAAACGGGCGCGAGATCGGGGATATCCGCCATGTCCTGCACAATGCCGGAAAGCCGGCCCGGGGAAACGCGCACGGCGTTTTGCGACGTCTCGACCGCCGCACCCATGCGCCGCAGGAGGTCTAAAATCGCCTTGTCGCCCTGCGGGGAGCGGGTGTGCAGCCCCGTAATCGTGACCGGCGCGCCAAGCGCACCGGCGACCAGGAAAAAGGCTGCGTTTGACCAGTCGCCCTCCACGGCAACGCGGCCGGGCGAGCGGTAGCACTGGTTTCCGGGGATATGGTAGGCGTCCCCCTGCTTTTCGACGCAAACGCCGAACCGGCGCAGCGTGGCAAGTGTCATTTCGATGTACGGCGCGGATTCGACCGGCGGCAAAACCCGCAGCACGCTGTCGCCGGACAGCAGCGGCAGCGCAAACAAAAGCCCGGTGATATACTGCGAGCTGACGTTGCCCGGAAGCGTATATGCGCCGGGCAGCAGCGCGCCGGTGGTGTGAATCGGGAATGTCCCCGGTGCAGAAAACCGCACGCCGTGCGCCTCCATCGCTTCGCGCAGCTGCGTTATGGGACGTTCGGGCAGCCGTCCGCCGCCTGTGAACACGCCGTTTTTTTGCAGCGCGGACACAACGGGCAGCAAAAAGCGCAGCGTCGAGCCGCTTTCGCCGCAGTCGAGCGTGACCGGCTGCGCGGCGCCGGGCCGCAGGCTTTCAATCGGTCGCACCGCAATGCGTCCGGCGGAAAACGTGACGCCGGCGCCAAGCGCCTGCAGGCAACGCGCCGTGGCGCGGATGTCGTCGGACAGAATGTTGCAGACAAGCTCGGTTTCCCGGTCGGCAAGCGCGGCGGCCAGCAGCAGCCGGTGCGCGTCGGATTTGGAGGAGATCGCCGAGATTTCCCCGGTCACAGACCCGTTTTGCAGGCGGACAATCATACGCCCGCCCCCGCTTTCACAATATCCAGCAGCTGCTCGGTCGGCACAGGGCACAGCGCGCAGCGCCCAAGCGCCTGCGGCACGACGAGCGTGATGGTTTTTCCGCTCCGCTTTTTGTCGGACAGCGCTTTTTCACAAAGCGCTTCGGCCGAATAGGCCGTTTCGGTCGGCAGCCCGTATTTTTGCAGCAGCGCCGCAATTTGGGGCGCGCAGTCGGCCTTCGTCAGCCTCGTTTTATACGCCGCGCGGGAAAGCAGCACCATACCGATAGCGACGGCGCTGCCATGGGACACCGAAAACCCGCTGCACGCTTCCACCGCGTGGCCGAGCGTATGGCCGAAATTCAAAAGCCCGCGCACGCCGCGGTCCGTTTCGTCCTGCGCCACAATGTCGCGTTTGATGGTCACGCAGCGCGCAATCACGTCCTCCAAATGGCCGCGCGCATCGTTTGCCTCGAGGAAGCGGAAAAAGTCCGCGTCAAACGCCGCGCCGTACTTGATGACCTCCGCCATGCCGTCCGCGAAAATGCGGTCGGGCAGCGTTTGCAGGGCCTCATAGTCGCAAAACACCGCGTGCGGCTGATAAAACGCGCCGGCAAGGTTTTTCCCGGCGGCCAAATCGACCGCCGTTTTGCCGCCGACCGACGAATCCACGCACGCAAGCAGCGTTGTCGGGACCTGCACGAACGCAACGCCGCGCTGGTACACGGCGGCCGCAAAGCCCGCAAGGTCCCCGACCACGCCGCCGCCGAGCGCCACAAGACAGTCGGCGCGCGTCACGCGGTTTTCAGCCAAAAATTCCAGCAGCGCGCCCAACGTCGAAAGGCTTTTCGACGCTTCGCCGTTTGGGAACACGAACCGCAGCGTCCTTAGCCCCTGCGCCTGCAGGTCGTTTTCGACCCGGTCCGCGTACAGGCCGTTTACAATATCGTCGGTCACCACGACCGCCGTTTCCACGCGCGGCAGGCTGCGCACGAACGCGCCGACCTTTGCCAGGACCCCCGCGCCGATATGCACCGTGTAGCGCCGGCTTGCCCGGACTTCAATTTGCCGCATGGCCTTTCCCTCTTTTCCGTCAGTCGCGGTACATGCCGTCGATCTGTTCTTTTCGGTCGCTGCCCGCCTTAAGCAGCGCGTGCAGCGTTTCCCCGTCCCCGGCCTTGAGCGCGGCGGCGTACTGCTGCAGATTTTCAATCAGCCCGTCAAGCTCCGCCGCAAGGTTGTCGCGGTTATCCAAAAACAGCTCGGTCCACATGTCGGCGTTGAGCTTTGCAACGCGCGTCAAGTCCTTATAGCTGCCCGCCGAAAAGCCCTTGTGCACCTTGGCCTCGGGGCTTTTGACATAGGCGTTGGAAACGATGTGCGCAAGCTGCGAGGTGTAGGCGATAATCCGGTCGTGCTCGTCGGGGTTCGAGATTTGGATGTTGGTAAACCCAATGGATTCAAACAGCGCCTTGAGCAAGGCGAGCGTTTCAATGTCGGCGTCGTCCGGCGGCAAAAGCACCATCGACGCGTTTTGGAACATGGTGACGGCGGAATATTCAAAGCCCGAAAAATGCAGGCCGGCCATCGGGTGCGCGCCGTAAAAATGAAAGCCGTTTTCCCTGGCGCAGGCGTACAGCGGGTCGCAGACCGCGCGCTTGACGCCGCAGCAGTCGAGCACCACGGCGCCTTTTTTCAAAGCGCCGGCGTGCGCGCGGACCCAGTCGAGCGTATCCTGCGGATACAGCGCGACCACCACCAAATCGCAGGCGGGCAGGTCCTGTTCGCGCAGCTCCTCGTCCACCGCGCCCAAAAGCTTCGCCTTGAGCAGAACCCCGCGGTCCTTATCCGTACCGAGCACGGTGTGCTCCGTGTTGTATTTCAGCGCCTTGGCGAGCGAGCCGCCGATAAGGCCCAGACCGATAATTCCTATCTGCATCGCTTAAAGCCCCCGAACCGCTTCCAGAATTTTGTTGACGCCCCCCGCCACTTCGGCGAATTCCTCGGGGTGCAGCGCCTGCGGACCGTCGCACAGCGCGTGCGCGGGGTCGTTGTGCACCTCGATCATCAGCCCGTCCGCGCCGCAGGCGGCCGCCGCGAACGCCATGGGCTTGACCAGCCGCGCGATGCCCGTCGCATGGCTCGGGTCCACGACGACCGGCAGGTGCGACATTTCCTTGAGCATGGGGACGGCGGACAGGTCGAGCGTGTTGCGCGTCGCCGTTTCAAACGTGCGGATGCCGCGTTCGCAGAGAATAACCTTTTCGTTGCCCTCGGCCATGATGTATTCGGCGCTCATCAAAAGCTCCTGCAGCGTCGCCGCAAGGCCGCGCTTTAAGAAGATGGGCTTGTCAATCTTGCCCAGCTCCTTCAAAAGCTCAAAATTCTGCATGTTGCGCGCGCCGACCTGGATGATATCGACATCCTCAAACAGCGGCAGGTGCGACGCGTCCATAATCTCGGTGACAATGGGCATGCCCGTTTCCTTTTTCGCCTCGAGCATCAGCTTCAGGCCGTCGCCGCGCATCCCCTGGAAGGCGTAGGGCGACGTGCGCGGCTTAAACGCGCCGCCGCGCAGGATTTTCGCGCCCGCTTTCTGGACGTCCTTCGCAATGGAGATGATCTGGTCGCGCCCCTCAATCGAGCAGGGGCCGGCGAAGAACTGGAAATGGCCGCCGCCGATTTTCACGCCGCCGACGTCAATGACGGTGTCGTCCGGGTGGAATTTGCGGTTGGCGTTTTTGTACGGCTCGGAAATTCGCTTGACGTTGTCGACGATGTCGAGCCCCTCGATAAGGTCGATGTCCACCTTGCTCGTGTCGCCGATAAGCCCCAAAATCGTCTGGTACTGGCCGACGACCGAATGTACCGCCAGGCCCTGGTTTTCCAGCCAGTCGGTCAGGTTCTTGACCTTTTTCTGATCTGCGTGGTCCTTTAAGATGACTACCATGCTGTTTCGCTCCTTACTTTTTCATAAAAAAACTCCGCAGTGCGTTCACTGCGGAGTCGCTTTACAGAATCCAAAAAAACGAAAGCTCACACATTTACAGCGAACGCCGAAGAAACCTTACCGAAAAAGCCGGTAAAGTAAAAGTAAAAGTATTCCGCTGCAAACGAAAACTTCGACATTTCGCTGTTCCTTTCCTGGAGCTTTGGAAACCCGCCGGCAAAACGCCGCCGAAAATTCCAACGCAAGTATAGTAGCACCGCTTGGCGGGTTTGTCAACCCTTTTTTTGCCGTCTTGCGGCGCGGTCGCCTTTCATGGCGCGCAGCAGCGCCAGCGGCTTCGGAGGCTTGCCGTACAGCAGCACGCCCACACGGTACACCGCGGCGCACAGCGCCCCGAACAGGAGCGTACACAGAACAAGCAGCACAACGCAGACCACAATCTCCCACGGCGCGACGCTGCCCATGCAGATGCGCGTAAACATCGCCATGGGCGCGGTCAGCGGGAAAAAGGAGGCGGCGCGCATTAAAGCGCTGTCCACGTCGCTGAGCATGGAAAACATCGAGACCACAAAGGCGAAAATCATCAGGAACGTCACCGGCGTAGCCAGGGTGTTGATGTCCTCCAGCCGGTTCGCAAGCGACCCGGCCGCTGCGTACAAAAAGGCGTACAGAAAAAAGCCGAGCACGAAAAACAGAACCGTATAAAGCAAAATGGGCAGCGGCATGTTGAAAATGGACGCCACCACGCCGTCCGCCGCCCAAAGCCCGCTGTTGGCGCGGTACAGCAAAAAGGCCGCCGCCAGGACGACGGCAAGCTGCGTAAAGCCCGCCGCCCCGGTGCCGAGCACCTTGCCGAACATCAAATTCATCGGCTTGGCGGACGTAATGAGCAGTTCCATGGCGCGCGAGCTTTTTTCCACGGCGACGCTCTGGGCGACCATCTGCCCGTAGATGAGGACCGCCATGTACAAAAGCAGAATAAGGACATAGGTATACACAAAGGTCTGTGACTGGTCCTTACCGAGCGTGACGGTCTCGCCCACGGCGGCGGCGGACAGCGCCTGCGCCGATTCCTGCGGCGTCAGACCGTATTGGGACAAAAGCGCTGCGCGGTACAGCGACGAAAGCGTCTCCTGCACGACGGCCGGCGTCATATCGGTCATGCCCGCCGTTTCGGTGATGTAACGGTATTGGCCCGCGTCCAAAAGCAGGACGGCGGCGTGACATTCTCCCGCCAGCACGTCCTTTTCCAGCGCAGCCTCGTCCGCTGTTACGGCTATAACGCGCATGTCGGGCAGCGCCGCCTGCAGGGAAGCGGCGGCGCTTTCGGCCCCCTCGCCCGCTACGGCAAGGGTCTTTGCCTCCCCGCCAAAGTCCGCAAGAAAGCTGCCGTCGGAAAACCGCGGGAAGCACAGCACCACCGCCATGACCGCAAGCAGCGCGACGGTTGTGCCGATAAAGGCCTTGTTTTTGACATAACCCAGGTATTCAAACGTGAAAATCGTCCGAAACTGCCTCATACCGACGCCCCCTTTGTGGTGTGCACGAAAATTTCCTCGAGCGACGGCTCACGCACCGAAACCGCATCCAGCGTATCAGCACAGGGTTCGAGCGCGCGGTACACCGCCGCCTTGTTTTCCGGGTCACGAAGCAAAAGCAAAAACCCGTCCGGCGTTTCCCGCACGTCTTTACAAAGCGCTTCGACCGGCGCAAGAAGCGCGCGCACCCGTTCGCGGTCTTCCGTGCGCACCTCCACCGTGTCGCGCGGGAAGCTGCGCTTGATGTCGCGCAGCGCGCCGGAAAGGGCGATGCGTCCCTCGTGCAGAATGGCGACGTCGTCGCAGAACTCCTCGATATAGCCCATCTGGTGGCTGGAGAGCAGCACGATTTTGCCGTTTTGGATGCACTCGCGCACAACGCCCTTCAAAAGCTGGGCGTTGACCGGGTCTAGGCCGGAAAACGGCTCGTCCAAAATCAGGATGTCCGGGTCGGGCAGCAGCGTCGCCGCAAGCTGGATTTTCTGCTGGTTACCCTTGGACAGCGTTTCGAGCCGCTTCGTTTTGCAGTCCTGCATGGCAAGCCGCTCAAGCAGCAAATCCGCGCGCTGCCGCGCCGTTTTTTTGGAAAGGCCCGCAAGGCAGCCAAAATACACAAGCTGCTCGTACACCGGCTTTTTCGGGTACAGCCCGCGTTCCTCCGGCAAATACCCGATGCGCACGCGGTCCGGGCGCAGCCGTTCGCCGTCGAGCAGCACGTCGCCGCTGTCCGGGAAAAAGACCTGCATGACGATGCGGATGGTTGTGGTTTTGCCCGCGCCGTTGCGGCCCAAAAGCCCCAGCGCGCGGCCGCTTTCGGCCGAAAAGGAAACGCCGCGCAGCACCTGCTTTTCGCCAAAGCTTTTTTCGAGGCTTTGCACCTCTAAGCGCATAGAAAATCACCTCTATACTTGATTGCAGCCAAAAACTGCTGTATAATAGCAGAAAAGTTCGCCGGAAAACACACGCCGGCAAAAACAGAGGACAAGAGGGTACGCATGGTTCGAGAGCTGAGTGAAAAAAATCTGATTTACCAAATCCGGCAGTACCGCCTGAAACGGCGCGTCCACTATTTTCCGGAGGTCGATTCCACCAACACGGCCGCCAAAGCGCTTTGCGAAACCGGCAAGGGCGCCGGCGCGCTGGTCGTCGCCAACACCCAGACCGCCGGGCGCGGCAGGCTCGGGCGCAGCTTTGTCTCCCCGCCCGACACCGGTCTTTACTTAAGCGCGGTGTACACGCTTTCCGGCGCGGAAAAGAACCTCGACCTGCTTTCGTCGCTGGTCGGACTCGCGGTGCGCGACACGCTGTACAACATGTTCAATGTCCAGACGCAGCTCAAGTGGCCCAACGACGTGCTGCTGGAGGGCCGCAAGCTTTGCGGCTGCCTGTGTGAAATCGTCAACGAGCAGGGACGGCCGAAATACGTTATCGCGGGCGTCGGGCTCAATTTGTCGCGCGGGGCTTTTCCGGACGACGTGGACGGCATCGCCGCCGTTTTGGACGAGCATTTTGAAGGCGAGGTCGACCGCAACGAGCTGTGCGTGGAGCTTGTGCACAACATGGACCGCTATATTCTGCGCAGCGGCGCGCTTTTGGAGGACAGCAAGGAGGTCGTTGACCGGCTGAAGGCCTGCTCGGCGACGCTTGGGCAGACCGTGCGCGTGCAGACGCCCGACGGCGACTACGACGCGCGCGCCGTGGACATCGCGCCGAACGGCGCGCTTGTGGTCAGCACCGCGGAGGGTGAAAAGCTGGTCACCGCCGGCGAAATTATTCACATCCGGTAACCGGGCGCTGTTCAACACCGTCTATTTTTATACCATAATCTTAGCCCCGGCGCAAGCCAAAAGCGTAAAACGGCAGCACAGCTGCACGCCCTGAAAAAGTTTTGCAAAACGCTTGACAGCGCCGGGAAGCTTTGCTATAATAATGACCGTTGCGAAAGCGACAAAACCCGGTTTGCGAGAGTGGCGGAATCGGCAGACGCGCACGTTTGAGGGGCGTGTGGTAATCCCGTACGGGTTCAAGTCCCGTCTCTCGCACCAAAAAGGCAGGATACACAGTATGTGTGTCCTGCCTTTTTCCTTGTACGGGACTTGAACCCGTGAGGGTTTCG
>CASGAS010000036.1 GCA_949299505.1 uncultured Eubacteriales bacterium
CAAAGCAGAACCACCCCGTCGTCTCCCGACGGGGTGGTTGTGGTTTGGTTTGCGGAGGTTGGAGGAGAACACCGACGGCGCGCCGCAGCGCGCAAAAAACAGTCCGGGGGACTGTTTTTTAGTCCGCGGGAGACTCCCATCAGCCGCTCCGCTTCGTCGCAAGCGCCGTATCGCTTGCGGCGATTTTTTCAAAAGTCACCTCGCGCTCCCTTTGCTGCGACTCCTTTTCCCCGTAAAATTTCGCATACGAAATTTTACGGGAACCCCATTTTCGTCGTCTCCCGACGGGGTGGTTCTTTTTCTGTTTTTGTCGTTTTTTCTAAAACAGATTGCAGAATATACCTTGTTTTTTGGACTTGGTGGGATTGACATTCCGAAAGGCGCGTTTTATGCTTAACTTGTCAGCAGCAGACTGCCCGGCGGGTGTCAGACTGCCGGATTTTTGTTGAATTTTGTTTGCTTTTGAAAGCTTTATGTTGGAAGGGCGGGTACGATATGCGCAGACGCCGCGCGGCAGCTGCCGCACTCCTTTTTGTCGTATGTTTCATGCTGTTTTCCGGCTGCGGCGGCAAGCAGGCAGCCGACGGCACCACCGCACCGCCACAGACGACGGCGGCGCAGACCACGGCGGCCCCGGCGTCGCAGACCGAGCCGGCGACGTCGCCCGCAACTGCCGCCGCGACCGAAAAGGCAAGCCGCGCAGACGGCGTACCGTATGCGTACACCGTGCAGGAGCTGTGGTGCAAAAACGGGGACAAGAAGATTTACGGCAAGCTCTATCTTCCCAAAAATGCGCCAACGCCCCTGCCCGCCGTGCTGCTGTCCCACAGCTTCGCGCTGGATCACACCTCCATGAACGCGTACTGCACCGACCTTGCAAAGCAGGGCTATGCGGCATACTGCTTCGATTTCTGCGGCGGGAGCACATCGAGCAAAAGCGACGGCGAAACGACCGACATGACGATTTACACGGAGGTTTCCGACCTGGAAGCCGTTTTGCAGCGGTTCCGGTCGATGAACGGCATTGACCGCGACCAAATCTTCCTGCTTGGGACAAGCCAGGGCGGGACGGTCTCTGCGCTGACCGCGGCACGGCACGTCTCCGAGGTGCGCGGACTTATCCTTTTGTATCCGGGCTTGAGCATGGCCGAGCAGGTCACGACCTTTTTCCGCGACCCGGACCAGATTTCCGATTTGCAGCTGAGCGCCTTTGCGCTGTCCGGCGTGCCCGTCGGGCGCGAATATGTCCGCGCGCTGCACGGGCTCGACGTATACGAGGCCATCCGTCCCTACACCGGCGACGTGCTCATTTTGCACGGGTCCGCCGACCCCGTGGTGCCGCTTTCCTATTCCAAGCGCGCAGCGGAAGTTTACGAGCATGCCGAGCTTTATGTCATTGAGGGCGCGGGGCACGGCTTCAACAGCGAAAACATGAGCCTGTTCGGCGAATATGACGATGAGGTCCTGCCGCATATCCACACATTTTTACAGGCGCACACGACAGGGTAAGCGCACAAAATTCGTTCTAAAAAGAAAAGAATTGACAAGTTCTTGTCAATGTGCTATGCTGTTTCCGCAAATTTTGAGAAAGAAGGTATCCTTATGCGAAGTGGAACCAAACACCTGCGGATTGCTTCCGTGTTTCAGATTCTCCTTGGCGCGGCGTCGCTTGCCGCGACCTATTTCATGATTGGCGCGGCCGGTGAGGCTCAGCTTGCCGGCGTTTCGGCGAGCGCCGTGTTGGGCGTGCTGGTGCTGACCTATGCAGGCCAGGCGTTCCAAATTGTCGCCGGAATCTGCGGCTTGGCGCTTGCCAAGAAAAAGTCGCTGTTCACGGTCATTTTGGGCGTGCTGCTGTTTGTGCCGCAGCTGGTCGTGTTCATCCATGTGCAGCACAACATCGCGCTGATTCTCGTCAATGCGGTCATGCTGCTGATCCCCTACTACTACCTGCACAGCGCCTGGAAAAATTACAAGGCGTAAAGAAAATGCAAACGCAAAAGCCTGCGGAACCGGATTTCGGCGCCGCAGGCTTTTTTCTATTTTGTATGCGTTATGCGCGGCAGCCCTGTTCTTTGTGCAGGCGCGCGAGCAGCTCCGCTTCGGAAAGCGACGCGCCCAGGCACCCGACGGCGCTGACGCACTTGCCGCCCGTACAGTTGCCCAAAAGCAGGCAGTCCGCAAACGCATAGCCGTGGAACAGGCCGTACAAAAAGCCGGCCGAAAACGCGTCCCCCGCGCCCGTCGCATCCACGGGTTCGCCGAAATCCACGGGGCTGACGGTAAACGGCCGCCCCGCCTCGAGTCCCAGGCACCCGCCGCGGTCGAGCTTTACAAGCGGATGCGCAAAATACCGCGCAAGAACGCCTATCGCCTCCTGCGGCGTGCTAGCGCCGGTCAGCTTGCACGCCTCCTTGCGGTTGGGCGTATAGTAATCGGCAAGCTCGAGATACGGCCCGAAGCTTTCATGCGTCAGGTCCTCGCGCCAGCCGCAATCCAGAACCAGCGTCGCGCCTTCGGCCTTGAGCGTTTCGTAAACCGGTAAAAAGCCGCCCGGCTGCATCAGCACGAGCTTTGCGCCCCGGCACGCTTCGTACGCCGTTTGCAGCGCCGCGTCGGTCGGCGCAGGGTCGCCCGGCCCGTAGGAGACGAAGCTGCGGTCGCGCGCGGTCACAAGGCACGAAGAAACATTCAGCGCCGCGCCTTTTCCGGCGTACAGGTTGACGGGTTCCATGCCGTATGCCCGAAACTGCGCGCGGGCGAACTGCGAAAACAGGTCGTCGCCGAGCTGCGTCGCCAAAACGGTCGGCACACCGAGCTTTGCAAGCAGCAGCAGCGTTGCGGGCGCGCCGCCGCCGAGCTGCAGGGAAAACCCGCCGGCATAGACCTCCTCGCCCTCTTTCGGCAAAGCGGGCAGCCCCGTATATAACAAATCGATGTTCGTGCAGCCGATTCCGGCGACGAACGGTTTATTTCCAGCCATCGCTATACCCCGCATTGTGCCGGAGGTACGCGTCCACCAGCGTTTTTGCAATGGAATAGGAATTGACAAGCGGGTGCAGCGTCAGCGCCTGCACAGCCGCGCGGCGGTCCTTGTTCCGAAGCGCCAGAGACGACAGCCGCTCATAATTTTTGACGCGGCGGATAAGCTCCAGGTTCTGTTCGTCGACCCGGCCGATTTTATGCGGCGTGCAGCCGTTCGCCGTCACGTCGCAGGTCACCTCCACAACGTCGTCCGGGCGCAGGCCGTCAATCGCGCCCTCGTTGGGCACGCAAAGAATCATGCTGCCCGGCTTTCCGCTTTGGGCAATGCGGATAAACGACAGCGCCACGCCCGCATAGCCGCCGTCGTCGGGCGCGTAAATGTCGAACGACCACGGGGCTTCGCGGCGCACGCCGGTTTCCTCAGCCATATAGTTGTTCTCGCGCTCGCCGTACCAGCGCGCAAACACGGAAAGGCAGCGGTCAAAATCCCGGTGCGGGTCGAGCGGCAGAAGCGCGGCGGTCATGGCGCGGTTAATGTCGGCAATCTGCTCGCCGCGCGTCTTTTTTGCGTGCAGGATGTTTTGAAGCGCCTGCTCACGGTAATAAAAATAGTAAAGGTATTCGTTCAGCACGCAGCCGCGGTCGCGCAGCAGGTCCTTTTCAAAATACCGCAAATCCGTTTCCGCGTAAGCCCGGTCGTTTTCGATAAGCTCCGGGAGAATCTCCCGACCGGAAAGCCGGATGCTCTTGAAATACGACAGGTGGTTAAGCCCATAGACCTCGCCGGTTATTTCCGACGGGTCGGCGCCATAGAGCTTCGCAAACGACCGCAGCATCCCGGCGGGCGCGTCGCAGATACCGTAGGTGAAAGCATACCCCATGTCCCGCAGCGTCTGGGAGACGACGCCCGCGGGGTTCGTGAAATTGAACACCTTGACCGCAGGCGACGCAAAGCGCCGAATCAGCTCGCAGTAGTTCGCAAGCGCGGGCACGCTGCGCATGGCAAAGGAAAAGCCCGCCGCGCCCGTGGTCTCCTGCCCGAGGACGCCGTTGGAAAGCGCGATGCGCTCATCGCCCACGCGCATATCGTCGCCGCCGACGCGAATGGTCGTAATCACATAGTCCGCGTCGCGCACGGCTTCTTCGGCGCTTTCGGTCAGCGAAAAGTCGAGCGACGGGCAGAGCCGTGCGGCGACCTCTTTGGCAAGCCCGCCGTAGACGCGCAGCTTCTGCGGGTCATTGTCCATAAAGCAAAGCCGGTCGATATGCAGCTCCACAGCCTTTTGGGCGATGCTTTTCGCCAGGAACATGGAGCGCACGCCGCCCCCGCCAAGTACTGCCAATTTCATAAGACCGCCTCTTTTTTCAGTTTCTTTTACCAATATACGAAATTCCCGCACGGATGTCAAGGCACGAAAAAAGGCCCCGCGCTGCTTTGCGCGGGGCCGGGCCGTTTTGCTTATTTTCTGCCGTTGAAGATGTCAAGCACATCGATGTAGCCGTCGTTCGGGTCAAAGCCCGTGCTGGTGCTCGAAATGTCGTCAATCTCCGTGTCCGCCTTCGCAAACGAATCGCTCGGCTTTTTGGGCATGCCGTTCGCGTCGCTGCCGAAGCCCGTCGCAATCACGGTGATGGTCATGGTATCCTCCATCTCCGGCTTGAGGTCGACGCCGAAGATGATGTTCGCGTCCTCGTCGGCCGCCGCGCGGACAATGCCCGCCGCCGTGTCGATGTCCTCAAGGCCGATATCCTGCGAAGCGGCGATGCTGATGATAATGCCCTTCGCGCCGTCGATGGTGGATTCCAGCAGCGGGCTCGAAATGGCAGCCTGCGCCGCCTGCTCGGCCTTGTCCTTGCCCGTAGCGGAACCGACGCCCATGTGCGCGTGGCCCGCGTCCTTCATAACGGCGGTTACGTCGGCGAAGTCGAGGTTGATAAGCGCCGGGTTGATGATGAGGTCGGAAATGCTCTTGACGCCCGAACGCAGCACGTCGTCCGCGACTTCAAAGGCGTTGGCCAGCGTAATCTTCTGGTCGGAGACCTGCTTAAGGCGCTCGTTCGGAATAACGACCAGCGAATCCACATGGCCCGCAAGCTCGGCAATCCCGGACTCCGCCTGGTCCATGCGGTGCTTGCCCTCAAAGGCAAACGGCTTTGTCACGATGCCGACGGTCAAAATACCCTTTTCCTTTGCGATTTCCGCAATGACGGGCGCCGCGCCCGTGCCGGTGCCGCCGCCCATGCCGGCGGTGATGAATACCATTTGCGTGTCGCCGAGCGCGTCGATAATCGCGTCGCGGCTCTCCTCCGCCGCCTTTTTGCCGATTTCGGGCTTCGCGCCCGCGCCCTGGCCGTTTGTCAGCTTTTCGCCGATTTGAATCTTCTGCGTAGCCTTGGAGAAATTCAGCATCTGCCGGTCGGTGTTGACCGCGATGAGCTCAATGCCGGAAAAGCCCGCCTGCGCCATACGGTTGACCGCGTTCCCGCCGCCGCCGCCGACGCCGATGACCTTAATATGGGTCACATTTTGCTGTTCGTTGTCGATTTCGTATGCCATGGTTGGAACATCCTCCTATGTATAAGTCTCTTTCACACAATAAACCTATTTTTGGGTATTGTAGCACAGTTCTTTTGAAAATTCAACCGTTTTTTCAAATCTGGCAAGGAAAATTACCTGTCGTGACAAGGAAACCATCTTTACGGGCTTGTCCTTACGCCGCCGCCCCGGCTGCGTCCGTTGCCTGTAAGGTTGTTTCACTTGACGCGGAAGGTTCATCCCCTTCCGCGGCCGTCTGCGCCGGCACGGTCGTTGGGACGGGCTCGGTGGCGGCGTTGCGGTACGCGCGGTTTTCAATGGTGAAATCGATAGAGCCCTCAAACGTCGGGTCCGTCTGTTCACTGCGCGCCAGCGTCGCCTTTATGAACGGCATTTTATCGGCAACGCTGGACGCCATCCCAAGCTCCAGCGTGATGCGTCCCTGATAGACCGCGCGGATGTTGGTGTGCGTTTGCAAATCGAGCGACGTAACCCCGGTAAATTCAGCGTCGGAAAAGGCGGCAAGAACCGTTTGCAGGTCTTCTAAGGTCTGTTCGCCGGCAAACTCCACCGGTTCTCCGGGAACGCGTGTGCGCACCTCCCCGGCCGTCAGCAGCACCACGTCGTCCCCGACCGCCATGACGCCGTCCTCGAGCACCTTGCCCGAAGCGCTCAAAAGCGTGTAGCTGTCTCCGTTGTCCAGCGCGGCGGCCGGCGATGCTTTGGTGACGTGGATGGTCACCGCACACGAAAGGCTGCGGGAAATTTCCGCCGTTTCGACATACGGCAGCGTCGTTTCAATCTGTGCGGCGACGTCTTTGGTCCGCAGCAAAAAGAGATTTTCGCCGAGCGTTACGCCGGAGGCCTCGACAATCTGTTCGGGCGTGTAGACCTCGTCGCCGGTCACCGTTACGGCAGAGATTTTGAAGAAAACCGTCAGGCAAAGCGTCACGCCCGCCGCAAGCAGCACGGCGGACAGCAACACGCCCAAAAGGATGCGCCGTCTGCGGCGCCGGCGCTTGGCGGCCAGCGCGCGGGCCTGGCGGCGTTCGTCGTTGGACAGCACGGGGCGCGGCGCGCCGCGGCCGGCGTTTGCCGGTTGTGCGCGCCGTTCACCGGTTTTCTTCGCCGCCGGCGCTTTGCGGCCGGACGTCCGGCTTTTCTGCGTCTGCCGGTTTTTTCTGGGTGGCTCTTTCTTCATCTTCGCATATCCTTTGCACATCCGCGCCGAGGCTTCTAAGCAAAAGCTCCGGCGACTCATAGCCGCGGTCAATATGTTCTACCCCGCGCACGACGGTCTTACCGTGCGCCGCAAGTCCGGCCAAAACAAGCGCAAACCCGCCGCGCAGGTCCGGGGCGGTCACCGGGGCGCCCATCAGGCGCTCCACACCTTCAATGACCTCCACGCGCCCTTCCACGCTGATTTTAGCGCCGAAGCGCAAAAGCTCGGCGGCGTGCTTGTAGCGGCTTTCAAAAATATTTTCGACAATCACCGACGTACCGTCCGCAATGGTGAGCGCCGCGGAAAGCAGCGCCTGCACGTCGGTCGGAAAGCCCGGATAAGGCATGGTGCGCGTCATTTTCACGCGCTTCAGGCGCGGCGGGGCGCTCAGGCAGACCCAGCGTCCGCTGACCGTCATGTCGCATCCCATTTCCCGCAGCACCGGCAAAAGCGCGCCGAGGTGCGCGGGAACCACATCTTTGACGCAGATGCGCCCCTGCGTCATCGCGCCCGCAAGCAGGTATGTGGAGGCGGCGATGCGGTCCGGAATAACGGTATGGTTTGCGCCGTGCAGCCGCGGTACGCCGTCAATCACAATCGTACTGTCGCCGGCGCCCTGGATGTGCGCGCCGCAGCCGTTCAGAAAATCGGCGAGGTCGCTGATTTCCGGCTCCCGCGCAGCATTATACAAAACCGTCGTGCCCTTTGCCGTCGCGGCGGCCAGCAGCACGTTTTCCGTGGCGCCGACGCTCGGAAAAGACAGCGTAATGCGCGCGCCCGCAAGGCCCTGCGGCGCGGAAAATTCCAGCAGGCCGCCCGCCTCCTGCAGCCGGACGCCGAGCTGTTCCATGGCGAACAGGTGCAAATCAATCGGCCGCAGCCCAATTTCGCACCCGCCGGGCGTACACAATTTGGCGCGCCCCGTTCGCCCGAGAATCGCGCCGAGAAAAACGACGGAGGAACGCATTTCCCGCATGAGCTTATCCGGTACTTCGTACCCGTGCATCCCGGTCGAATCCACCAACACGGTATGCCCCTCGCGCCGGACGCGGCAGCCGAGATGCGTAAGGATGCGCAGCGCGGCGTCCACGTCGGAAAGCCGGGGACAATTATGTATGACCGACTCCCCATTGGCAAGCGCGGCGGCCGCCAGAATCGGCAGCGCGCTGTTCTTGGAACCATGGGTCTCGATTTCCCCGCGCAGGCGTTTTTGCCCATGTATCACGATTTTTTCCATAACCCGGCACCCCTTCAAAGCGATGAGGAAAATCCTCTGCGCTCCATACTATGCCGGGATATGGGTTTCGGTTCAGTCCGCGCCTTTTGCCAGCCGCACGATCTGCGCGCAAATGACTTTGGCGGAATCGGGCACCGCCATTTTGCGGGCGTTTTCCCCAATCGCGCGCAGCTGCGCACGGTCAGCAAGCAGAGACTCGACAAGCGCCGTCAGCGTTTCGGGCGTCAGGTCCTTTTCTTCAATCAGCCGCGCCGCGTCGTTGCGGACGAGCGCCATGGCGTTGTGGTACTGGTGGTTTTCGGCGACGTTGGGAGAGGGAATTAAAATGGAGGGTTTGCCGGTCGCTTCGATTTCGGCAAGCGATGACGCCCCTGCCCGGCCAATCACCAGGTCCGCCGCGGGCAGGCAGGTCTCCATGTCGTCGATGTATTCGCGCACCCAGACGTTTTCGGCCGTCTGCGGCACGCCGAGCTCGCGCAGCCGGTCGGGCACCCAGGTGCCATATTTGCCGGTCGCGTGCAAAAACACGACGTCCTGCCGCTGCCAGGTTTTGGCAATAAGTCCCGTAACCGCTTCGTTAATCGCCTTTGCACCAAGGCTGCCGCCCATGGAGAGCACCAAAAGCCGGTTCTCTGTAAGGCCGAGCTTTGCGCGGGCAAAGTCGCGGTCCGCCCCCAGGATTTCCCGCCGCACGGGCAGGCCCGTCACAATAGGCGGATGCTTGCAGTGCAGATGCGCGGCCGCCGCTTCCACGGTCAGCATCACGCAGTCGGCGGACTTTGCAAGCGCCTTGTTCGTGACGCCCGGGTAGGCGTTTTGCTCGTGGATGGCGGTCTTTACGCCGCACTTGGCCGCCGTGCGGATAACCGGGCCGCTGACATAGCCGCCGAAGCCCACGGCGACGTCGGGCTTAAACTCCCGCAAAATGGCCTTGACCGCACCGGTCGTATGCAAAAGCAGGCGCACCGTGTGCAGGTTGCGCTTGAGATTTTTAAGCGACGGCTTGCGCTGAAAGCCCGCAATGTCGATGGTCCGAAAGTCGAACCCGGCCGCCGGCACCAGCCGCGCCTCCATATGGTCCTTCGTCCCGACAAACAGGATTTCCGCGTCCGGGTACTGCGCGCGCAGTTCCCCCGCCGCAGCCAGCGCCGGGTTGATATGACCGCCGGTCCCGCCGGCCGCAAACAACACTCTCATAATTTGAACACCCCGTTTGTATCCGCTTTTTCGAGACGGGCATAGCGCGAAACCGAAAGCACAATCCCCATTTCAAACAGCAGCATCATTAACGATGTGCCGCCGTAGCTGAAAAACGGCAGACTGATGCCGGTATTGGGCAGCGCATCCGTCACGACGCCGATGTTCAGCGCCGTTTGCAGCCCGACCTGGAAAACGACGCCCATCGACAAAAGCGCGCCGAAACGGTCCTTGGCGCGCAGCCCAATGACGACGCCGCGGAACACCAGAAGCAAAAACAGAAGCAGCAAAAGCGCCGCGCGGATAAAGCCGAGCTCCTCGCAGACTATGGCAAAGATAAAGTCGTTCTGCGGCTCGGAAACATACAGATGCTTTTGCTTGGAATTGCCAAGGCCGACGCCGAAAAGCCCGCCCGAGCCAATCGCATACAGCGAATTGTTGGTCTGCCAGCGCGCCCCGCGCGGCTCATAGTCCTTGTCGAGCCACGCCGTAATGCGCTCGCCCGCATATTTTTCGAGGATTTCCGGATTGAGAATAAAGAAGACGACCGCCACAACCGCCAAAATGCCGATGAGCACGAACCACCGGCGTTTGACCTCACCCAAAAACAGCATAACCACGCCAATGGCCAGAAGCAGCAGCGTGCCGGACAGATGGTTTTCAAGATAAATCAGCACGGCGGTAAACAAAATAACGAACGCATAAAAGCAGAGCATGACAAAGGAGTCGTACACGACGATGCGCCCGTTGGAAAGCCCGCGCACCATGCGGCTGAGCTTTGCGTTGTTCGGCTGTTTGCCGACGATGCGCTTGTGGTTTTTATCCATACTCCACGCACAGAACAGGATGATGGCGAATTTTGCGATTTCCGACGGCTGAAAGGTGAAAAGCCCGAGATTTATCCAGCGGTGGAAGTTGTCTCTGGTCGCGGGCAAAAGCAGCACGAGAATCAGCAGCAGCCACGACACGAGCAGCACCGGTATGGCGAACAGCTTGAAATAGTCGTAGCGCACCTTGGAGACGATGAACATGGCCGCGACGCCCACAAGCGCAAACACGAGCTGCCGCTTGAAAAAGTAGGCCGAGTCGCCGTCCTCATTGTAGTAGGCGTAGGTGTAGCTTGCCGAAAACAACATAACAAGGCCGAAGGTCAAAATCGTAATGACCAACAGCAGAAACGGGATATCCAGTTGTCCTATGGCAAAAAAGTCCCACCGCCGCGCGCGTTTTTTCGCTTGCGGCGCTTTATTTTGCACGCCTTGCCGCCTGGCCGCCGCATTTGCCAAAAGGTTCGCCTCCCAAAAGCCGGATTTTCCGGGCCGTTATACGCGTATCGCGCCGTAATACAGCAGCGCAAGCCCGACTACGCAGCCTAAAATGTTGACGAGCGTAAATACCGTAACGATTTTTTTCTCTTTCCAGCCGCACAGCTCAAAATGGTGATGGATCGGCGCCATTTTGAAAATGCGCTTGCCGTGCGTCGCCTTGAAATAGCCAATCTGCAGCACGTCGGAAAGAAACTCCAGCACATAGATAACGCCGAAGCACAGGATGATAAGCGGGCAGTCAATCGCATAAGCCAGCGCGACGATGAGCCCGCCCAGGAACAGCGCGCCGGTGTCGCCCATCATGACCTTTGCCGGGTAATGGTTCCAAATGAGGTACCCGGCGCACGCGCCGAACAGCGCCGACGCAAGAATACCCACGCCGAACATGCCGCGCAGGAACGCCGCTACGGCAAAAGCGACCGCCGCGGTCGCTGTGACGGACCCGCAAAGGCCGTCCACGCCGTCGGTGAAATTCACGGCGTTGACGGTCGCGTAAATGACCGCAAGCCCGAAAAACCAGAAGAAAAAGCCAAGGTCCACGCTGCCGACAAACGGGATAATCATATAGGTGTTGCCGGACATATACAGCGCCGCAAGATACGCGAGCATCAGCACGACCTCGGCGATGGATTTCTGTAAAATTGTAAGCCCCAGATTCCGCTTTTTAACAACCTTGATATAGTCGTCAAAAAAGCCGATAAGCCCGAAGCCGACCGCCAAAAGCACCCCGGCGATGAGCTTGATTTTCATGCTGTGCTCAACCACGGAACCGCTTGCGAACAAATTGCCGCCGAGCAGATGGTCCGTCACAAGCACCGCGACGAAGCTGACGAGCGTGCCGGCCACGAACAAAATGCCGCCCATCGTCGGAAGCCCCTGCTTCGACTTGTGCCAGGCGGGACCGATATCCAGAATAGTCTGCCCGAATTTCAGCTTTCTAAGCCACGGAATGACCGCGAACCCCAGCAAAAATGCCAGCAGGAACGCCAAAACAACGGCCAGAGCCATCGCTGCATAAATGTTCATTGCACATTCCACTCCCCGTAGAGTTTTTGGATAACTTCCTCCAGCGCCATGCCGCGGCTCGCCTTGAAAAGAACCGCGTCCCCCGGACGAATCGCCTGCAAAAGCGCCGCAGACAAGCCGTTCTTTTCCGCAAACCAGTAGACCGGAATTTTCCCGTCTGCGGCCTCTGCCGTCGCCTTGGACGCTTCGCCGACGCAGTACAGCGCGTCAAGCCCCGCGTCGGCGGCAAATGCGCCGACTTGCCGGTGGGCCGTTTCGGAAAAGCTGCCGAGCTCAAGCATGTCGCCGAGCACCGCAATATGCCGCGACGCCGGCGTTTGGGCAAGCACCGTCAGCGCCGCCCTTTGCGAATCGGGGCTTGCGTTGTAGCAGTCCTCGATAACCGTTACGCCGCCCGCCCTGCGGATGCGCTGGCGCATCCCGGCCGGCACATATCCCGCAAGCCCTGCGGCGATGCGCGCTGGCGAAACACCGAACAAAAGCCCTGCGCCAAAGGCGGCAAGCGCGTTATATACCTGATGGCGGCCAAGGACGGGCAGCTCGACACGCTGCGTCCCGCCGGGGAAGCAGACGGTAAAGCGCGTACGGCCGTCCGCCTCGTCAATATCCGCCGCACGGATGTCGGCCTGTGTGTTTTCCAGACCGAACCGCACAACGCGGCACCGCTTATCTGTAAAGTCTTTTAGCTTGTCGTCGTCCCCATTGACCAGAAGCGGCGCGCCGTCGGGCATGCCTTCCAGCACCTCGGTTTTCGCTTTCAAAATCCCGTCGCGCGACCCCAAAAACTCGATATGCGACACGCCGATATTCGTGATAATGGCCGCGTCGGGCTTGGCGGCGGCGGTCATGCGGGCGATTTCGCCAAAATGGTTCATGCCCATTTCCACAACGGCCGCCTGCGTTTCCGGCGCCATGCGGAACAGCGTTTTCGGCATCCCGATTTCGTTGTTAAGGTTCCCTTCCGTTTTCAGCGTCGTATAGGCTTCCGAAAGCACGGCGTGGACCATTTCCTTGGTCGTCGTTTTGCCGACGCTTCCTGTAATGGCAATAAGCTTTACATCTCGGCGGGTGTCCCGGTACAGCCCGGCTATATCCAGAAGCGCCTGCCGGGTGCTTTTTACCAGCACATAGGGAACGGCCACGTCCGGCACGCGTTCGCAGACGACTGCCGCCGCGCCGTTTTCCACGGCGGCCGCGCAAAACGTATGGCCGTCGAACCGGTCCCCGCAAATGGCGACGTAAAGCGCGCCGTTTGCGGCCTCCCGGCTGTCCGTCACAACCGACGTGATGCGCCGGTCCTCCCCGCAGAGCGTACCGCCTGCAGCGGCAGCAATCTGCTTGAGCGTCAGGTCCATTAAATCGTTCCCTTCAAAATCCCGGCGACAATCTCGCGTTCGTCATAGTGAATTTTGCCGGAGGCCAGAATCTGATACGTTTCGTGCCCTTTCCCGGCAAGCAGCACCACGTCGCCCGCCTTCGCCATGGAAAGCGCTTTCCGAATCGCCTCGGTGCGGTCGGTAAGCACTACGGTTTTCGCCTTGCAGCCGTCCATGCCGGACAGGATGTCCCGGATAATCGCCTCCGGGTCTTCCGTGCGCGGATTGTCGGAGGTCACCACGGCAACGTCGGAAAGCGCGCCGGCTATGCGGCCCATTTTCGGCCGCTTCGTCTTATCGCGGTCCCCGCCGCAGCCGAACACGGTCAAAATACGTGCCGGCGCAACCTCCCGCAGCGAGGTCAGCACGTTCTCCAGGCCGTCCGGCGAATGTGCGTAGTCGATAATGACCGTATACGGCGTGTCGGTATCCACGACCTCGACGCGCCCGGGCACGCCGCGCGCCTCCCCAAGCAGCGCGATGACTCGGTCGAAATCGAGCCCCGCTTCGGCCGCGCAAACGGCCGCGCCCATCGAATTGTACACGGTGAAATGTCCGGGAATCTTGACGCGCACGCGCGCAATCCGCCCTTTTCCGAGCAGCTCATACTGCACGGCCCCAGCCGTACACTTGATGTTCTTTGCCGTGTAATCGCAATCGTCGCATTTTACTGAAAAGGTGATTACCTTTACAGATAAGCCTTCCGTAACCGCGGCTGCGTTGGGGTCGTCGGCATTGACAATCGCCGTATCCGCCATGGCAAACAGCCGGCGCTTGGCGGCCAGATAGTTTTCAAAGGTCTTGTGGTAATCCAGGTGATCCTGCGTCAGATTGGTGAAAACCGCCAAATCGAAATGGCAGCCGTCTACGCGCCGCTGATCAAGCGCCTGGGACGAAACCTCCATCACGCAGTGCGTGCAGCCCGCCGCGACCATATCGGCAAACAGGCGGTGCAGCTCCTTGCAGTCGGGCGTGGTCAGCGCAGCCGGGTAGCTTTGCGCGCCCACCATGTTCTGTACCGTGCCGATCAGGCCGGCGCGGACGCCCGCGCGGTCCAGCACGCCCTTGAGAAGCATGGTCGTGGTCGTTTTGCCGTTGGTGCCGGTCACACCGATTAAGTGCAGCTTTTCCGACGGATACCCGTAAAACGCGGCGCACAGGTGCGCGTAGGCGCTGCGGGTGTTTTGCGCTAACACCTGATTTTTTGCGCCGGTGTCGTGCTCGGCGACAATCAGGACCGCGCCGTCCGCCTCCGCCTGCAAAGCGGCGGCGTGGCCGTCGAAGTGCGCGCCGCGAATGCACACGAACACCGTTCCCTTGCGCACACGGCGGCTGTCGTCGGTCACGTCTACGACCGGGACGTCTTCATATGTGCCCGGCATGTCGAGCCGTTCCAGAAGTTTTGAGATCAGCAATTTGGTTCCTCCTAAAAAGCCTTCCGCTTTCTGCGGCAAATCCGGTTTTAACCGTCCTGCACATCCACATTGGATTTGAAATATACGGTGATCACGCTGCCAAGCTCCGCCTCGCTGCCGGCCGTCAGGCTCTGCTTGTAAGAGAGCACCTCGCCGGAGTGCGTGTTGCCCGCCACGCGGATGTTGAAGCCCGCGTTAACCGCGGCGGAGTTCGCCTGCGAAACCGTCATGTTGGTAAGATTCGGGACCGTCCCGCGTTCACGCGGGGTCGTGTCGTCCGTGTAGACGACGATAACGCCGCCCGAGCGCATCTGCTGCCCCGCCGCCGGAATCTGCGACACAATCTTTGAGCCGCTGCCGACCACGCGCAGACGGAATTTCGACGCCGCGGCTTTCGCTTCGTCCACCGTCAGATTGCTCAGCGCCGGCGCCACGGAGGAGACGTTGGAAATCTCGTCGTCCTCATACTGCGGCTCCACGTTGAGATAGGTCAGAATTTTTTCCAGCAGCTCCCCGGCAATGGGCGCCGCCACCGCGCCGCCGCCGTGCTCGCCGACCGGCTCGTCAATGGCGACCAGCAGCGTAATCTGCGGGTCATCCGCCGGCGCGAAGCCTGCGAAGGAGGCGATATACGCGCCGTCAATGCCGATTTTTTCGCTCGTGCCGGTCTTGCCCGCCACATGGAAGCCCGGCGGGCACGGTACGGAAAATCTGACGCAGGGGCTTATGAATTCCTGCAACCCGTTTTTCATCACAATCGGGCAAAGCCTTGGTAAAGAA
>CASGAS010000037.1 GCA_949299505.1 uncultured Eubacteriales bacterium
GGAGACGACCTGCTCCATCATATTTGCAACGGTTGAGGCGGTCTTTTCCGAAATGACCTGGCTCTTAACTGTCGGTTCGGTCTTGTAGACCACATTGCCGTCGCCGTCCAGCTTCGAGTCCACCACATACGGCTGCATGAGCTTGCCGCCGTTGGCGATGGTATTGACCGCGGTAATCATCTGGATGGGGCTTACCTGGAAGGTCTGCCCGAAAGAGCTGGAGGACAGCTCCGTAATGCCCATATCCTCAAGCGCGTGGTAGGTTTTCCCGGCGACCGGCGCCGCCTCGGCCGGCAGGTCGATGCCGGTTTTCTCGGTCAGGCCGAACGCTTCAAAATACTTGAAAAAGCGTTCTTTACCAAGGCTTTGCCCGATTGTGATGAAAAACGGGTTGCAGGAATTCATAAGCCCCTGCGTCAGATTTTCCGTACCGTGCCCGCCGGGCTTCCAGAATGGAGCCCGTGCAGGTGTAGGAGGTGTTCAAATCCACCACGCCCTCTTCGAGCGCGGCCGAAACCACAATCGTCTTGAAAACGGAACCGGGCTCGTAGGTGTCGCTGATGGACCGGTTGCGCCACTGTGCATATAGCGCGTTGGTCGTTTCCTGGGCGCGGGTCTCCGGGTCCGTCATGGCGGCGATTTCTTCGACCTTTTTGGCGTCGGAAACGGTGCGCGGGTTGTTGAGGTCGAAATCCGGCTTGCTGGTCATGGCGAGAATCGCCCCGGTGTCCGTGTCCATCACAATGCCGTACGCATACTTGGCGCCGGTATCGGCAATCGCCTGCGACAGGCTCTGCTCCAGGTAATACTGAATAACCTCGTCAATCGTCAGCACCAGGCTCTCGCCCGCTTCTGCGTCGTAGGTCGTCTCGTAGCTCGAATCCATCAGCCCCTGCCGCGCGTTTTTGGCGGTAATGATGCGCCCGGAAACGCCGGTCAGGTCGTCGTCGTACTGCATTTCCAGCCCGGCAATGCCTTCATCGTCCGCATTGGTAAAGCCGATGATGGTCGAAGCGAACGACGAATACGGATAATACCGTTTTGTGTCCGGGTCAATGCCGATAACCTGGGAGAGCGCGCTGTCCTTGTGCTCGGAAATATAGGCCTCGAGCTGTTCCTTGACGTCCGTCTCCACCTCGCCGGCAATTTTCTGGTAGCCGGTCTCGGTTTTGGCAAGCTTCTTGCGCACGTCCTCTTCGTCGGCGTCGAGAATATCGACCAGACCCCGCACAATCCGCTCAAGCTGTTCGTTGTCCTTGACCTGCGACGGGTTGACGTACACAAGCCACGCCGACGCGCTTTTGGCAAGCACCTTCATGTTGGAATCATAAATGGTCCCGCGTTCGGCGGCAACCTGCGTATCCGAAAGCTGGTTGCGCTCCGCTTTCAAGCGGTACTCGTCGCCCTTGACAAGCGACGCATAGGCAAGCGCGCCGATGCAGTATAAAAACGCAAGCGACAAAAGCGCCATGGCGAACATTGCCCGCTGGGCCGTCTGTTTCGAGGGTCTTTGCATTTGCGCGCTCCTTTCCATAAATAATGACCAAACGAGAGTCAAGGCCGCCCTGCGCCTCAACCCTCGTTTTTATTCCTATTTTATTTCGATTTCAGATATGCCAAAACCCGGTCGACGACCGACGGCTCCTCGCCGTCCGGCGAAACCTGTTTGTCGCCGGAAACGACCACCGCGTCTTCACCGGACAGGTCGATATGCTCGATTTGGTACCCTTCCGCCTTCGTCATGCCAAGCACGTCGCGCGCATACGCCTCGACGCGCTCCAGAGAAAAGTCCGCGTCCAGCTTCATGTTGAGGCGTGTGTACGCGTCCTGCGCCTCCTGCAGCTGTACGGCGGCGGCGTCCACCTCGCGGGAAAGCTCGTCCACCCGCAGTCTGCCATACAGCAGCACAGCGAACAGGGACAGCAAAAACACGGAGACCGCCAGAATTTTCAGCGCCTGCCGCCCGCCAACCTGCATTTCCCGACGGGCTTCGGCAACCGTTTTCTTTTTTCGCTCCACAAGCCGCATGGGGGGCTTTTGCGGAGAAGCGGCCGGCTTTGGCGCCAGCTGCCGCGCCGCATTCTGCTCAAAAAACTGTGCAGGCGGTTCAAACCGGGAAAAGTCGATGTCGGAATACCGTGTGTTTTTCGCCATGTCCGTTTCCCTCCTGTTGTTTGTCAATCATCTGTCTGCCGGTCGCGCAATTTTCGGACGGCGCGCAGGCGGGCGCTGCGGGCGCGCGGATTCTGCTCCACTTCCGCCGGTGCGGGCGCCGTTCCCCGGCAAAGAATCTGGCCGCGCGGCTTTTTGCCGCATACGCAGACCGGAAACTCCCGGGGGCAGGTGCACCCCTCGGTATATTTCGTGAACTGCTGCTTGACCAGGCGGTCCTCCAGCGAATGAAACGTAATAACTGCCAGAACGCCGCCGACGGCAAGCGAAGAAAACATCGCGTCCAAGGCGTCCGCCAGCATCGCAAGCTCGCCGTTGACCTCAATGCGAATCGCCTGAAAGGTCCGCCGCGCCGGGTGCGCGTCGCGCATCGCCTTTCCGGGCAGCGCGCTTTTAATGGTATCGACCAGCATAAAGGTCGTCTCAATGGGCTGTTTCTGCCGGTCGCGCACAATCGCGCGCGCAATGGCCGGCGCATATTTTTCTTCGCCGTAGTCCCAAAGCACCTTGCGCAAGGCGGCTTCCGAGTAGGTGTTCACAACGTCCGCGGCGCAAAGGCCGGTCTTGCTCATGCGCATGTCCAGCGGCGCGTCGTGGTGAAAGGAAAACCCGCGCTCGGCGCAGTCGAGCTGGTAAGAGCTGACCCCCAGGTCGGCAAGAATGCCGTCGGCGCGTTCCCCCTGCAAGGCGGCCTCCACATGGTCGAACGTGTCGTGGACAAGGCGCACGCGCCCGTCGCCGGAAAAACGCTTTTGTAAAACGGCAATCGCATCCGGGTCGCGGTCAATGGCCACAAGCCTGCCCGCTTCGGAAAGCCCGGAAAGAATCGCCGCCGAATGTCCGCCGCCGCCCGCCGTGCAGTCGCAGTACAGCCCGTCGGGCTTAATATGCAGCGCGTCGATGCACGCGGAAAGCAGAACCGGCTGATGTACAAACTCCATAGCGGCCCGCTCCCGTTAAAAGCGGATGTCCGAATAGGTGTCGGCAGACGCCGCCAGCCGTGCAAGCTCCTCGTTGCGCGTGGCGGTATCCCAGATTTCCAGACGTTCGCCCGTGCCCGCTATCGTCACGGACTTTTTCAGGCCGATGCGCCGGCAAAAGTCGGCGCGGATGGTAATGCGCCCCTGCTTGTCCGTTTCCGCCGTGACCGCGTTGCCGAAAATCAGGCGCTCGTAGCCGCGGTCATTTTTTGCAAGCACTTCGCGCGCGACCTCTTCCCAGCGCGCTTCGCTGTAGATGTACAGGCATTTCTCCCGCGGGGGCAGAAACAAAATGAAGCTCTCTCCCACCTGTTCGCGGATCTTGACCGGGATGAACAGACGGTTCTTCGCGTCCAGCGTATATTCGGCGTTGCCCTGGAACATCATACCGGCTGTTCACCTCCACCTTTCGCATTTACCGAAACTATTTTTACCTCTTATTGCCTATGAGTGACTTTTCAGTCCCTATTAGTACCACCATTATACCCAATTCCCCTTTCGTTTGCAACCCCTTATAAAAAAATTTTCAACAAAGTTTTTCCGCTGCTTTTACGCCGATTTCATCCGTTTTTCGCGAAAAAAAGCCCCGTATTTTCTTGAAAATCGCCCTGTTTTAGACGCAGTGGCACTTTTTCCCACAAAATCCGCAGGGCCGCACCACGGATATTTCGCGGCGCGCGGAGAAAGCTACCGGGAAAAGGGGGATTTTCTGTGCAGACCTTGTTTTTTGGCGGCGACGTAGTCACGATGGAACCGAAAGCGCCTGCGCCGGCGCAGGCGCTGCTTTTAGAAAACGGCGCGGTCCGTGCCGTCGGCAGCCCGGACGACCTGCTGCGGCAGGCGGCAGACGGCGTGCGGCGCGTGGATTTACAGGGCGCGGCGCTGCTGCCCGCATTTATCGATGCGCACAGCCACTTTACGCAGGTCGCCCATTCGTTTTTACAGGTTTCCCTTTCCGGCGTGCGCAGTGCGCGGGAGATTCGGGAAAGGCTGGAGGCTTTTCTCCGAAAGCAGCCGCTCGCCCCGGGCGCGTGGGTCACGGCGTGGGACTTAGACCCGGCAGACATGGCAAACGGGCAGCCACCGGACAAAGCGGAGCTGGACGCGCTGTGCCCGGGGCATCCACTGCTGATTCGCCACAAATCCGGGCACATGGGCTGGTGCAACGGCGCGGCGCTGCAGGCACTCGGCATTACGCCGCAGACGCCTGCGCCCGACGGCGGTAAAATCGGCGTGCAAGACGGGCAGCTTACCGGGTATTTGGAGGAAAACGCCTTTTTTAACGCTTTGCGGGCCGTGCCCGCCCCCGAAAAGCAGGCGTTGCTCGGCGCGTACCGGTGCGCGCAGGCACTGTACGCGTCGCATGGCATTGCCACCGTGCAGGAGGGCATGTGCACAAAGGAGATGCTGCCCGCCTACCGCCTGCTGTTGGAGGAAGACCTGCTAAAGCTCGATTTGGTCGTATACACGGACCTCGCCTGTTTTACGGAAGTCTGGGCGCTGCTGCAAGGCGGCGGGTGCCGGCACTGCCGTATAGGCGGCGTCAAGATTTTCCTCGACGGCTCGCCGCAGGGACGCACGGCCTGGATGCGCACGCCGTACCTGGGCCGAGATCCCGGCTACTGCGGCTACGGCGTGATGACGGACGAGGCGGTTTGCGACGCCTTTCGCTTTGCCGCCGAAAAGAAGGTGCAGCTTTTGGCGCACTGCAACGGCGACGCGGCGTGCGAGCAGTTTTTGCGCTGTCTTGAAAAGACAGAAGCGCAGTATCCCATTTTAAAAAATCTGCGCCCCGTCCTCATTCACGCGCAGTTTCTGCAGCCCGAACAGGCGAAACGAGCCGTCGCGCTCGGCGCGGCCGCGTCGTTTTTTGTCGCGCATGTGTACCACTGGGGCGACGTGCACCTGCAAAATTTCGGACCTGCGCGCGCAGAAAATATAAGCCCCGCCGCCGATGCCATGCGCACTGGGCTGCGCTTTTCGTTTCACCAGGACGCGCCCGTGCTTGCGCCCGATATGCCCGAAACGCTGTGGTGCGCGGTCTGCCGGCAGACGAAGGCCGGACGGACGCTCGGCAAGCAGCAGGCGATTGCCGCGGAAGACGCGCTTGCCGCCGTCACGCGCACGGCGGCCTGGCAATACGGCGAGGAAACGAAAAAAGGCACGCTCGCCCCGGGCAAGCGCGCGGACCTTGTCGTGCTGGACCGAAACCCGCTTCGCGTTCCGCCCGAAGAGCTGCGCGCCCTGCGGGTGCTTGCAACCTATAAGGACGGAGAGCAGGTCTTTCCGAACGAATAAAAAAAGCCGCGTCCGTGGACGCGGCGTTCGGTTTTTTCGGCTGTTTACTTTCGGCAAAACGGCTCGTGTACTTCCGGGTCTAAAAGCGCGCCGTATGCCGGCACACGGCGGTAGGCGTTGCCCATAACCTCGCTTTGCCGATAGGCGCGAAGCGCGGCAAGGTCTATGCGCGCCACAAAAATTCCCTCCTGCTCCGGTGCTTCCAAAACGCACATATCCCGCGAGGCCGGCTCATCGGGAAGCCACGCCACGCCGTCGAACACCGTCGAATGTCCGTTGCAGTCGGGCTGCCCCGCCGGGTAATTGCAGGTCGCAACAGCAAGCATGTTTTCATATGCGCGGGTGCGCAGCGCCGAAAGGCGATTTAGCTCCATCGGGCAGGCGTTCGGCGCAAGAATCACTTCCGCCCCGCCGAGCATCAAAAGCCTTGCGCTTTCGGGGAACTCACGGTCAAAGCAAATCATCGCCCCCAGCTTCACCGTACCGCCCGCCGTTTCCAAGTTGACAACCGAAAACCCGTCGCCCGGTGTGAGCACACGCTCGAGGTCAAACGCGCAGGTGTGCACCTTGGCGTAGCGCAGCACCTCCCGCCCCTTATAATCAAACAGGCAGACCGTGTTGCGCGGGGCGGGGTCAAAGGCTTCTAAAAACGTGACCGCTATTGCCATTTGAAGCTCGCGCGCCGCCTTGGAAAACGCGCGGACAAAGTCGCTTTCCGCAGGAATTGCCGCTGCGCGCAAGGCAGCCGCGTCCTGTGGAATAAAATATCCCGTATTCCACATTTCGGGGAACAGTGCAATGTCCGCGCCCAGCGCCTTTGCCTTTTTGCAGGCGGCAAACCCCTTTTGCAGGTTTTCCTCCTGTGTGTGTCCCGGCAAAAGCTGCAAAAGCGCAATCCGCAATTCGTCCATACGAACGCCTCCCTTTCCTTTTGAGCATACCACATTTCCCGCGTCTGCGCAACGCCGCGCTTTTTGTGTGCCAAATTCCCCTTTTCCCGGCGAAGTTCTGCCGTTTTTTTCTCTTGTATTCCAAAAAGCGCCATGCTACAATGGGGCTGAGAGGAGGCGCTCTATGAACGAGGAAAAATTCAATGGCAAGGCGCAGCTTTACAAAGCCTACCGCCCCGCCTACCCCGACGAGATGCTGGACTTTTTATACGGGGAGCTCGGACTTTCATCCGACAGCGCCGTCGCCGACGTCGGCGCGGGCACGGGCATTTTGACCGCGCTGCTGCTTTCGCGCGGTGTGCGGAAAATGTACGCCGTCGAGCCGAACGCGGATATGCGGCAAGCGATGGAGGCCGCGCTCGCGCACGACCCGCGTTTTTCCGCCGTGGACGCTTCCGCCGAAAATACGGGGCTGCCCGCCGGGAGTGTCGATTTCATCACGGCGGCGCAGGCGTTCCACTGGTTCGACCGCGCACGGTTTCAGACGGAATGCCGCCGCATTTTGAAGCCCGGCGGAAAAGTAATCGTTCTGTACAACAACCGCGTTGAAAGCCCGATTGTTTCGGAAAACGCCGCAATCAACCGTACCTATTGTCCCGATTTCAAGGGCTTTTCGGGCGGGCAAAGGCAGACGCCGGAGGCGTTCTCCGGCTTTTTCAAGGATGGGTGCGTCGCCTGTAAGACGTTCGAAAATCCGTTCTTTTTAGATGCGGACGGTTTCGTCGGGCGCAGTCTTTCCTCCTCCTACGCGCCGAAAGCGGGCGACAAAGCGTATGCCGCCTATGTCGCTTCGCTGCACGCGCTTTTCCGAAAATACGCGGAAAACGGGCGCGTCTTTATGCCCTATGAAACACACGTCTACTACGGGGAGGTGTAACGATATGGAAAACCTATGCACACATCCGAATCCGCAATTCGCGCGCACGACCTATCAGGACTTGAACGGCGAATGGGATTTCGGCTTCCAAAAAGCGCGGCGCGGCTTTCGGTTCTCAAAAGATTTTTCGCGCGCCGAAAAGCTCTGCGCGGCCGCTTCGTATCCGTACAAAATCCGCGTCCCGTTCTGCGTGGAAAGCACGCTTTCCGGCATCGGCTGTACGGATTTCATCAACCTTGCGTGGTATCGGAAATTCGTCCAAATGCAAACGGGCGACGGGCGGGTGTTTTTGCACGTCGGCGCGGCGGATTATCTGACCACCGTGCTCGTAAACGGCAAACCCGTGGGTCGGCACACGGGCGGCTACACGTCGTTCGCCTTTGAGATTACCAGGCTCGTGCACGACGGCGAAAACGAAATTTTCATTCTCTGTGAGGACGACACCAGAAGCGGTCTTGTCCCCTCCGGCAAGCAGAGCGCGCGCAAAAAAAGCTACGGGTGCAGCTACACGCGCACAACGGGCATTTGGCAAGACGTGTATCTCGAATATACGCCGAAAAGCTACATCCAAAGCGTCCGGCTTTACCCAGACCCAGCCGCGGGGCGCGTAACCGTACACGCCGCACTTTGCGGCAAGGGCGATTTGCGCTGCGAAGCGTTTTATAAGGGAAGTCCCGTCGGCTTGCAGGAAGTCCAAAACGCCTGCGGGGAAGCGGTCGTGCAAATCCCGCTTGCCGAAACGCATTTGTGGGAGGCCGGGCACGGACGGCTTTACGACCTGAAGCTGACGTTTTGCGGCGACGCGGTCGAAAGCTATTTCGGGCTGCGCGCGGTACGGCTTTGCGGGATGCGCTTTCTCCTCAACGAAAAGCCGGTGTTCCAGCGGCTCGTGCTCGACCAGGGGTACTACCGCGACGGCATTTACACCGCGCCCGACGACGCGGCGCGGATTCGGGACATTGCGCTTGCGCAGTCCGTCGGCTACAACGGCGCGCGGCTGCACCAAAAGGTCTTTGACCCACGGTTTCTCTATTTTTGTGACAGACGCGGGTACCTTGTCTGGGGCGAATTCGGCAGCTGGGGTCTGGACACCTCCGATGCGGCGGCGCTCGAAGCCTTTTTGCCGCAATGGCTCGAAGCGCTCGCGCGCGACTGCAACCACCCAAGCATTGTGGGCTGGTGCCCGTTTAACGAAACATGGGACACGCACGGCAGAAAGCAGCGCGACGGGCTGCTTGCGGCGGTCTATGACGCAACCAAGGCGTTCGACCCCACCCGCCCGTGCATCGACACCAGCGGCAACTTTCACGTCAAAACCGACATTTACGACGTGCACGACTACCGCTATGACCCGGCGGAATTCAAGGCCTCCTTTGACCGGCTCGTAACGCACGGCGAGCTGTATGAGCATGTGCTGCAAGACCACCCCGGGCGGCAGCGTTACAACGGCGAGGCGACCTTTGTCAGCGAATACGGCGGCATCAAGTGGGCGGCGGACGCGCAATACAAGTCGTGGGGCTACGGCGAGGACGTGCACAGCGAGACCGATTTTGCCGCGCGCTACGCGGGGCTGACGACGGCGCTGACCGGCAACGCAAAAATGTTCGGCTTTTGCTACACGCAGCTTTATGACGTGGAGCAGGAGCAAAACGGACTTTACACCTACGACCGAAGCCCGAAATTCACAGAAGAGACCTACGAAGCCATCCGCGCCGCCAACCTGTCGCCGGCGGCGATGGAAGCAGAAGAAGAAGGAGGCACACGATGAAACGTACATTTTGCGGTTTACTGGCCTGTCTGTTTGCGGTGCTTTGCCTTGCAGGCTGCGGGGCAGCAGAGACGCGGCCGCTTGCGGACTATGCAAACGAAAACCCGAAGCCGCTGACGCTTTTGCAGGTGCAAGACGGCGCGCTCGTCAATGAAGCGGGCGAAACCATCATTCTCAACGGCGTGAACCTCGGCAACTGGATGCTCATGGAAACGTGGATGAGCTTTGTCCCCGAATACACGGAGGACTGGGGCTATTACGACACGCTCGACGTCCTAAACGAGCGGTTCGGCGCGGAAAAGACCGCCGCGCTGGTCGAAGCGTATGAGGAAAATTTCATCACGGAAGCGGACGTTGCGCAAATTGAGAAGCTTGGCTTCAACTGCGTGCGTGTGCCGTTCTGGTACCGGAATTTCATGCGGGAGGACGGCACGTTCCTGACGGAAAGCGCCGACGACAACCCGGGCTTCCGGCGGCTCGACTGGCTTGTGGACGCCTGCGAGCGGCACGGCATTTATGTCATTTTGGATTTGCACGGCGCGCCGGGCGGGCAGAGCATGAACCACTGCACCGGCAAGGCGGGCCGCAACGAGCTGTATGAAAACGAGGCGCGCATGCAGCAGACCGTCACACTGTGGGAGACCATTGCCGCGCGGTACAAGGACAGCAAGGCCGTCGCCGCCTACGACCTGCTCAACGAGCCGCAAAACAACGGCGGCTACACCGGCGACTACGCCTGGGAGGCGGAAAGCGAGGAGGCCGTCCGCCGGACGAACGAGGCCTATGACACGCTCTACCGCGCGGTGCGCGCCGTGGACCCCGACCATGTGATTTCATTTGAGGGCGTTTGGTCCACGACCGTTTTGCCCGACCCCAGGGAAACGGGCTACGAAAACCTGCTTTACCAGCTGCATCTCTATGACGACACGCGCGGCATGGTCCGCTACCGCGTCAACGAGCTCAAGGACGCGCGGAAAGACCTTGGCGTCGCGGTGCTGGTCGGCGAATACAACAACCACGAAAAAGAGGCGTACGCCCAGCGCAAATACAAAAACAACGACATCAACCGCGTCAAATGGACCTACAAGACCTTCAACGCGGGCGAGCAATGGGGTATTTTCAATAAGGACGTCGAGCGCATCGACATCCGCACCGTTTCCTACGAAGAACTGCTGGACTTTTTTGAAAACGAGCTGGCAACAGACACCTTTACGTTTAACGCCGAGGAGACCGCGCGCATAACAAGCTAAGCCGCAAGCAAAAAGCCGCGGGGCTGTGCGTTTGCACAGCCCCGCGGTTGTTTTTCGGGTAAAACTCAGATGTTAAAATACGCCACGGCGTTGCGGAACATGCCGTTGTCCTTGTTGCCGTCCACATTTTTATAGACGTTGTCGGACACACGCTCGGAATGGCCCATTTTGCCGAACACGCGGCCGTCGGGCGAGGTAATGCCCTCCACCGCCAAAATGGAGCCGTTCGGGTTGTAGCGGATGTTCATTGTGGGTCTCCCCTGCTCATCCACATACTGCGTGGCAATCTGGCCGTTTACGATAAGCTCCTCCAAAAGCGCCGGCGGGCAGACAAACCGCCCTTCGCCGTGGGAAATGGGCACGGTGTGCAAATCGCCGACCGCGCTGCCCGAAAGCCACGGGGAAAGGTTCGACGCCACGCGCGTCGTCACAAGCCGCGACTGGTGGCGGCCGATGGTGTTGAAGGTCAGCGTCGGGGTTTCGGCGCACGGCTCCACAATATCGCCGTAGGGAACAAGCCCCAGCTTAATCAGCGCCTGGAAGCCGTTGCAGATGCCGCCCATCAGGCCGTCGCGTTCCTGCAAGAGTTTTTGCACCTCTTCGGTAACGCGCGGGTTGCGGAAAAAGGCCGTAATAAACTTGCCGCTGCCGTCCGGCTCGTCGCCACCCGAGAAACCGCCCGGGATAAAGACGATCTGCGCGCTGCGCATCGCGTCGGCAAAAGCCGTGGCGCTGTCGGCAATGGCCTTGGCCGACAGGTTGCGAATGACCATGACCTGCGGTTCGGCCCCGGCGCGTTCCAGCGCGCGTGCGGTATCGTATTCGCAGTTCGTGCCGGGGAACACGGGAATGAGCACCTTCGGCTTCGCCACGCCCACCTTCGGTGCGACGCGGGTCTTTGCCGTATAGGAAATTTCGCGGACCGGCTTGTCCTGCGTCGGGATATTGCAGGCAAAGACGGGTTCGAGCTTGCCCTCGTACACGTCGCAAAGAGCTTGCAGGTCGACCGTTTCAATCCCAATCTTCAGCGCGTAGTCATAGGTCGTTTCTCCAAGCAGCGTCAGGCCCTCAAGCTCCTCGGCCGCCTCCAGAACAAACGCGCCGTAACGGTAGTCGTACAGCATGCTCTGGTCGAACAGCCGGTCCAGCTTAAAGCCGATACGGTTGCCGAACGCCATTTTCATCAAACCCTCGGCAATGCCGCCGTAGGTCGGCGTGTAGCAGGACAGCACCTTTTTCTCGGCGATGAGCTGCGACACGGTCCGGAACACCGAAAGCAGGCTTTCCGTATCCAGCGTGCCGTCGGCGTTGCGGGCGGGCTCCAGGTAATAAACCTTGGAACCGGGCAGCTTGAATTCCGGCGAAAGGACGTTGTCAGAATTGCAGACGGACACGGCAAAGGAGACGAGCGTCGGGGGCACGTCGATGTCCTCAAACGTGCCGCTCATGGAGTCCTTGCCGCCGATGGAACCGAGCCCGAGCTCAAGCTGCGCGGTCAGCGCGCCCAGCAGCGCGGCGGCGGGCTTGCCCCAGCGCGACGCGTCCTCGGTCATGCGCTCAAAATATTCCTGGAACGTCAGATAGCAGGTTGAAAGGTCCGCGCCCGAAGCGACCAGCTTCGCGACAGATTCCACGACCGCGTAATACGCGCCGAGATACGGGTTCTTTTCCGTAATAAAGGGGTTGAAGCCCCACGCCATCATCGAGCAGGTCTTGGTCTCGCCGTGCAGCACGGGGAATTTGGCCGCCATCGCCTGCGCGGGGGTCAGCTGGTACTTGCCGCCGAAGGGCATGAGCACCGTATTCGCCCCGATGGTTGAGTCGAACCGCTCGGCAAGGCCGCGTTTCGAGCAGACGTTCAAATCGCCCGCCAGCGCGAACAGCTTTTCCTCGTTCGTCTTGCCCGGCGTCTCCCGCACAATCGGAGACGGCGCGCAGACGTGAACGCGGGTGTGCTTTTCGGCGCCGTTGGAATTTAAGAATTCGCGGGAAATATCCACAATCTTTTTGCCGTTCCACTCCATCGTCAGGCGCGGTTCGGCAACAACCTCGGCGACGACGGTCGCCTCCAGGTTTTCCCCGGCGGCCAGCGCCAGGAATTTTTCCACGTCTTTCGCATCCAGCACGACCGCCATGCGCTCCTGCGATTCGGAAATGGCAAGCTCGGTGCCGTCTAAGCCCTCGTACTTTTTCGGGACCTTATTCAAATCGATGTGCAGCCCGTCCGCAAGCTCGCCAATGGCGACCGAAACGCCGCCCGCGCCGAAGTCGTTGCAGCGCTTAATGAGCTTCGTCGCCTCCGGGTCGCGGAACAGCCGCTGCAGCTTGCGTTCCTCGGGGGCGTTGCCCTTTTGGACCTCCGCGCCGCAGTGTTCCAGCGAGGAGAGCTTGTGCGATTTGGACGAACCCGTTGCGCCGCCGCAGCCGTCGCGGCCCGTGCGGCCGCCCAGCAGCACAATCACGTCGCCGGGCTGCGGGGTCTCGCGCCGGACGTTTTTCGCCGGAACCGCGCCGACCACCGCGCCGATTTCCATGCGCTTGGCAACATAACCTTCGTGGTAAAGCTCGTCAACCTGGCCGGTCGCAAGGCCAATCTGGTTGCCGTAGGAGCTGTAGCCCGCGGCCGCCGTGGTCACAAGCTTGCGCTGCGGCAATTTCCCGGTCATGGTATCCTTAACGGGCTTTAACGGGTCCGCCGCGCCCGTGACGCGCATGGCCTGGTACACATAGCCGCGCCCCGAAAGCGGGTCGCGAATGGCGCCGCCGATGCAGGTTGCCGCGCCGCCGAACGGCTCGATTTCGGTCGGGTGGTTGTGCGTTTCGTTTTTAAAGAGGAACAGCCAGTCTTCCGCTTTGCCGTCCACGTCCACCTTGATTTTCACGGTGCAGGCGTTGATTTCTTCGGATTCGTCCAAATTTTTCAGCTGGCCGGTGTATTTCAAATACCGTGCGCCGATGGTCGCCAAATCCATCAGATTCTGGGGCTTCGTGCGCCCCAATTCCTTGCGGATTGCCACATAGCGGTCGTAAGCTTTTTGAACCGTCGGGTCGTGAATTTCCACACCGTCAATCGTCGTTAAGAATGTGGTATGGCGGCAGTGGTCGGACCAGTAGGTGTCAATCATACGGATTTCCGTAATGGTGGGGTCGCGGTGTTCGCTTTTGAAATAATCCTGGCAGAAAGCGATGTCCGCGTTATCCATGGCGAGCGCATATTTCTGCACAAAATCGGCAAGCTCCGCTTTGGAAAGCGAAGTGAAACCGTCGAGCGTTTCCACTTCGGTGGGAATGTCGTAAGGCACGTTCAGCGTTTCCACGCGGTCGAGCGAAGCTTCGCGGCTTTCCACGGGGTTAATAACATATTTTTTAATCGCGTCCAACTGCGCGGGCGTGACCTTGCCGAAAATCATATAGACTTTCGCGGTGCGCACCAGCGGTTTTTCGCCCTGAGACACGAACTGAATGCACTGCGCGCAGGAATCCGCACGCTGGTCGAACTGACCGGGCAGGTATTCCGTCGCGAACACAATCGCGTCGGTCTGCGGCAGATGGGCGTAAGTATTGTCGAGCTGCGGCTCGGAAAACACCGTCTTTTCACATTTCTTGAACAGCGCTTCGTCAATGTTTTCTACGTCATAACGGTTGAAAAGACGAAGGTCGGAAACCGTGTCAATCATCAAAAGCGAACGAATATCGGAAAGGAGCGTCGCCGCCTCGTCCGCAAATTTCTTTTTCTTTTCTACATAAATTCTGTATACCATGTTGCCCTCCTTATTTGCGTGCCGCGAGTGCGCGCTGACCGATGTCTTTGCGGTAAAATGCGCCGTCAAAGTGGATTTCTTCGATCGCCGCATAGGCTTTTTGCAGCGCGGTCTCTAAATCCTTGCCGGTTGCCGTTACGCCGAGCACACGGCCGCCGGACGTGACAAGCGTTCCGTCTTTCAGCGCCGTGCCGGCGTGATACACGATGACGTCGGGTAGCGTTTCCGCTTTGCCGAAGTCCATGACGCAGCCTTTTTGATAAGATTTCGGGTAGCCGCCCGAAGCGATAATCACGCACGCCGCAGCTTCGTCGGAAAACTCAACGGAAAGCTCGGAAAGCGTTTCGTCGTGCACCGCCTGCATAACGGTGAGCAAATCGGTTTTGAGAAGCGGGAGCACAACCTGGGTTTCCGGGTCGCCGAAGCGGCAGTTGTATTCAATGACTTTGGGTCCTTTCGGCGTGAGCATCAGGCCGAAATACAAGCACCCTTTAAAGGTTCTGCCTTCGGCATTCATCGCCCGCATCGTCGGCAGGAAAATGGTCTCCATACAGGTGTCTGCAATTTCTTTGGTGTAATAGGGGTTCGGCGCGACGGTACCCATACCGCCGGTGTTCAACCCCTTGTCGCCGTCGAGCGCGCGTTTGTGGTCCATCGAGGAAACCATCGGCACCATCGCTTTGCCGTCGGTGAACGCCAAAACCGAAACCTCGGGGCCGGTTAAAAATTCTTCAACGACCACGTGGTTGCCGCTTTCGCCAAACATTTTGTCTTCCATAATGGATTTGACGGCGTCTTCGGCTTCTTCGAGATTCTGCGCGATGATAACGCCTTTGCCGAGCGCCAAGCCGTCGGCTTTAATGACCGTCGGGAATTCGTTTTTCTTTCGGATATACTCGATAACTTCCTTGGGGTCGGCAAACACAGCGTAGTCGGCCGTGGGAATGTTGTATTTCTGCATCAGGTTTTTGGAAAACACCTTGCTGCCTTCAATAATGGCGGCGTTTTTATTCGGTCCGAAGCAGGGAATGCCTTTCGCCTCGAGCGCGTCCACACAGCCGAGCACCAACGGGTCGTCGGGCGCGACAACGCAGAAGTCAATTTTGTTTTCCACGGCAAAATCGGTAATCGCCGGAATATCTTTCGCCCCGATGTCTACACAAGTGGCGTCTTTTGCGATGCCGCCGTTGCCGGGGCAGGCAAAAATTTCGGTCACCTTGGGGTTTTCCTTTAACTTTTTAATAATGGCGTGTTCGCGGCCGCCACCGCCGACAACCAGAATTTTCATGCTCTAAAAACCTTTCTTTGATGATATGCAAAAACGGGAAATACAGGTGCGCCGAAACGGTACACCTGTATTTTAGGCTATTTTAATGGTGGAACAGGCGAATGCCGGTGAACGCCATGACAAGCCTGTGCTTGTTGCAGCAGTCAATGACAATGTCGTCCCGAATCGAGCCGCCGGGCTGGACGATATAGGAAACGCCGCTGCGTCTTGCGCGCTCAATGTTGTCGTCGAACGGGAAGAACGCGTCCGAGCCGAGCGAAACGTCGTGGAACTGTGAAAGCCACGCCTGTTTTTCTTCTTTGGTCAGTACTTCGGGACGGGTTTTAAACGTGTTCTGCCAAACGTCGTCGCCGATGACGTCTTCGTATTCGTCCGAAATGTAAACGTCAATCGCGTTGTCGCGGTTCGGGCGGGAAATGCTGTCGATAAAGTCAAGGCCGAGCACCTTCGGATGCTGGCGGAGATGCCAAATATCCGCTTTGTTGCCGGCAAGACGGGTGCAGTGAATTCTCGACTGCTGGCCCGCGCCGACACCGATGGTCTGGCCGTCTTTCGCATAGCAGACGGAGTTCGACTGTGTATATTTGAGGGTAATCAGCGAAATAATCAAATCGCGTTTTGCGCTTTCGGGCAAATCTTTATTATCGGTGACAATATTGTCAAGTGAGCTCGCGTCGATTTTCAGTTCGTTGCGGCCCTGCTCAAAGGTCACGCCGAACACGTCTTTGTGCTCAACGGGGGCGGGGACATAGTTTTCGTCAATCGCAACGATGTTGTAAGTGCCTTTGCGTTTCGATTTCAAAATTTCAAGCGCTTCGTCGGTGTAGCCGGGGGCGATGATGCCGTCGGACACTTCGCGCTTAATCAGCTTTGCGGTGGGCACGTCGCAGACGTCGGAAAGCGCAATCCAGTCGCCGAACGAGGACATTCTGTCGGTGCCGCGCGCTCTTGCGTAAGCGCACGCAAGCGGCGAAAGCTCTTCCAAATCATCGACCCAGTAAATCTTTTTCAGCGTGTCGGAAAGCGGAAGCCCGACTGCCGCGCCCGCGGGGCTGACGTGTTTAAAAGAAGCAGCTGCCGGTAAATGCAGCGCGGCTTTGAGTTCGCGCACCAGCTGCCAGCTGTTGAAAGCGTCTAAAAAGTTAATGTAACCGGGTTTGCCGTTTAATACGGTAACGGGCAAGTCGCGCCCGTCCTGCATGAAAATTTTTGCCGGCTTCTGGTTGGGGTTACAGCCGTATTTCAGTTCCAGTTCGTTCATCTTTTACCCTCCGATTATTGATTTTTATTGACGATACGGTCGGTCGCCTGTTTGGTCTCTACGTTGATATAGCGCACAAACAGCGAAACCTTGTTGTCTTCGTTTAAGCTGTTCCAAAGCATATCGGTAAAGGCGTCAATGTCGTCTACCGTGGCGATTTTCTCCGGCTCGCCTTCAAAGGAGGGCAGGGGGTTGCCGTCGCCCATATAGGTGTGAATGAAATGCCCTTCGCCGCACAGCGGACTGTTGTAGCTGAAGGTGAAGCGATGGACACTGTCGGGGTTGCCGTCGGCGGATTTCAAAATCGACATCGCATAGTTGAAAGAATCCTCTTCCATATGCACAATGCCGGAAATGCGCGGGGTGTAGTTCGGCGCGTCGTCTTCATATTCACGGGTGCGAAGCGATTGTTCAAAGGTTTCCTGACGGTCCATGTGGTCATAAATCGTGTCGGTTTGGTCGCCGTTTGTGACAATCGTCTTGTTGCCGAGCACGCGCACCGGCGAATAAATAATCAGGTGCGGGTCGGAAAGTTTGGATTCGTCAAAGGCTTTGGTGCGAATGCCGTCCGCGGTCGCTTCGAACACACGGTTGCGGGAATTGACGCTTCTGCCCATAATAAAATAGGCAATCACGGCGTTTTTGCCGTCGGGGGTTTTGCCGAGAATGATGCCGCGCCCGGGATAGGCGTTTTCACGAAGTAAAGTTGCAATGTCTAACGTTTTCATGATTTACACTTCCTCAATCCAGGTTTTTCCGTCTTTGACGGTAATTTTTCCGTCGCAGAAAAGTGCGGCGGCTTTCGGCAGCAGTTTCCATTCGCACTGCTCCATGACGCGCTTTTGCAAAATCTCCGGCGTGTCGGTGTTGTAAACGGGAACGGCCTTTTGCAGAATGATCGGTCCGCCGTCGCAAACTTCCGTGACAAAATGCACGGTGGCGCCGGTGAGCTTCACGCCGCTTTTGAGCACCGCCTCGTGTACGTGCAGCCCGTAAAAGCCTTTTCCGCAAAACGAGGGAATCAGCGCCGGGTGCACATTCATCATTTTATAAGGGAACGCGCGCACAACCTGCTCGTCCAAAATGGTCATAAAGCCGGCGTAAATGACAAGGTCGGCTTTTTCTTCCTGCAGCGCTTCGACCATCGCGCGCGAATACGACGCAATGTCCGGATAGGCTTTGCGGTCCAATACGCGGGTGGGAATGTTGTTTTCTTTGGCGCGCGTTAAAGCGTAGGCGTCCGGCTTGGAAGAAATGACACAGGTGATTTTGCCGTGCGGGATTTCCCCGCGTTTTTCGGCGTCAATGAGCGCCTGCAAATTGGTTCCGCCGCCGGAGACCAACACAACAATTTTTTTCAAATTACTCGCCCTTTTCTTGTAAGTTTGGGGATT
>CASGAS010000038.1 GCA_949299505.1 uncultured Eubacteriales bacterium
GGCAATGGCGGTCAATGTCATGAGCGCTCTCTGCTCCGCCTTCACGATATTTTTCCTCTATCTGACCATAGTCCACCTGGGACGCCGGATCATCGACAAGAACGGCAATTCCGGCACTCTCTCCGCCGGAGAGGCCATCTCCCTGATCGGAGCCGGAGTAGTAGGTTCACTCGCCTACTGCTGGTCCGACACCTTCTGGTTCTCCGCCGTTGAGGCCGAGGTCTACGCCATGTCCTCCCTCTTTACCGCAGCCGTATTCTGGATGATTCTCAAATGGGAGGAGCAGGCTGACAGCGAATATGCGGACCGCTGGATAGTGGCAATAGCCTTCCTGATGGGTCTTTCGATAGGAGTTCACCTGCTCAACTTACTGGTTATCCCCGCAATAGCATTTGTCTATTACTATAAGAAAGCCTCCAAAGTCACTACCTGGGGCTGCATCGGAGTACTTGCTCTATCGGCCGTTATCCTCGCCGTGGTACTATGGGGCATCATCCCCTACCTGCCTAAAGTAGCGGCAGTGTTCGACCTGCTCTTTGTCAACGTATTCCACCTGCCCTTCAACAGTGGAGCCGCTTTCTTCGTCATCCTCCTGCTCGTGCTCTACGCGGTGCTCATGCTCTCCACCATCCGCGTGGCCGCGCGTTCCGAGAACCTCTTCATGAGGCTCGCCTGCGTCGGCGTCGTCGGCATGTGGATGTTCCAGATCTTCGAGAACATCGGCATGTGCATCGGCCTCATGCCCATCACCGGCATCCCGCTGCCGTTCATATCCTACGGCTCGTCGTCCATGATCACGCAGTGCATGGCGGTGGGTATCATCCAGTCAATCTGGCGCAACCGCACCAAGACAGCGTAAAGGAGCCCTCATGCGCGTTCCCTTCTCCTCGGCGGCCGAGGCGGCGAAGCTTGAAAACACGATTGCGAACACCGAAACCACGGTGGTTTCCCGCGAGGACCCGAACTATTCGGACGCGTTTTTCGAGCGCGTGACCGCCACGGAAAACGGCGCGACCGCCGTGTTTACCGACGGCGACTATGTATTCCTGGTCCTGCGCGAAAACATCGCCGACCCCGAACGCGACCTGTTCTCCGACTACCGCACGGACTGCCTGGAGACGCTCAAGGGCGAGGCGTTCGACAGAATTTTGCAGACATGGGCGCAGGCTTATCCGGTCGAGCGGTAACCGGGCACGGTCTGCATTTACCCGTGGGATTTTTCGGGCGAGCCTAAGCGCGGCCGCCTCCGTTTTCCAAAGCTGACAAAATCGGTCTGTTTTCGCACCTCTAAAATTTCTTAGAAAATCTGTGGATTTTCGGTTGACTTTTACAAAAGGGCTTGCTATAATAGCAAAGTAACATGGTGTTTTAACCGGTTTTACCTATTCTTTTTGTATGGAAAGGATTTGGAAGGACATGAAAAAGATTGCTGCTTGCCTTCTGGCACTGGTCATGATGGCCGCTTTGTGCGTGCCTTCGTTTGCGGGCGACGCGGTCAACGCGCTGACGGACGCAAACGCCAAGGAAGTCGCCGACGCGGTTGTGGCGTACGTTGCGGCGAACGGCGAGGCGACGTTTACGGACGAGGCGGCGCGCACCCAGATGGTGACGTCCGTGGTCCGCGGCCTGACCATTGAGAACTACAGCGACGAGCGCGCGACCGAAACCTCCATGGAGGTGGCGTTCATCGCGCTGCAGGCGGACTACCCCGAGACGCTTCCGGCGGATGCGGCGGCGGCGCTGCAGGCGCAGTTTGCCGAGGCGATTACCAAGGCGTACAATTCCCGCCCCGGCGTTTCGACCTTTGACCCGACCGAAATCGGCGACAACATTGCCGGCAACTTTGCGGACAGCGACCTTTCCGGCCTGTTTGATTCTCTGCGCGGCGCGGTCTCCAGCCTTGGCGACCGGCTCCAGAACGTCCTGCGCGGCGACGGCACGACGACCGACCCGGCCGACGACGGCGCGGCGGACGACGGCGAATCTCCGGAATACGGCGGCTCCGACCCGACGGGCGACGTCGGCGTGTATGCGGTAGCGGGCCTTGCGGCGGTAGCGGCCGCGGCGCTGGTTCTTACCCGCAAAAAGAGCAAATAAGCGCGTTTGACGCAATAGGAAACGCACCTCTTCGGAGGTGCGTTTTTTCTTTTGCCGGTTTTCGGCCGGCGCTCAAAGCAGCGCAATCGCCGTGACCGCCGCCCCGCCCGCGGCGGCCAGCAGACAGCCGCCGGCACGCAGCAGGATGGCGGCGGCTTTTTTGCGGCGTGTCTGCGGCAGCCGGTCCGCACCCGCAAACGCCTCTTCGGCCGCGCGCCGCAGCGTCTGTTCGCCGGTAAAGGCGTATTCCGGCTTCACAAAGAAAAACGCCCGTTCAAAATAGGGGGAATCCGGTTCCCGAATCTCCAGCACCTGTCGGTTCACGCCCTTGACCATAGAAAGACCTCCGTGCCGCGCGGCAAATTTGCATGCGCATTGCGCGCGGACATAGTATGGCGCCGCGGCGGGAAAAATATGCGGGACGCCGCGCGGATTTTCGCCCCGAAACGCCCTGAAAACCGTCGGAAAAACTGTCAAGATGGAATTTTAGACAAACTTTGCAGCCGCAAAAAATATACAGACTGTATAACCCCAGCCGGTGTCGAAATGTTCAAAAGGGTGTTCAAAATGTTAAAAAGCGCGAGTGCTTTCTGTGATTTCATGGGAAATACCCGAGTTTTGAACAGTGTCTATAAGTATTGTGATTTCTTTGTCAAACTACACGTTGTTGCCTGTTCTTTACAAAATATACAGTGGGGAGTGCCCGGTAGACGGAAATTAAGTTTTTTGCTTGTGCATTTTGCCATTGTGAAAAGCCCATAGTTTTCAAGGAAAATTTTGTCTATTTCCCCGCGCGCGGCGGCACCGGAAGCGGGGCGCGGCGAAAGGGGGGCGCGGCGAAAGGGGGCGCGGCGAAAGGGGGCGCGGAGGCCGGAAGTGGAGCGCGGCGGCGCGACGGGGAAAGATTGCGGCGGCGACGGGGTGCGGCGGCCGGAAAAATGCGCGGCGACGAAAAAGCATCGCGGCCAAAATAGGGCAAAGGCGGACGAAGCCGGGCACGGGCGGCGGAAAGGGGAAGTGGCTGGAGACGGGGGCGCGGCGGGGAAAGACTACGGCAGGACGCGTTGGCCAGAAGCAGGGTACGGCGGCCGGGGACAGGGCGCGATAGAGAAGCAGGGCGCGGCGGGGGAAAAGGGGCGCGGATAAAAGAGGACGTGTCGAGCGAACAGGGGCCGGATAAAGCGGCACGGCAGTTTTATTTTCCTTTCACCCGCCCGCGGCACGGCAAAGAAAAGGGACGCGCGGCGGAAAGGGGAAGTGGTCGGAAACGGGGAACGGCGATGAAGCGGGCACGCGCGGCGGAACGGGGAAGTGGCCGGAGACGGGGGCGCGGCGGGGAAAACTACGGCGGCGAAAAAGGCGCGGTCGGTGAAAAACAAGATAAAGCGGCCGGAAGCGGCGTGGTAGCTCTGTTTTTCCCTTATCCGCCCTCCTGCGGCGGCAAAAAAGGCGCAGGGGCGGTGGGAATATGAACAATTTATTAAATATTGCAAAGTATATTGCAATATATAGTAGCTTGTGTTATGCTTTAGCTGTCCGAAACAGGGCGCGTGCAGCGCGGCCGCAGCCGGCGCGGCTTGCGGCGCGCCGCCCGAAAAAACCAGGCGGCTTGCCGCCGGAAAGGAGCGCTTGGCATGAACATCCAGTTCAAAAAGGGCGTGCTGGAGCTTTGTGTGCTGTCGCTTTTGAAGCAGGGCGACAAATACGGCTACGAGCTTGCGGACACGGTCGGCCGGGAGATTGACATCTCCGAGGGGTCGGTGTACCCGCTGCTCAAACGTCTGCGCGCGGAAGGGTATTTTGAAGTCTATCTGCGCGAATCGCCGTCCGGCCCCGCCCGCAAGTATTACCGGCTGACCGACAAGGGCGCCGAGACGCAGGCGCAGCTGGAAAGCGAATGGAACGAATTTACAAAAAGCGTTTCGGCCATATTAGGAGGTGGAGCCCAATGACCAAACAGGAATTTTTACAGCGGCTGGAAGCGCACCTGCGTCCGCTTGACGACGCGGAGCGCGCCGAAATCCTATCGGATTTTGAGGAGCATTTTGCCGCGGGCGCGGAATCCGGCAAAACCGAGGAGGAAATCTGCGCCGAGCTCGGCAACCCCTATACCTGCGCCCAGGCGTATTTGCAGACCGACGCCCCCGCCCGCACCCAAGCGCCCGCGCAGCCCGTTTTTACCGCGCCCATCGTCGCAAAGGCGGAAAAGCCGGCGGAAAAGGAGGGCAAATGGCAGCGCACGCTTTGGGCGGTGTTCTTTTTCGCGCTGGTGCTGCTGAGCCTTGCGGCGTTCCCCACCTTTGCGGTGCTGATGCTCTCGCCGCTTATCGTGCTGCTTATCGCCGTGTTCGCCGTGGCGGCGGTGCCGACGGGCCTGATGATTGCGTTTCTGGTTTCGCTTTGCATCTTTTTGTTCACGGCGGGGCTGCAGGGCTTTATCGAGCTTATCTGGCTGCTCAAATACACCTACCGCCGCGCGGGTTTTTAAGGAGGCGTCGACATGAAAAAAGCCATGATTGCAACGACCGTTCTGCTGGTCGTGTCCTTTGTGACCACGCTGGTGCTCGGCGCGGCGCTGGGTACGCAGGGGCTGCGCGCCCTGTTTGCGGACGGCGGGGCCGTTGACCGTCTGGCCGACCGCGTGGCCGACCGCGCGACCGTCGAGCTGTATACGGACGGCGGGTTTGACGAGGACGACCGCCAGTACCTGTTCCAGACCGACCGCCTCACGCTCGAGGGGTCGCCGAAGACGCTGCAAATTGCCGCCGACCTTGGCGCGGTGCGCGTCCGCGGGACGGACGGCGCGCAGGTTGAGGTGGTGCTCGAGCAGTATTCGCGCCGGGCTTCGCCCTCTCCCTGCTTTTCGGCCGCAGCCGAAAACGGCGTCGTGACGCTGCGGCCGGCCGGCGAGACCGACGGGGTTTACGCGGTGCTCACGGTGTTTGTGCCGTATGCGCTTTCCGCCCTTTCTGTGGAAACGGGGCTCGGCGACGTGGAGCTTTCCGGCGTGACGGCCGACGCGCTGCAGGTGCAAACGGGCACGGGCGATATTGAGCTTACGCGCGTGACGGCGGGCGAAGCGCAGCTGCACACCGAGACCGGGGACATAGAGGTCGAGGAGGCGGTGGAGATTGCGGCGTCGCTTTCTGCCGAAGCGGGCACCGGGGACGTGCATCTCCGCCTGCCGGTGCGCCGGGCGTTCCGGCTGACCTATACGGTGGATTTGGGCAGCGCGGAGCTGGAGGACATCCCGACCGAATGGCTGCAGGATACAAAGCGCGGCGCCGGGGCGTCCGGCACCATTGTCCGCGGGACGGACGGCGCGCAGTATACCGTGCATGTGGCCCTGGGCGAGCTTGAAATCGAGCGCGCGGGCTGACGAAAAGGAGGCAGGATATGTCGGAAAAAAAGAAGCTGTACCGCAGCATAACGGACAAAAAGGTCTCCGGGGTGCTCGGCGGCATTGCGGAATATTTCGGGATTGACGCGACGCTTGTGCGCATCGCGTTTGCGGCCGTCGCCGTCTTTACGGCGGCGTTCCCGTGCATCGTGCTGTACGCCGTCTGCGCGCTGGTCATCCCCGAACGTCCGGTTGAGCTTCCGTAAGAGAATTTGAACCGGCCGCGCCCGCGTCCTTCGTGACGCGGGCGCGTTTTTTTGCCCACAGGGACACGCGCCCCCGGCAGAATTTAGAATACAGAGTTCAGAAGCGCGCAGCGGCGGGCCTCCTGTTAGCTGTTAGATGCTGGATGCTGGATATTAGACCGCGTAGTGGCGGGCTTCCACGCCCGCCCGTGCAAAGTACGATAAGAACCAACCCCCCCGGCGGCGATGAAAATAAAAATAACCACTTGTAGGGGCGGGTCTCCGTGCCCGCCCGTGCGCAGTTCGATACGGACACACGCCCCGGCAGTGATGAAACCAAAAGTCAGCACTCTCCTTTCCTCCCTCTGACGAGGGAGGTGGGTTTTGCCGCAGGCAAAAGCCGGAGGGAGAGAACGGTAGGGCGGGGGCTTGCTCCCGCCGTAAAACGAGGCACGGCAGGAACGATGTTTCGGCGGCAATGAAACCAAAGAATCAGCAGAAATCTATTCCTCCCTCTGAGGAGGGAGGTGGGTCGGCGGCTTTGCCGACGACTCGGAGGGAGAGATACTGAAAAGGTAAGTTTGGCGTATCTCTCCCCCAGTCACGGTGTCGTTCCTCCACCGTGCCAGCCCCCTCGTCAGAGGGGGCAAAGGGATTCTTCTGATTTTCAATATCTGCACCGCCGGAAATCGTCTTGCAACCCAACTTCCCGGCGGGCGTGGAAAACCACCGGATTCGAGCGCCCTTTTGTCCGCTTCGCGATATTTCCCCGCACTGCGGGGAATCACCCTCGTCAGAGGGGGCAAAGGGTTTCTACTGATTTTATAATATCTGCACCGCCGGGAACAGTCTGGTTGCCCAACTTTCCGGCGGGCACGGAAATCCACCGGATTCGGGCGCCCCTTTGTCCGCTGCGCGGATAGTTCCCCGCACAGCGGGTGTCCCCTCTGTTTTTTCGCCAAAAGTTTCTAACAAACTGCACAAACCGCGTCGGGGCCGTTTCGTAAAATTTTGATAAAATCATCAAAAAGCCCTTGCAAAATCCAAAAAGGTTTGGTACACTATTTATAATCATACATTGTGAGGGAGTCTGTATGCCGAAAAAAGCAGCGAAAAAGCCGAGCGAGCACGAAGTCCCCGTGTATTTTTTCCACGAGGGCAGCAACGCGCAGGCGTACAACTATTTCGGCGCGCACCGCGTTTCGGCGGAAGCCGTCGTGTTCCGCGTCTGGGCGCCGCACGCCAAGGCGGTCAGCGTCGTCGGCGACTTCAACGCCTGGGACGAAGCGCGCGACTTAATGCGCCCCGTTGAAAACAGCGGCGGCGTGTGGGAGGCGACCGTCCGGGGCGTGCAGCTGTATGACGCGTACAAATACCATATCGAGACCGCCGACGGCCGCGTGGCGATGAAAAGCGACCCGTACGGCGTGCATATGGAAACGCGCCCGGGCACGGCGACGAAATATTATGAGCTGGAAAACTGCTACGACTGGACCGACGACGCGTGGCGCGCGTCGCGCGCGGGGCAGAACGACTACCGTTCGCCCGTGAACATTTACGAGGTCCACGCCGGCTCCTGGAAGCAGTACCCGGACGGCAACTTCTACTCCTACCGCGCGCTGGCCGAAGAGCTGGTCCCCTATGTCAAAAAGATGGGCTACACGCATATCGAGTTCATGCCGCTGTCGGAATACCCCTTCGACGGCTCCTGGGGCTACCAGGTCACGGGCTATTTTGCGGCGACGTCGCGCTACGGCACGCCCGCGGACCTGATGTACCTCATCGACACCTGCCACAAGGCGGGGCTGGGCGTCATTCTCGACTGGGTTCCGGCGCATTTCCCGAAGGACGCGAACGGGCTTTACGAATTCGACGGCGAACCGCTGTATGAATATGCAGACCCGCGCAAGGGCGAGCACTACGCCTGGGGCACGCGGGTGTTCGACTTCGGCAAAAACGAGGTCCGCTCCTTCCTGCTTTCCTCGGCGGAGTTCTGGCTGCGCGAATACCACGTCGACGGCCTGCGCATCGACGCCGTCGCTTCGATGCTCTATCTCGACTACGACCGGTCCGACGGGCAGTGGATTCCGAACAAATACGGCGGCAACGAGAACCTCGAGGCGGTCGAGTTTTTGCAGAAGCTCAACGAGAGCGTGTTCCGCGACTTCCCGAACGCGCTGATGATTGCGGAGGAAAGCACCGCCTGGCCGATGGTTTCGCGCCCGGTGTACGCGGGGGGCCTGGGTTTCAACTTCAAGTGGAACATGGGCTGGATGAACGACATCCTGCGCTATTTCTCCCTGGACGGCTTTTTCCGCAAATACAACCACGACTGCATCACGTTTTCGCTGTTTTATGCGTTCTCCGAAAATTTCGTCCTGCCGATTTCGCACGACGAGGTCGTCCACGGCAAAAAGTCGCTGATTGACAAAATGCCCGGCGACTACGACGAGAAGTTCGCCGGCGTGCGCGCCTTTTTGGGCTACATGATGGCGCACCCGGGCAAAAAGCTTTTGTTCATGGGGCAGGAGTTCGGGCAGTTTATCGAGTGGAATTACGAAAAGGGGCTTGACTGGCTGCTTTTGGACTACCCGAAGCACCGCGCGCTGCAGGACTACACCCGCGCGCTCAATCTGTTTTACAAGAAGAACCGCCCGCTGTGGGAGGTCGACGACTCCTGGGAGGGCTTTTCGTGGATTTCCTCGGACGACAAGGACAATTCCGTCATCGCCTTCCGGCGCATTGACGCGGCGGGCAAGGAGCTTATCGCCGTCTGCAATTTCACGAACGTCGAGCGGCAGGAGTACCGCATCGGCGTGCCGAAAAAGGGGTACTACAAGGTCGTGTTCAATTCGGACGACACCGCCTACGGCGGGAACGGCGGCGGGGACCGCGACCGCCTGCACACAGAGGCGGTCAACATGCACGGCTTCGAGCAGAGCCTGTCGCTGACGCTGCCGCCGCTTTCGACGATTTATTTGAAAAAGACACGGTAAACTATTTGCCGGCAAGGCGGACACGGCCGCCGGCTTCACAAAGACAAAACAAAGGAGGCAAAGCCTATGGCACGCAAAATGGAATGCATCGCGATGCTGCTCGCCGGCGGGCAGGGTTCGCGCCTGGGCATTCTGACCAAGAACATCGCAAAACCCGCGGTCCCCTACGGCGGGAAATACCGCATCATCGACTTCCCGCTTTCCAACTGCGTCAATTCCGGCATTTCCACGGTCGGGGTGCTCACGCAGTACCAGCCGCTCGAGCTCAACGACTACATCGGCAACGGCCAGCCCTGGGATTTGGACCGCGCCAACGGCGGGGTGCACATCCTTTCGCCCTACCAGCAGATTAAGGGCTCGGAGTGGTACAAGGGCACGGCGAACGCCATTTACCAGAACATCAACTTCATCGACCGCTACAACCCCGAATACGTCGCGATTCTTTCGGGCGATCATATCTATAAGATGGATTACTCGAAAATGCTCGACTACCACAAGGAAAAGGGCGCCGCGTGCACCATCGCGATGCTTGAGGTCCCGTGGGAGGAGGCGCCGCGCTTCGGCCTGATGCTGGTCGACGACGACAACCGCATCACCGAATTTGAAGAAAAGCCCAAAAACCCGCGCAGCAACAAGGCGTCGATGGGCGTGTACATATTTACCTGGAGCAAGCTGCGCGAATACCTCATTGCGGACGAGGCGGACCCGAACTCCTCCAACGACTTCGGCAAAAACGTCATTCCCGCCATGCACGCCGCGGGCGAGCGCATGTACGCCTATCTCTTTGACGGCTACTGGAAGGACGTCGGCACCATCGACAGCCTGTGGGAGGCGAACCTCGACCTGCTCAACCCGAAGGTCGATTTGGACCTTTCCGACCCGACCTGGAAAATCTATTCCAAAACCCCCACCGCGCCGCCGCATTACGTCGCGCCCGGCGCAACGGTGCAGAATTCGATGATCGGCGAGGGCTCGCAGGTTTACGGGACGCTTGACTTTTCCATCCTGTTCTCCAACGTCACCGTGGAGGCGGGCGCCGTCGTGCGCGACTCCATCGTCATGCCCGGTACGGTCATCAAATCCGGCGCGGTCGTGCAGTACGCCATCGTCGCCGAAAACGCCGTCATTGAAGCGGGCGCGACCGTCGGCGAGCGGCCCGAGGCCATGAACGACCTGGCCGACTGGGGCGTTGCGGTCGTCGGCTCGGGCGTGTGCGTCCACGCGGGGGCGCGCGTCGCGCCGAAAGCCATGGCCGATGAAGATGTAAAGGGGGCGTAACCGTGACCGGCAACAACATTCTGGGCATCATCTATTCCAACAAATACGACGAGTGCTTAAGCGAAATTACCGCGCCGCGCACCATGGGCTCCGTGCCGTTCGGCGGGCGCTACCGGCTTATCGACTTCGTGCTGTCCAACATGGTCAACAGCGGGATTGAAAAGGTCGGCGTCATTACGAAAAGCAACTACCAGTCGCTCATGGACCACCTCGGCACCGGCAAGCCCTGGGATTTGTCGCGCAAGACGGAGGGCATGTTTATCCTCCCGCCGTTTTCCTACGGCGGCACGGGCGACTATACCGGCCGGCTCGAGATGCTGCGCGGCATTGCGGGCTTCATTTCCCGCTCGACGGAGGATTACATCCTGTTTTCCGACTGCAACAACGTCATGAATCTCGACGTTGACGCGCTGATGGATTTCCACACCGAAACGGCCGCCGACATTTCCATCGTCTGCAAGACCGGCAAAAAGCCCGCGCTGGCAAACACCATGGTGTTCGACCTGGACGGCGCGTCGCGCATTACGCGCATCGCGATTGACCCGGAAGCCAGCGGCGAGGTCACCTATTCGCTCAACGTCGTTTTGATGAAGCGTTCGCTTTTGCAGCGGCTCTTGAACGAGGCCATTTCCATGCGCCACGAATCGTTCGAGCGCGACCTTTTGCAGGGCAACGCCGCGAAGCTGCGCATTTTCGGCTACAAGCTCGACGGCTTTGCGCGCACGATTGATTCTCTGGTCAGCTATTTCAACGTCAGCATGGCGCTTTTGGACCCCAAAAACTGCGGCGAGCTGTTCAACCCCGACCGGCCCGTTTACACCAAGGTCCGCGACGACATGCCCGCCATTTACGGACTCGGCTCTTCGGCGAAAAATTCGCTGGTCGCCAACGGCTGCATCATTGACGGCGAGGTCGAAAATTCCGTGCTGTTCCGCGGCGTGCGCGTCGAAAAGGGCGCGGTCGTCAAAAACTCGATTCTCATGCAGGGCAGCTTTGTCGCCTCCGGCTCGACGCTCAATTACGTCATCACCGACAAAAGCGTCGCCATTACGCCCAACAAGACGTTGTCCGGCGCGGAAAATTACCCGATCTTCGTCGGGAAAGAGATTGTGATTTGACATGTTCGGGCACAGGCGCCGCTTGCGGCTGCCCTTTCAAAGGAGAAAGCATATGAAAGTTCTGTATGTATCCAGCGAAGCGCTTCCCTTTATGGCGTCCGGGGGGCTGGCCGACGTGGCCGGCTCTCTGCCGAAAGCGCTGCGCAAGCGGCTTATCGGCTGCCGCGTCGTCATGCCGCTTTACGACGGCATCCGCCAGGAGCTTAAGGACACCATGACCTTTTTGACGAGCATCACCGTGCCCGTCGCGTGGCGGCGGCAGTATTGCGGTATTTTCGAGGCCAAGGCCAACGGCGTCATCTACTATCTGCTCGACAACCAGTACTACTTCAAGCGCGACGGCATTTACGGCTACTATGACGACGCCGAGCGGTTCACGTTCTTTGCGCGCGCCGTGCTCGAAATGCTGCCGCACATCGACTTCAAGCCCGACATCATCCACTGCAACGACTGGCAGTCGGCGCTTACGCCGGTGTATTACAGCACCATGTACGCGCAGGCCCCGGGCTATGAGAACATCAAGACGGTGTTTACCATTCACAACATCCAGTACCAGGGCGTGTACGGCAAAGAGCTTATCCCCGAGGTCCTGGGGCTGCATCCGGAGGACACGAACATCGTCGAGTACGACGGCGACGTCAATTTCATGAAGGGCGGCATCGAGTGCGCGAACCGCGTGACAACCGTCAGCCCGTCGTATGCCAACGAAATTCTGGACCCGTGGTATTCCCACGGGCTCGACACCATTTTGCGCGAGCGCAGCTGGAAGCTGTCGGGCATCCTCAACGGCATTGACACCGACGACTATAACCCTGCGACGGACAAGGACATTTTCCAAAACTTCTCGGCGGCGGATTTTAAGAACAAGGCCGAAAACAAGCGCGCGCTGCAGGAGCTGATGGGTCTGCCGCAGCGTGCGGACGTACCGCTTATCGGCATGGTCACGCGCTTGGCCGGGCACAAGGGACTCGACCTTGTCAAGGCGGTGCTCGACGAGCTTTTGTCCTGCGACGAGGTCCAAATGGTCGTGCTCGGCTCGGGCGAATGGCAGTATGAAGAGTTCTTCAAGGCCATGGCCGCAAAGCACCCCGACAAATTCGCGCTGAAGCTCGGCTTCGTGCCGTCGCTTTCCCGCAAAATTTACGCGGGTTCGGATATGTTCCTGATGCCCTCGAAAAGCGAGCCGTGCGGGCTTTCGCAGATGATTGCCCTGCGCTACGGTTCTATTCCGATCGTCCGCGAGACCGGCGGGCTTCGCGACACGATTTGCGACAGCGGCGACGGCGAGGGCAACGGCTTTACGTTCTCGAATTACAACGCGCACGAAATGCTGCACGCCATCCGCCGCGCCGAAGCGGGATACGCGCAGCCGGACGGCTGGCAGATTCTGGTAAAACGCGCCATGGAGTGCGACAACAGCTGGGGCAAGTCCGCCAACGAGTACATCCGGCTGTATAAAGACGTGCTCAAAGACTGATTGCAGCTAAAAGCAGACCATATAAAAGCGTTACTTGACTTCTTACAAAAAATCGCGGATTCCAAAGGCAGCGCCTTTGGCCGCGTCCCGCGCGCCGCAGGCAGCGGCGCGGAAAAACAAAAAGCAAGCAGCGGGCAGGTTTCCCTGCCCGCGTTGTTTTGAAAGCAAAAGATTCTCAGGAGAAACAATATGATTCGAAAAGCCGAAAAAAAGGACGCCCCGCGCGTGCTGGAGCTTCTGCGGGAGATTGCCGCGCTGCACCACGCCGGCCGGCCCGACATCTTTTCCGGCGCCGACCCGAAATACGACGAAGCCGCCCTGTGCGAAAAATTCGGCCGGGAAAACGAGCGTATCTTCGTTTCCGTCGACGAAAACGACCGCGTCAACGGCTACGTCATGTGCGTTTTGCAGGAAAAGGACGAGCCGTTTTATACGCAGCGGCCCTACCGCACGCTGTACGTCGACGATCTGTGCGTCGACAAGGCCGCCCGCCGTAAGGGCGTCGGCCGCGCGTTGATGGCCCGCGCCGTCGAAGAAGCGCGTGCGCTCAAGTGCTACCACCTTGACCTGAACGTCTGGGCGTGCAACGAAGACGCCATCCGCTTTTATGAGTCCATCGGGATGCAGAAAGAGCGGCAGTACATGGAAATGATTTTAGCGGATAGATTTTAGACGGCAGCTTAGGGGCGGGCTTCCATGCCCGCCCTTTTTATTTGCAGAACCGGTGGCCGCCGATGGTCACCAGCACCGGCCGCGAAAGCATCCACTTGTTCGAGGTCTTTTTGGGATTATAATAGTATATCGCCCCGCCCGTCGGGTCCCAGCCGTTTATGGCGTCGCGCGCCGCCTTTTTCGCTTCGGCGGTCGGCTCGACCTTCCAGTTCGAGTCCGTCACGCAGGTAAACGCCCCCGACTGGTAAATGACGCCGGGAATGGTGTCCGGAAACGACGCGTGCGACACGCGGTTGAGCACCACCGCCCCGACGGCGACCTGCCCCGTGTACGGCTCGCCGCGCGCCTCCGCCGCTATGACCTTGGCGAGCAGGTAAAGGTCGTTGCTACTGTACTGCCCGCCGCCCGACGAAGCGGAGGAAAGCCCCAGCGCCGCCAGCGTTTTCGGCCCGGCAATGCCGTCGGCGTCTAAGCCGCGGTCTTTCTGGAATTTGCGCACCGCGCTTTGCGTGCGCGTGCCGTAAATGCCGTCAATGGCGCTTGTGAAATAGCCGAGATTCGTCAGCTTCTGCTGGATGCGCCGCACCTCTTCCCCGCGCGAGCCCATTTTGGAAAGCACCTCGTCGGCGTCGAGCTGCCGGGTGAGATACGCGCCTCCCGCCGCCGATGCCAAAACGGCAAGGGCAAGCGCCAGCGCCAGCACGCGTTTTGTATTTTTGCGCAGGTTTGTCCGCACATGCATGGCCAAACCCTCCTTTTTCGGTCTTGCCCATAGTGTGGCGAAGCGGCCGTCGATTATGCGCGCGGCGAAAAAATTGTGGGCGAATTTCCGCGGATATACAAGATGTTGCGCACAAACTTCCGGCGAAAAAATTTTTTTGAAAATTGCGAAAATCAGTGTTGACAAGACGTTTTCCGTGTGCTATTATAGCAAAGCTGTCGCGGGAAACGCGGGATGCGCCGGGTGCGGAAAACCGCAAACGGAGCAAAAAAGTGCTTGACAGAGCGCTTTTTGAGTGGTATACTATAATTCCCTCCCCGAGAAATCTCGTGAGAGCTCCGGACCTTGAAAATTAAACAACGACGAAGAAAAAGGAACCCGAGATTCCGGTGCAGACCGAAAGGAAGCACCGAGAGTTTAACGTACGAACGTA
>CASGAS010000039.1 GCA_949299505.1 uncultured Eubacteriales bacterium
TGCAGATTTTTATAGACAACAAAAGCGGCGTGCCCATATACGAGCAAATCTATTCGCAAATCAAAACGCAGATTATCAGCGGCGCGCTGCCGGAAAACGAGGCGCTGCCGTCCATCCGCAATTTGGCCAAGGACCTGCGCATCAGCGTCATTACGACCAAGCGCGCCTACGACGAGCTTGAAAAGGAGGGCTTTTTGTATACGGTTGCGGGCAAGGGCAGCTTTGTCGCGCCGAAGAACACGGAGCTTTTGCGGGAGGAAAATCTCAAGGCAATAGAAGCGCACCTAAGCGAGGCGGTTCGCCTTGCGGCCTCGTGCAACCTGCGCCGTGCGGATATTCTCGAAATGCTGGACCTTTTGACGGAGGAAAACGGATGAACGCCTTGGAAATTACCGGACTTTGCAAACGCTATCCCGATTTTACGCTGGACAATTTGAATTTGACCCTGCCGAGCGGCTGCGTGATGGGGCTGGTCGGCGAAAACGGCGCGGGGAAAAGCACCACGATAAAGCTGATCCTCAACATGCTGCGTCGCGACGCGGGGCGCGTGTCCGTTTTCGGCATGGACAATCTCACCGACGACCGCCGCATCAAAGAGGAGGTCGGCGTGGTGCTCGACGACGTCGGCTTTCCCGTGTGCTTAACGCCCCGGCAGATTGGAAACGTCCTGCGGCGCACCTATCGCAGCTGGAACGGCGGCGCGTACGCGCGGCTGCTCGAACGGTTCCGCCTGCCGACGGAACAGGCGTTTGGAACCTTTTCGCGCGGGATGAAAATGAAGCTCGGCATTGCCGCCGCCTTGGCGCACGAACCAAGGCTTTTGCTGCTCGACGAGGCGACCAGCGGGCTTGACCCGGTTGTGCGCGACGAGATTGTGACGCTGTTCGGGGAGTTTACGCGCGACGAAAACCACGCGGTGCTTATCTCCTCACACATTGTCAGCGACCTGGAAAAAATCTGCGACTATGTCGCGTTTTTGCATAAGGGTAAGCTTTTGCTGTGCGAAGAAAAAGACGCGCTGTTGGAAAAATTCGGCGTGGTGCGCGGTGCGGAAGACCGGCTGCGCGCCCTCCCGCCGGACGCGGTGCGCGGCGTGAAGCGTTCCCCGTACGGCGTCGAGGCGGTCGTGGAGCGTGCAAAACTGCCGTCCGGCGTTTCGGCCGGACCAATGGACTTAGAGCAAATCTTCTTGTTTTGGATTGGGGAGGCGCAGGAAAAATGAAGGGCTTGCTTTTGAAGGACATTTACATGACCGTGAAATACTGCCGGCTGTATGTTTTGATGGCGCTGATTTTCGCCCTGGTGTCGGTTTGGAGCGACAACCTGATGTTCGCGGCGTACCCCGTGCTTCTGGCAAGCGCCGTGCCGGTCAATTTGCTGGCCTATGACGAAAAAGACAAATGGGCCTTGTGCGCGGGCGCGCTTCCCGTTACCCGCGCGCAGCTCGTGTCCGTGAAATACCTGATGACGCTTATCGCGCTCGGCATAAGCCTTCTGTTTGCCGGGCTGGGGCTTATGGTCAACGCGCTGGTTGCAGGCGGCGCGCACATCTCGGCGCTGCCTTTCTATCTCTGCCTGTTTTTCGGCGCCGGGCTTTTGTGCCCCGCGCTGATGCTCCCGATTGTGTTCCGGCTCGGCGTGGAAAAGGGGAGGTTCGTTTACATCTGCGTGCTGCTTTTGTTTTTCGGTCTTTTGAGCGCGGCCGGCGTGCTGGGCGCGGCCATGGGCGCTTCCTTTGAGACCCTCGCGCTGTCGACGGGACAAATCGCCGGGCTTCTCGCCCTTACGCTGCTGCTTTGCGCCGCCCTGTTTGCGGGCTCGTGGCTGTTGTCCGTCCGCATTTATGCAAAGCGGGATTTGACCTTTTGAAATATTTTAGAAAAACACTTGCATTTTTTTTCGCCTTATGCTAATATATCTAAGCAATTTTGCGTTGGCACCGTTCCAACGGCAGTTAATGGCAGCATTAAAGCTGGCGGTCCTCTGTATTTCGAGAAATGCACGAACGCCTGAAAAAAACAGGAGGACTTAGTATGGACGCATTGAAAATCATGACCGAAGGCATGGTCAAGGAAGACCGCCCGCACATCAAGGTCGGCGACGTCGTCAAGGTACACGTCAAGATTCGCGAGGGCGACCGCGAGCGCATCCAGGTGTTTGAGGGGACCATCATCGCCGTTAAAGGCAGCGGCGTTTCCGAGACCTTCACCGTCCGCCGCGTTTCCTACGGCGTCGGCGTGGAGCGCGTGTTCCCGGTCAATTCCCCGAACGTCGCAAAGGTCGAGCTTGTCCGCTCCGGTAAGGTGCGCAGAAGCAAGCTTTACTACCTGCGTGACCGCGTCGGTAAGGCCGCGAAGGTCAAAGAGCAGATTTAACCACAAAAAAGAAAGGGCGCTTTCCTTGCGGAAGGCGCCCTTTTGTTTTGTTTAATCGAACCGGGTTCTCCAGTTTTCGTCGGCAAACGCGTCAAAGCACATTTGGATTTGTTCCTCTGTAGTCTTTTCCGTTGCAAGATTGTCCGGCAGTTTGTCCCGGTCAAAATATCCGGTTTCCGTTGTTTCGATATTTTCAGCGAAAGAACCGCCGGTTTTCTGACACAAAACAAATATCTTGATAACGCCGTAAGCGTAATTTCGCACATTGTGCCGCCGCCAGTCTAAAACGGCAATCAGCTTATCGGTCGTCACATCCAAGCCGGCTTCTTCCTTAACTTCCTTTATCACATTGGAAGCCACCGACTGGTCCACGTCGCACCATCCGCCGGGGAGCGACCATGTGCCGTTGTTTTCATGCACGAGCAAAATTTTTCCGTCCTGAAAAACCGCCGCTCTTGTATCGATTTTCGGCGTTTGATACCCGCTTTCATTGCAAAACAGGCCTTTCACCGTTTCTATGGGCGTGCCGGACAGGCGGCTCATCATTTCTGCGGAAATTTCCCGTATGCGGGTGTAGCGTTCCAGGTCGAATTTGTCCTTGCCGTATGCCAGTCCCGCCTGGGCCAGGCTTTGCAATTCGATTGTCCATTGCAGCCACTTGCTGTTTTCCATAAGTGACACCTCGTCTGCTGCGTTCTTTTATAAAAGCAAAGGGAGACAAATTTTTTTGAAGCGGCTCCCTTTACACGGCCGTTACGTTTGCCTTATTTCCCGATGCGCCATTTTTCCGCAAGGCGTTTCGCCTCGTCGACGACGTCCCGGTTTTCCGGCTCGTCGTATTCGGAATAGGTTTCGCACCAGCTTTTTTCAAATTCGAACAGTCGCCGGCCGAAATCCGTCGCGTCAAACCGGGGACGCCCGCAAACCGGCACGCCCGCTTCGGTCTGGAACGCTTTGCCGTCGTGCAGGGCCTGCAGCGCCTCGTCGTAAAAGCGTTTCCAGCGCACGGCGTAATATTCGGAGATAAGGCCGTTCCACTCGCGCCAGGCGTAATCGTACAGCATCGAGTTGTCGCCGTAGAGGTCGCCCCAGACCGTCACCAGCGTGCGCGCATTTTTGTCGAAATACCGGCGTTCCTCGTCGTTTTCGGCGAGCTTGTGGCTGTCGTTTATCCACCGCGCGAGCGTAAAGTTTTTCCGCAGCCCCAAAAATGCGTCCAGGTCGTAAAGCAGCTCCATCTGCTCTTTTGCAAGGCTCCCTGCGCGCGAAGCGTCTTTGCTGCGGTAGGCGTCGGCAAATTTCGCCTGGTTCGTGTGGAACCGGTTGCTTAAAATCTGCCGCGTCAAGTCGCAGACGTCGTACTGATAGCCGTCACTGGAGCGGAAGCGTTCGCCTTCCGCCAAAAACAGCGGCAGCGCCTTTTCGAGCTCGGCCGGGTCATAGAAAAGCTTGGTTACGTCGCACGGCCCGCACTTTTTCGGCTCCATAAGCGGCCGCGCGCAAAGCGTTGAGCCGACGCCGTTTTCCTGGTACCCCTTGTCGCGGTAGCAGGTTGCAAGCAAAATATCCCAGGCCTGCCGCAGCGTGCGGGAAGCGCCGCCGTACCGCCGCTCGACATAATCGTCCAGAAATTCGGATACGTCCAGCGGACCGCTTTCCGTCAGCAGCCGGAACTGCAAATCGTACACGACGGGGTTTTGCTCAATTCCCTCCATAAAGAGCCCCGCGCCCACCGCGTTTGCGCCGCGGCGCCGGCGCTGGTAGTACGGGTTTTTGCAATGCTCGCGCAGCTTGCCCTGCATGGGGTTCTTGCCGCCGAAATCGTGCAGCATCCCGGCGACGGCCGGGTATCCCCAGAGGTTGCGCGTCGACTTCATGCGCTCGGAGTTGAGGTCCAAAATCAAAAGCCGGTTCTTCGGCACGGCCTTGACAATGGGCTTGCGCAGCGTCCACGCCTGCATGACCCAGGTCGAATCCGCATCGAACGAGCGGTAAAGCGCGTCAATCGCCTGGCCGACGCGCCGCAGGTAAAACCAGCTTTTTTTCGGCGGCGTCCCTTCATGGAACGGGTCGCACGCTAAAAAGTGGTGGTTCCCGAGCAGGGCGTCAAGCCGCTTGAGGTACGCCGTGCCGAATTCCGAAAACAGCGGGTCCAGCGGGTCGAGCTGCGCGGTTTTCGGGAACAGGCACCAGCCGTTTTTTGGCACAATGTTCGCTTTCGGGCGCTTTTCACGCAGCAGCATCGGCACATGGCCGGAAAAGCCCTGCTGAATGGGCGTCATCCCGAACTCGAGCACGCGCGCCAGAATCCGGCGGCCAAGCTCCAGACGTTCGTAGACATAACGCTTGTTTTCGGGGTGCATGTACCCCTCAATATTCGTCATCAGCTGCCACGCGTAAAACGCCGGACCGGAAATGGTGGAAAGCGCTTCGCTTTCCGTAAAGCCGAACTCCAAAAGCGTCTCAAACCAGACCGCCTCCGTGCCGATCACGCAAAGCGGCATGTTGATGCCGTTCATCGCCATGAAGTCAATCTCGCGCTCCCAGCGCGCAAAGTCCCACCAGCACATCGAATAGTCGAGCGTGCAGTAATTCATGTAGACGCGGTACTGCTGGTCGATGACCTTTTCGAGTTTGCCGTCAAAGGGGACGAGCGCTTTTATGTCCAGCGTTTCGTTTCCGCACCAGGAGTAGTTGACGCGGCAGACTTTCTGCAAATAGGTAAAAATCCCGTTGGCCGCCGCCACGCGGGAGTTGGCCTCCACATGCAGCCGGCCGTCGGCAAACGAAACGCAGAACCGCTCCTTGCCGGCGCGCCCTGTCAGCGTGATTTGGATTTTGTCTTTCACAAGCGGCAGGTTCCGCTCTAAAAATCCCTGCAATACGGCGTCCATTCAAAATTTCTCCTTTGCTGTTTTGCCGGCATATTCCGAAATTGCCCGGTTGACGCGCTCGCGCACGTCCAAAAGCCATTCGTCCTCATGCGGATAGTCGCGGAAGGTGAGGGGCTTTTTAAGACCCTCCTCCAAAACCGCCAGCGTCTTTTCCCTGCCCGCAAGCGATTCGAGCAGCTGCAGCGCGCGCATGTCCTGCAGCCCGTCGAAAAAGACCGGAAGGCGCAAGGACAACAGCGGCGTTCCGTCCTTTCCGGGGTACACAATGAAGCTGTCGCCCGACGAAAACGCGCCGCCCGCGTCCGTCACCGCAAACGGGTCGATGTCGCGGATGGAATATTGCGAAAAATAGAAGTTATACCCCCAGTGCAAAAAGCCCTTGACGCCGAATTTGTAAAGCTGCAGCCCCAAAACGCGGTTGCGCATGGAGGGCATCGCGAAAAACCGGTTGGAGACGTTGTGCGCGGCCTGCGAGCAGCAGTAGTACGTCCAAAGCTCGGGGACCCTGCCGATAAACTTCTGTACATGGTCGTTGGCGGGAATCGGCGTTTCAATAAGCCCTTTGGCGTACAGCTTGTATTCGGACAGCGCGTCAATGATTTTGAAGTCCCCGAACAGCTCGTGTATGGGTTTTGCCGCCTTTTTATAGGAGCGGGTCATGGAACGGTTCGGCTCGTCCGAGACGTGGAACAGGCACTGTTCCCGAATGCCGAGCCGGTCAATTTCCGCGATAAGCGCCGGGGCAAGGGCCCGCAGAAAGCGCATATATTCCTTGCCGGAGGCCTTCGTTTCCCAGCCGAACAGCTTGACGGTTTCGCCGTCCTTTTGGGCCATGATTTTCGGCGCGTGCTTCGCGCCCCACTGGGTGAAAAAGTGGCTCATTTCAAAATAGCGGACGCCGCAGCGCTTTGCCATTTCGACCCATTTTTCGAGCTTCTCAAAACCAAAGGCGTAGCTGTCTTTTCCCGTCACCGTAACGTCCACAAGCTGAACGGTCGGGCGCTCGCCGCCGACCTTGGTGTCCAGCGGAGGGGTAAACAGCGGCGTGAGCACGCAGTTCATGCCGTAGTCGCACGCCGTTTTGAGAAACGCCTCGGTAATGCGCCAGTAGCTTTCGGAAAAGGCTTCCGTGTTGTAGTAGCGCATCAGGCAGTCCGTGTGGAACCAGTTTGTATAAATAAGCGTCTGCTGCGGCAATTTTACGGGCAGCACCTCAATATTTGCTTGCAAATCGGTTTCCGCGCCGTTTGCGCGCACCGTCACCGTAAGGGTGTGCGCGCCCGCGGGCAGGTCGCCCGAAAGCTCGAACCAGACCGCGTTCCAGCCGTCGTAAGCCGCGGGAAAGCAGGCGTCGTCAAGCGGTGTGAGCAAGTCGGGGTACGCGCTTCTTTTTTTATCTAAGTAAAAGCCGTCCGCCCATTTCGGCGCCGTTAACCCCGCGGGGCTGAGCGAAACAAAGCTTGGCTTACAAAAATCGGCAAGCGCGCCCGCAAGGGAAAACGCAATCTGTGTGCCGGCCTTTGCGTGGACGGCAAGCTGGAACGACTTGCGCTCGTTTTGCAGCATCGAAAAGCAAAGCGGCTCGGCGAATACGGGTTCTTGGTCCGGGAAAATCTTTTGCAAAGACGTGCAGAGCCCGGCGCGAAGGGGAGTGGACATAGGGACACCTCGTTTGTTTTGCTCAGACTTGTCTGTCTTGGTATATTCTACCTAAAAAGGCGCAAGAAGTAAAGGCAAATATTTCGTTTTCTCTGCTTGTAAAGCGGCCTGCTTCATGGTAAAATAACAGGCTGTACGATTAGAAACGCGCAGTATGTGAAGGTGAATGTTTTGAAGAGCAGAGAGAATTTACGCAACGTCGCCATCATCGCCCACGTTGACCATGGCAAGACGACGCTTGTCGACGAGCTTTTGAAGCAGAGCGGGATTTTCCGGCAGAACGAGGTTGTGCAGGAGCGCGTGATGGACTCCAACGCCCTGGAGCGCGAGCGCGGCATCACCATTTTGTCGAAAAACACGTCCGTGCATTACAACGGCGTTAAGATAAACATCGTCGACACGCCCGGCCACGCGGACTTCGGCGGCGAGGTCGAGCGTATCCTCACGATGGTCGACGGCGTGCTGCTGCTGGTCGACGCGTTCGAGGGCTGCATGCCCCAGACGCGCTTTGTTTTGCGCAAGGCGCTGGCGCTCAACAAAAAGGTGCTTGTGGTTGTCAATAAAATTGACCGTCCCGGCGCGCGTCCGGCGGAGGTCGTCGACGAGGTGCTCGATTTGTTCATTGAGCTCGGCGCGAACGACGACCAGATTGATTTCCCCGTCGTGTACGCTTCCGCAAAGGACGGGTATGCGTCGGAGGACCCGACGGCGCGGGAGGGGGATATGCGCCCGCTGTTTGACGCGATTTTGAAAAATATAGCGCCGCCCGAGGGCGACGCGGACGCCCCGCTGCAGGTGCTGTTTTCGAGTCTTGACTACGACGATTACATCGGCCGCATCGGCGTCGGCCGTGTTCAGCGCGGCCGCATTGTGCGCAACGAGCCGGTCGTGCTGTGCAAGACCGACGGCAGCCGGGAAACGTTCAAAATTTCCAGGCTGTACCAGTTCGAGGGCTTAAAGCGCGTCGAGGTCGAAGAGGCGGCCGCCGGCGATATCATCTGCGTGTCGGGCATTGCCGACCTCAACATCGGCGAAACCATCTGCGCGCCGGACTGCGTTGAGCCGCTGCCCTTTGTCAAGATTGACGAACCGACCATTTCCATGAACTTTATGGTCAACGACAGTCCCTTTGCCGGGCAGGACGGCAAATATGTGACCTCCCGAAATTTGCGCGACCGCCTGTTTAAGGAGGTCGAAACCAATGTCAGCATGCGCGTGGAGGAGACCGATTCCACCGACTGCTTCAAGGTCTCTGGCCGCGGGGAGCTGCATCTGTCCATCCTCATTGAGACCATGCGCCGCGAAAATTATGAATTCCAGGTTTCGCGCCCGCAGGTGATTACCAAAACCGACGAAAACGGCAAGCTGCTCGAGCCCATTGAGCTGCTGATTGTCGAGGTGCCGGAGGAGTATGTCGGCGCGGTTATGCAGAAAATCGGCGCACGCCGCGGCGAGCTTGAGAACATGGGTACGCGCGAGGGTGGCGCAACGCATCTGGAATTCCGCATTCCGGCGCGCGGCCTTATCGGGTACCGCTCGGAGTTTATGACGGATACCAACGGCAACGGCATCATGAACAACGTCTTTGCCGATTACGAGCCGTATAAGGGCGATATCCAGACGCGCGAGCGCGGGTCGATCGTCGTCCACGAGGCGGGCGAGACGACCGCCTACGGTCTTTTCAACACGCAGGACCGCGGCAGGCTGTTCGTCGGGCCGGGCGTACCGGTGTACGAGGGTATGATTGTCGGCGAATGTGCAAAGAATGAAGACATCGTCTGCAACGTCTGCAAGCAGAAGCATTTGACAAACACCCGCGCGGCTGGCTCGGACGACGCGCTGCGGCTGGTGCCGCATTCCGTTTTGAGCCTCGAGCAGTCCATGGAATTCATTAAGGACGACGAGCTTGTCGAGGTCACGCCGCACGCCATTCGGCTGCGCAAGCGCATTTTGTCGAAGGAGCAGCGCATGAAAGCGCAGGCAAGACAAAAGGGCTAAAAGAGGGAAGAACGATGATTGATTTCCATGTGCACACCTTTGTAGACGCCGTCGCAAAAAAAGCGATCCCGCAGCTGATTCGCAACGCGGGCGGTGTGCGTCCCGTGTACAGCGGCGCGGTTTCCGACTTGAAACCGGCGCTGCGGCGCTTTGGGATGGAAAAGGCGGTCGTGCTCAACATCGCGACCAACCCGCACCAGCAGAAAAAGGTCAACGATTTCGCCATCTCCTTAGTGGGCGACGATATGCTTGTGCCCTTCGGCAGCGTCCACCCCGACAGCCCCGACGCGCTCGAGGAGCTCGACCGCCTTAAAGCGGCCGGCATAAAGGGCGTAAAGCTGCACCCGGATTACCAGCATTTTTTTGTGGATGAGAAGCGCATGTTCCCCATCTACGAGCACATCGCGGCTTTGGGGCTTATCACCGTGTTCCACGCCGGCGTGGACATCGGCTTTCCGCGGCCGGTGCACTGCGAGCCGCAGCGGCTTTTGTCGGTGCTGGACTGCTTCGGTGACGCACCCGTTGTGGCGGCGCATTTCGGCGGCTGGCTTTTGTGGGACGACGTCCTGCGCGAGCTTTGCGGGACGAAGCTTTATTTTGACTCGGCGTTTTCCTCGGGCCGTATGCCGCCCGACTATGCGCGTGAAATTATTTCCGCGCACGGTGCGGACCGTGTGCTTTTGGGCAGCGATATGCCTTGGAGTTCCTCGGCGGATGAGGCGAATTTCATTCGGAGTTTGGGCCTTTCGCAAGCGGATGAGGCGAAAATTCTGTCCAATAACGCCAAAAAGCTGCTGCACATTTCGTAGCATTTGCCCTCTTGACCGCAGCCGGGCAAGAGGGTATACTATTAGCCAGTGTGCTTTAGCACAGGAAAGCATTAAAGCAGCAAAACACCGACTGGGGGATTCTGATGGAACAAATTGTGATTTGGGCGACGGTCGCGCTTTATATTTTAGGACTTGTCATAATCGGCGTTGTGACCGGCCGGCGCTCCAAAAGCATATCCGACTTCACCGTCGGCGGCCGCAACGCGGGGGCGTGGCTTTCGGCGCTGTCTTACGGCACGGCGTACTTTTCCGCCGTCATGTTTATCGGTTACGCGGGCAAAACGGGCTTAAGCTTCGGCCTCTGGGGCGTGCTTGCGGGCCTTGGCAACGCCGTGTTCGGCTCGCTGCTTGCCTGGGCGGTGCTGGCGCGGCGCACGCGCGACGCGGCCGGGCGCCTTAAGCTCAAGACCATGCCGGAGTTTTTTGAAAAGCGGTACGGTTCGCGCAATATGCGCCTGTTTTCCGCCGCCGTCATCTTTTTATTCCTCGTTCCGTATTCCGCGTCCGTCTACAGCGGGCTTGCGAGCGTCGCCGACGTGCTTTTGGGCATTGATGAAACCATTTTCCTAATCATCATCGCCGTGCTTGCCATTTTGCTTGTGACGTTCGGCGGGTATCTTGTGCAGGCGCGCGCGGATTTCGTCCAGGGCATTGTCATGATGGTCGGCGTCGTGCTGCTTTTGGTGTTCGTCGTGCGCAGCGACCGCGTCGGCGGGCTTGCGGGCCTTGCGGAATATGCGCGTACACAAGCGGGACTTCCCGACATGGACGCGTCGCGCTGGGTTTCGCTGCTTGCAACGGTTATCATGACCAGCTTCGGTACCTGGGGCCTGCCGCAGATGGTCCAGAAATATTTCGGCATCCGCGACGACAAGCAGGCCAAGCGCGGCATCGTCATTTCCACGGTCTTTGCGCTGCTGATTGCCGGCGGCGGGTACTTCATCGGCTCCTTGTGCCACATGTATTATACCGCCGGGGCGGATATGCCGGAAGCGGACTATATCGTCCCGAACATGCTCAAGGACTCGAACCTGCCGGACGTGCTGCTGGGCGTGATTATCGTGCTGCTTTTGTCCGCGTCCGTTTCCACGCTCTGCTCGGTGACGCTTGCGGCCGGCGGCGCGCTGTCCATTGACCTTATCGCGGTGAAAAAGCGGGACCTGCCCGCCAAAACGACGGGAAAGCTTACAAAGCTCTTCTGCGTGCTGTTTGTGCTGCTGTCCTACATTGTCGCCAACACGAAAACGCCTATTTTGGATATGATGAGCTATTCCTGGGGCATTATTTCCGGCTCCTTCCTTGCGCCGTATGTGCTTGCGCTCTACTGCAAAAAGCTTACGAAGCGCGCGGCCTGGGCGGGCATTTTCACAGGCTTCTGCATCGCCATTGTCCCCGCCGCGTGCAAGCTTCTTTCCCTTTGCGGGGTGCAAAACGAAGCGGTTGAAGCCCTGCTCGGGCAGGGGCCGCTGTTCGCCTGCATCGCGATGCTGGCGTCCGTTGCGGTCTGCCTGCTGCTCAGCGCGGTAAAGCAGACGCAGGCCGACAGGAAGGCTGCGGATTTCTTCTACAACGGTGTTGTCGAACGCGAAGAAATGTGATACAATGTAAAAAGGATTTTCGGCGCGGCCGCGGAACTTCCGCGGCTGCTTTTCTCGAACGCGCCGGAAGCGCCTTTTTGCGGATACATAGAGAGGTGGAAAGGGAATGTTTTTCCAAAAAGATGCGGAGACCATGCCGCGCGCGAAGATTCGCGAGTTGCAGCTTGAGCGGCTGCGGTACACGGTGCGGTACTGCTATGAGCGCGTCCCGTTTTATAAGCAGAAGCTTGACGCGGCGGGCGTGCGTCCCGACGACATTCGGAGCCTGGACGACATCCGCCGTATCCCGCCGACGATGAAAACGGATTTGCGCGACAACTACCCGTTCGGGCTGTTTGCGGTGCCCATGCAGCAGATTGTGCGCATCCACGCATCCTCGGGCACAACGGGCAAGCCCACGGTGGTCGGCTATACGAAGCACGATTTGGAGGTTTGGTCCGACTGCATGGCGCGGCTTTGCGCCGCGGCCGGCGCGACGGCGGACGATATTGTCCAGATTTCGTTCGGCTACGGCATGTTCACCGGCGCTTTGGGGCTGCATTACGGACTTGAAAAGCTCGGCTGCACCGTCGTCCCCAATTCAAGCGGCAACACCGAAAAAGCGCTGATGTTCATGCGCGACTTCAAGACCTCGGCGCTTGTGGCGACGCCCTCTTATGCGCTTTATATGGCGGAGACCGCGAAAAAGCTCGAGTATCCAATGTCGGACTACCATCTGCGCCTCGGCCTGTTCGGCTCGGAGGGCTGTACGCCGGAAATGCGCACGCAGATTGAGACCGCCTGGGGCCTTTTTGCGACCGACAACTACGGCATGAGCGAGCTGATGGGTCCCGGCGTTTCGGGCGAATGCACCGAGCGCGACGGCCTGCACATTAACGAGGATTACTTTTTGTGCGAGATTGTCGACCCCGAAACGCTCGAACCGCTCGGCGAGGGGGAGACCGGCGAGCTGCTTGTCACGACCCTTACGAAAGAGGGCATCCCGCTTTTACGGTACCGCACGCGCGACATTACGCGGATTGTCTATACGCCGTGCAAATGCGGGCGGACGCTTGCGCGGATGGATAAAATCAAGGGCAGAAGCGACGATATGCTGAAGATTCGCGGCGTTAATGTGTTCCCGTCGCAAATTGAAAGCGTGCTTGTCGGCATGCAGGGGGTCAGCCCACACTACCAGCTGATTGTCCGGCGCGAGGGCTTTGCCGATACGCTGGAAATTCGCGTGGAGCTTGCGGACACGTCGCTTTTGGACAGCTACAGCCGCATTGAAGAGCTGCAAAACCGGATTTTACACAATATGCACACGGTGCTGGGCCTGCAGTGCAAGGTCAGCATTGTGGAGCCGAACACCATTGAGCGGTTCGTCGGAAAGGCGAAGCGCGTGGTGGATTTGCGGAAGGAGAACGTATGAGCAAACAACTGTTGATTGGCAACGAGGCCGTTGCCAGAGGACTGTATGAAGCGGGCCTGCGCGTCGCTTCGAGCTACCCGGGCACGCCCAGTACGGAAATTACGGAATGTATCGCCAAATACGACGACGTCTACAGCGAGTGGGCGCCCAACGAAAAGGTTGCAATGGAGGTTGCGGCGGGCGCCGCCATCGCCGGCGCGCGGTCGTTCTGCGGCATGAAGCACGTCGGCCTCAACGTCGCGGCGGACCCGCTGTTTACCGCGTCCTATACCGGTATCAACGCCGGCATGGTCATCGCCGTGGCGGACGACCCCGGCATGCACTCCTCTCAAAACGAGCAGGATTCCCGCCACTACGCAAAGGCGTCGAAGCTCATGATGCTCGAGCCCTCCGATTCCGAGGAGTGCCTGCAATTTGCAAAGCGCGCGCTGGCGCTTTCCGAGCAGTTCGACGCGCCCGTCATTTTGCGCCTGACCACGCGCGTGGCACATTCGCGCAGCCTTGCCGAGGTCGGCGAGCGGGAAGAAATCGAGCTGAAGCCGTATACGAAAGACCCGATGAAATATGTCATGATGCCCGGCATGGCCATCAAAAAGCACGTCGTCGTCGAGCAGCGTATCCTTGACCAGGTCGCGTGGGCGGAAACGACCGATCTCAACCGCGAGGAGATGTACAGCACCGATATCGGCGTGATTACCTCCGGCATTACATACACATATGCCAAGGAAGCGCTCGGGGAAAAGGCTTCTTACTTAAAGCTCGGCTGCGTCTATCCGCTGCCTGTCGAGCGCATCCGTTCCTTTGCCGCCAAGTGCAAAAAGGTCTATGTGCTCGAGGAGCTGGACCCGTTTTTGGAGGAGCACTGCCGCCAAAACGGCATTGCGGTTATCGGCAAAGAGGCGTTTACACTGCAGGGCGAGTATTCCCAGAGCCTGATCAAAAAGGTCATCCTGGGAGAGGAGGACGCAAGCGTCGCGACGGACCTTGACATCCCCGCGCGCCCGCCGGTGCTTTGCGCGGGCTGCCCGCACCGCGGCCTTTTCTACGCGCTCAAAAAGCTGAAC
>CASGAS010000040.1 GCA_949299505.1 uncultured Eubacteriales bacterium
GGCCGCAAGCCGGCGCACCGTTTTGCAGCGGCGCGCCGGCTTTTTTATTAACAAACTGTAAATTCCCGCGGCCGATTTGTAAAAAAATGTGGTTTTCCTTGTCCTTTTTCTGCGGGTGTGCTATGATACAGGGTAGGATTTCTCGATTTTCGGCGTTTTCCCTGTGAAAACGCGGTTGGGATGATGGTAGTATGGAGCTCATGGAAAAATTCCGGCAGAAGCAGCTTACGGTCTCCTTTGAGGTGTTCCCGCCGAAGAACGACGCGGCCTATGCGCCGGTGGAGGCGGCGGTGGACGCTCTGGCGGCTTTTTCGCCGGATTTTATCAGCGTGACCTACGGCGCGGGCGGCGGGACCTCTGTGAACACGCCGAAAATTGCCGCGCATATCGAAAATGATCTGCACATCCCCGCCATGGCGCACCTGACCTGCGCCTCCAGCGACAAGCAGACCGTCCAAAACGTGCTCGCGGACCTCAAAGCGCGCGGTGTGCGCAACCTGCTCGCATTGCGCGGGGATTTGCCCGAGGGGTATGTGCCGGACGACGCGCATTACCGCTACGCCTCTGAGCTTGTGACGGCCGCCAAGGCGATGGGGGGCTTTACCGTGGGCGCGGCATGCTATCCGGAGGGGCATGTGGAATCGGAAAGCCCGGAAAAGGACCTCGAGTATCTCAAGCAAAAGGTCGACTGCGGCGTCGATTTCCTGGTCACGCAGATGTTTTTTGACAATTCCGTTTTGTACAGCTTCCTGTACCGCGCGCTGAAAAAGGGCATCGACGTCCCCGTGTGCGCGGGCATTATGCCGGTCATGAACTCCCGCCAGATTGCGCGCTCGTGCAAGCTGTCCGGCACCACGCTGCCCGCCCGGCTCAAGACGGTGGTCGACCGGTTCGCCGACGATCCGCAGTCGCTCATGCAGGCCGGCATTGCCTACGCGACCGAGCAAATTGTCGAGCTTGTGGCGAACGGTGTGAACGGCATCCATATCTATACGATGAACCGCCCCGAGGTCGCCGGCGCGATTATGCGCAACCTTTCGTCCATCCTGTAACGGAGGGGTCTGCTTGTTCGGGTATGTGCGCATTTACAAGCCGGAGCTCAAGGTCCGGGAATATGAGGAATACAAGGCCGTCTATTGTACGCTTTGCCGGACGCTCGGGCGCGAATACGGGCAGGTTTCCCGCCTGCTTTTGAGCTATGACGCGACGTTTTATGTCCTGCTTTGCGGGACGGGCGGTGCACAGCCCGCCTACCGAAAGGGCCGCTGCCGCTTTAACCCCGCCAAAGTCTGCTATTACGAAACGGATGCGGACACGCTTTACCGCGAGGCCGCCGCGCTGACGGTCATTCTGGCGTACCACAAGGCGCGCGACGACCGCGCCGATAAAAAAGGCGCGCGAAAGGCCGCGGCGGCGCTGCTTTGCGCGGCGCTGCACGGCAGCTATAAAAAAGCGGCGAAGCGCTATCCGGCGTTCGCAGAGATTGCCGGGACCGCCATGGAAAAACAGGCTGCGCTTGAGCGCGCGCGCTGCGAAAGCGCGGACCGCGCAGCGGACCCGTCCGCGCACGCGCTGGCGGCGCTTTGCACGGCGTTTTTGCCCGAGGGCGACGACCGCCGCGTAACGGAGCGTATCGCATATTGCGTCGGGCGCTGGGTCTACTTGATGGACGCGTACGACGACCTGGAGAAGGATTTGAAATGCGGCGCGTACAACCCCTTCCTGCTGCAATACAGCGTGCAAACGCCCGCGGACGTGCGCAGTGACGCCGTGCAGGCCGGTATCCTGCGTTCCCTTTCTATGACGGAAAATGAAGCGGCCGAAACGCTGGCGCTTTTGTCCGGCACAGTGCGGCGCGCCATTTTGGAAAATATTCTCTGCGACGGATTGCATGCGAAGACCGAGGCAATCCGGGAAGCCTATCAGGGTGAAAGCTCCGCGCCGCGGCAGTCGATTGCCGCGCCGGAAGACAAAAAATGAGGTGACAAACGTATGGCAGACCCTTACGCTGTACTGGGCGTGCCGCAAAATGCGACCGATGACCAGATTAAGGAAGCGTATCGGGCGCTTGCCCGCAAATATCAGGAGGACACCTTTGCCAACGGGCCGCTTGCCGACGTGGCGAAGCGCAAAATGACGGAGCTCGACCAGGCGTACGACGCCATTGTTGCCGAGCGCCGCGGGCAGACCGCGTATGCGGCCGGCTCTTCGCACACGGGCACGAACGCCGGTTATGGAAACGCCTATGGCGGCTCGCAGTTTGCAGACGTGCGCGCCCGCATCCAGAACGGACGGATTGACGACGCGGAAATGATTCTGGACGGCATCCCGGCAGCGGCGCGTACCGGCGAGTGGTATTTCCTCAAAGGGCAGATTCAGCAGCGCCGCGGCTGGTTCGACGAAGCGTATAAAAACTATTCTGCGGCCTGCCAGCGTGAGCCTGGCAACGCGGAATATGCGGCGGCGTTCAATTCGCTGAACAACAACGCGCGCGGCGGCTATCGGGAGACCCGCGGCGGCGGGTGTAGCGCCTGTGATATCTGTTCGTCGCTTTTGTGTGCGGATTGCTGCTGCGAATGCATGGGCGGCGATTTGATTCCGGGCTGCTGATATGGGAAAGACGGATTTTTCCAGCACCTCCAAGACCGCGCTCGGCGGGATAATAGCGGCGCTTTCGGTCGTGACCATGTTTATGACCGCCGTAATCCCGACGCTCACCTACGCGCTCCCGGCGGTGGCGGGCGTTCTGCTGATTGTGATGGTCGTGGACATTGGCAAAAAATGGGCGTTCGGCGTTTATGCGGCGGTAAGCGTGCTGTCCCTTTTGATTTTGCCGGACAAGGAAGCCGCGGTGATGTACGTCTTCTTTTTCGGCCACTACCCGATTGTGAAAGCCATTTTGGAGGGAACGCGGCTGCACGGCGTTGTGCTGTGGCTGATTAAGCTGCTGGTGTTCAACGCGTGTGTTGTGGCGGGCTATCTCGTTATTTTGTATGTGTTCCAGCTGCCGTTCGACGAGCTCGAGGAATACGGCAAATGGGCGGTCGCGGGCCTTTTGGGACTGGGGAATGTTGTGTTCGTGATTTACGACGTCGCCGTCTCCCGGCTTGTGGCGCTGTATTTGCTCAAATGGCGCAAGCACCTGCGAAAGCTTCTGAAGTTCAAATAAACACGATTCGCACAGGCTTCGGCGCGGCGAATCCGAAAAACGCGCGTCTTTGGGCGCGCGTTTTGGTTTTCCCCTTTTCAAAACGACTTTCCTGTGCTACAATACCCATAATGAAAGAAAAGGAGCTGGTTCCATGTTGACGCAGGAACGCGTAACCGAAATCTTAAAGGAAGCGGGCGTGCTTTTGGAGGGGCATTTTCTGTTAACCTCCGGCCGCCATTCCGACAAATATTTGCAGTGCGCCAAAATTTTCCGCAACACAAAATACAGCGAGGAGCTTTGCGCGGCGCTGGCCGAAAAATACCGGGACGCGGGCGTGCAGGTCGTAATTGGCCCCGCCATGGGCGCAGTCCAGATGGCCTATGAGGTCAGCCGGGCGCTTGGGTGCGAAAACTTCTTTACCGAGCGCGGGGAGGACGGCAAAATGACGTTGCGCCGCGGCTTTGCGGTCGAACCCGGCGAAAAGGTGCTGGTCGTCGAGGATGTCGTCACCACTGGCGGTTCCGTCAAAGAGGTTCTCGAGCTTGTCCGCGCGGCGGGCGGCGACGTGGTCGGCGTCGGCTCCATTGTGGACCGGACCGGCGGCAAAATCGATTTCGGCGTGCCGTTTAAGGCGGTATATTCCGCGCCCGTCACCTCCTGGGAAGCGTCGGAATGCCCGCTTTGCAAGGAAGGCCGGCTGGAGCTTGTGAAGCCCGGCAGCCGCAAGGTGAAATAAGCCGGATGGCGGAGAAGCAGGCGCCTCTGCACAGCGGGCACCGTGCACGGCTCAAGGCGCGCTTTGTGCGCGACGGTCTGGATTCGTTTGAAGACCATAACGCGCTGGAGCTTTTGCTGTTTTACGCAATCCCGCAGCGGGACACCAACGAGCTTGCCCACCGGCTGATTGCGGAATTCGGTTCCCTTTCCGGCGTGTTCGACGCAAGCGTGGAGGCGCTGACGCATGTGCCGGGCGTTGGAGAAAACACGGCGGTTCTGATTCGCCTGATGGCCTCTCTGTTCGCCAAGTATGAACAGGATAAGGCGAAAGCGGTTTTGCCGCTGCTGAATACGGCGCAGGCGGCGGGGGAATACTTCGTTTCGCAGTTTGTCGGAAAAACGAAGGAGCAGTTTTTGGCCGTCTGCATGACGCACAAGTGCCGCGTGCTCAACCAGGTCGTGATTTCGGAGGGGACGGCGTTCGGTACGGACATCAATGTGCGCCGCATTGCGGAGGCGGCTATCCAGAACGGCGCGTCGTACATTTTGCTGGCGCACAACCACCCCGCGGGCGTTGCCGCGCCCTCTGCGGCGGACGTCGACGCAACGCGGGTCATTGCGCTGGCTCTGCGCGCGCTCGGCATCCAGGTCAACGACCATATCATTGTGGCGGGCAAGGATTGGTTTTCCATGAAAAGCAGCCGGAATTTCCGCGACCTGTTTTAAGCGTAAAAAAGCGTGCCGGACCCTGGTCCGCCGCGCTTTTTGCCTTTTGTGTTGACAAAACGGGGGAATCCGCGTACAATAGAATGAACAAATGTTCTTTTGCTTTCAAAACTGAGGGTGCCGGTATGGACGAACAGATTTTCAAATTAAAAGCGCCGTATGCCCCCACGGGCGATCAGCCCGAGGCGATTGCGCAGCTTACCGCGGGCGTAAAAAAGGGCTTTCGCGAGCAGACGCTTTTGGGTGTGACGGGCTCGGGCAAGACATTTACAATGGCGAACATCATCGCGGCGCTCAACCGCCCGACGCTGGTGCTTGCGCACAACAAAACGCTTGCCGCGCAGCTTTGCTCGGAATTTAAGGAGTTCTTCCCGGAAAACGCCGTGGAGTATTTTGTCTCCTATTACGACTACTACCAGCCGGAGGCGTATATCCCGTCGACCGACACCTATATCGAAAAGGATTCCGCCATCAACGACGAAATTGACAAGCTGCGCCACTCGGCGACTTCGGCGTTGTCCGAACGGCGCGACGTGATTATCGTGGCGAGCGTATCCTGCATTTACACCCTGGGCGACCCCATCGATTACCGCAACATGGTCATTTCCCTGCGGCAGGGGATGCAAAAGGACCGCGACGAGCTGCTGGCGAAGCTGGTGGAAATCCAGTACGAGCGCAACGACGTCAATTTCATCCGCAACAAGTTCCGGGTGCGCGGCGACGTGGTCGAGGTGTTCCCGGTCTATTCCAACGACACGGCCATTCGCATTGAGTTTTTCGGCGACGAGATTGACCGCATTTCCGAAATCAACCCCATCACCGGCCAGGTCAAAAACGTCGTGTCGCACGTCGCCATTTATCCCGCGTCGCACTATGTCGTCGCGCCGGACAAGCTCGAGCGCGCCATTGCGGAGATTCTTCTGGAAATGGAGGACCGCGTCAAGACGTTTGAAAAAGAGGGCAAGCTCCTGGAGGCGCAGCGCATCCGCCAGCGGACGGAATACGATATGGAAATGCTGCGGGAAACCGGCTTCTGCAAGGGGATTGAAAACTATTCCCGCGTCATGTCCGGCCGCGCGCCGGGTTCGGCGCCGTTTACGCTGCTTGACTATTTTCCTAAGGATTTTCTCCTGTTCGTCGACGAATCCCACGTCACGCTCCCGCAGGTGCGCGGCATGTACGGCGGCGACCGTTCGCGCAAGGAGTCGCTGGTGGATTTCGGCTTCCGGCTGCCGTCGGCGTTCGACAACCGGCCGCTGACCTTTGAAGAATTCTACGCGCGCGTCGGGCAGAAGATTTTTGTCAGCGCCACGCCCGGCGATTTTGAACGCGAGAAAAGCGCGCAGATTGTCGAACAGGTCATCCGCCCCACCGGCCTTTTGGACCCGGAGATTTTCGTGCGGCCGACGGAGGGGCAAATCGAAGACCTTATTTCCGAGATTCGCCTGCGCACCGACCGCGGCGAGCGGGTGCTTGTGACGACGCTGACCAAAAAAATGGCGGAAAACCTGACCGACTTTTTGGATACGCACGGCATCAAGGTCAAATATATGCATTATGATGTCGATACCATTGAGCGCATGGAAATCATCCGCGACCTGCGCCTGGGCGAGTTCGACGTGCTCGTCGGCATCAACCTCCTGCGCGAGGGGCTCGACATTCCCGAGGTGTCGCTCGTCGCCATTTTGGATGCGGACAAAGAGGGCTTTTTGCGTTCGGAAACGTCGCTGGTGCAGACCGTCGGGCGCGCGGCGCGCAACGCGCACGGCGAGGTTATTATGTACGCCGACAGCGTCACGCCCTCCATGGAGCGCGCTATTGCCGAGACGGTGCGCCGCCGGGAAAAGCAGATGCGCTACAACGAGGCGCACGGCATCACGCCGCGGACCATTCAAAAGGACGTGCGCGATATTCTGGAAATTTCCACGCACGCCGACGACGACAAAAAGCCGCGCAAGCGCTTAAGCGCGCGTGAAAAGCAGGCGATGATTGCAAAACTCACCGCCGAAATGCGCGCGGCGGCAAAGTTGCTGGAATTTGAACACGCGGCGATGCTGCGCGACAAGATCCAAGAATTAAAAGGGGAAAAACGCTGATGGCAAGCCAATATATCGTCGTCAAAGGGGCGCGCGAGCACAACCTGAAAAATATCGACGTCAAAATCCCGCGTGACAAGCTGGTGGTGCTTACGGGGCTTTCGGGCTCTGGCAAATCGTCGCTTGCGTTCGACACCATTTATGCCGAGGGACAGCGGCGGTATGTGGAATCGCTGTCCTCCTATGCGCGGATGTTTCTTGGGCAGATGGAAAAGCCGAACGTCGATTCGATAGACGGCCTTTCGCCCGCCATTTCCATTGACCAGAAGACGACCTCCCGCAACCCGCGCTCCACGGTGGGGACGGTTACCGAGATTTACGACTATCTGCGCCTTTTGTATGCGCGCGTCGGCGTGCCGCACTGCCCGGTCTGCGGGCGGGAGATTGTGCGGCAGTCGGTGGATACCATTGTGGACCGCGTGCTGGAATTGCCCGCCGGCAGCAAGGTGCAGATTTTGGCGCCCGTGGTGCGCGCGCGAAAAGGCGAGCACCAGAAAGAGCTGGACGCGGCGCGCCGGTCGGGCTTTGTGCGCGTGCGCGTGGACGGGAACCTTTACGACCTGTCCGAGGAAATCAAGCTCGAAAAGAATTTCAAGCACAGCATTGAGATTGTCGTGGATCGGCTCGTAATCGGACCGGACATCCGCAGCCGCCTGGCCGATTCCATTGAGACGGCGACGGCGCTGACGGGCGGCACGGTGCTTGTCAACCTCCTGGACGGCGAGGACCTGCTGTTTTCCCAGAATTACGCCTGCCCGGAGCACGGCGCGTCCGTCGACGAGCTGACGCCGCGCATGTTCTCCTTCAACAACCCGTTCGGCGCGTGCGAAACCTGTACGGGGCTGGGGACTTTTTTGAAGGTCGACCCCGACCTCATTATTCCGAATCGGAAGCTGTCCATCCGTGCCGGCGCCATCCGTGCCAGCGGCTGGTCGAACGCCGAGGGCGGCACGATTGCGCAGATGTATTATGAGGCGCTCGGCGAAACATACGGCTTTACGCTCGACACGCCGGTCTGCGATTTTTCCAAGGCGGCGCTGGATGCGCTGCTTTACGGCACAAAAGGCAAAAAGCTTACGGTGCACCGCAAGAACGTCTATGGAAAAGGGGAGTATGAAGCGCCGTTCGAGGGCATTGTACCCAATATGGAGCGCCGCTACCGCGAATCGACGAGCGACTGGGCGCGGTGGGAAATTGAGCAGGTTATGAAGGCCTGCGACTGCCCGGACTGCCACGGCGCGCGCCTGAAGCCGATTGTGCTCGGCGTGACGGTGGGCGGTATCAACATTTATGAATTTACCAAAATGTCCGTAACGGCGGCGCTGCGCTTTTTGGACGGCCTCGAGCTTCGCGAGCGCGACCGCGCCATTGCCGACCAGATTTTGCGCGAGATTCGCAGCCGCCTGGAGTTTTTGGCGAGCGTCGGACTCGACTACCTGACGCTGGCGCGTTCCTCCGGCACGCTGTCGGGCGGGGAGAGCCAGCGCATCCGCCTGGCGACGCAGATCGGGTCGTCTTTGATGGGCGTGCTCTATATCCTGGACGAGCCGAGCATCGGCCTGCACCAGCGCGACAACGACAAGCTGCTCGCGACGCTCAAGCGCCTGCGCGACCTTGGCAATACGCTGCTGGTCGTCGAGCATGATGAGGATACCATGTATGCGGCGGATTACATCGTCGACGTCGGCCCGGGCGCGGGCGTGCACGGCGGCGAGATTGTGTGCGCGGGAACGGTCGAGGACATCAAGGCCTGTCCGCAGTCCGTGACGGGGCAATACCTTAGCGGCAAGCGCCGGATTCCCGTGCCCGAAAAGCGGCGCAAGGGCAGCGGAAAATTTTTGACGGTGCGCGGCGCGGCGGAAAACAACCTGAAAAACATCAACGTCAAATTCCCGCTCGGCAAATTCATTGCCGTGACCGGCGTCTCCGGCTCGGGAAAATCGTCGCTGGTCAACGAGATTTTGTACAAGCGCCTTGCAAACGAATTGAACGGCGCCAAAAAGCCGATGGGAAAGCACAAGGATATTCTGGGGCTTGAGAATCTGGACAAGGTTGTGGATATTGACCAGTCGCCCATCGGCCGCACGCCGCGGTCGAATCCGGCGACCTATACCGGCGTGTTTACCGACATCCGCAACCTGTTTGCCCAGACGCAGGACGCCAAGGTCCGCGGCTTTTCGCCGAGCCGGTTCTCCTTTAACGTCAAGGGCGGCCGGTGCGAGGCGTGCCAGGGCGACGGCATTGTAAAAATCGAAATGCACTTTTTGGCGGACGTCTATGTGCCCTGCGAGGTGTGCAAGGGCGCGCGCTTCAATCGTGAGACGCTCGAGGTCAAATACAAGGGCAAGTCCATTTACGACGTGCTGGAAATGACGGTGGAGGAGGCGCTCGACTTCTTTTCGAGCATCCCGAAAATTGCGCGCAAGCTGCAAACGATTTATGACGTCGGTCTGGGGTATGTCAAGCTCGGCCAGCCCGCCACGACGCTTTCCGGCGGCGAGGCGCAGCGCGTCAAGCTGGCAACGGAGCTTTCCAAACGCCCGACCGGCCGCACCATCTATATTCTGGACGAGCCGACCACGGGGCTGCACACGGCGGACGTCCATAAGCTGATTGACGTGCTGCAAAAGCTTGCCGACGGCGGCAACACGGTCGTCGTCATTGAGCATAACCTAGACGTCATTAAGGTCGCCGACCACATCATCGATTTGGGCCCTGAGGGCGGCGACAACGGCGGGACCATCGTCGCCGAGGGTACGCCCGAGCAGGTCGCGCGCTGCGCGGCCTCCTATACGGGGCAGTATTTAAGACCGCTGCTGGAAAAGCAGACGGCAAAATCCGGGAAATGAAAATAAAGAAAAGCACGCAGAACGGTCTGCGTGCTTTTGCTTTTTAGGCGCGGCTGTGTCGGAACTGCGGGCAAAAAATCCCCGCCCGACCGTATACGGTTCATAAATGACCTGCCATAAAGCAGGTGGGCGTCTAACCGCCGCTTCAGTGCTCCCAACGTCCGCCCCTGCGGGCGGGAGGTCTGCACACCGCTTAGGAAATCGACTCCCGTTTGAAAAGGTGTTGGGTCAATATGGAACCGTATAGTTCTCGCATCGGGCAGGTTGCTTTGCAGAATCCGAAAGGGACGCGCTTATTCTTCGTCGATTTCAAACAGATCGGCCAGCCGTTCTTCAAACGCCGCGCCGATGCGGTCGAATTCTTCGTCGTCCTCAATGGGCTCAAGATATGTTTCGCCGTCCTCCTCGCTGACGCGCAGAATAATCAGCTCGCCGTCGTCGTCGAGGATTTCTTCGTCGTCATCATAAACGGGCAGCAGCGCAACGTAGCGAGCATCGTCCGTTTCAATGCGGTCCAGCTCTTCAAAAATGTGTTCCACGCCGTCTTCGTCCACGACGCTGACAATGTCGGGGTTATAGGCTTTTTCCATAACGACCTCCGCTTAGGTTTCCGTTTTCTTTATTGTACCCCGAATCCGCAGTTCCGTCAACGGTAAAAACTGCCGCTTGCGCAAATTTTCTGCAAATAAGCGCGAAACAGGCGCCTTTGCGGCGAAAAACCGGGACCGGGACAAACAATATAAAAAAATTAAAAAAATTTCAAAAAAACTATTGACATTCCCGGAAACGGTGCTATAATGAAGATGAACAAAGGGAGAGACCAAATGGTACCCCAAACGCTTCAGGGCGTGTAAGGTATTTGATTCACCGGTTCGAAAGGGCAGCATTGGAAGTTGCCCCGGCAGCATGCAGGCCGTGATTCGCAAGATTCAGTAAGTGCCGAAAAGGGCAAGGCGGAATCCGGCGCAGGGTCGGGGAGCGGGCGCAGATCAGACGTTCGCAGCCGTCCTTTCCACTTGACCGTCCGTGAGACGCAGGGGCAAAAACCCCAAGGTCCGCAAAGAAAACGGCGGCTTGTTCGGTGGAATCTGAAATGGTCTTGAAGCGCGGGCGAAAGAAAAGCTGTTCTGTCGGCGTTTCGCCTGTCGGGTGGTCTCTGAAAAGCCTTTTGTTACAAAACGAAGGGAGGCGAATCCAATGTACGGCGTAGGAACTGAAGAACCGCAGACATTCGGTTCGCTGTCCGCTGTGGTCAAATTTGGCAAATAAACTGATTTTGTAACCGTTTAACCGAAACTTGTAGAACAAATTTGACTCGTTCGCTGAAAGAAGTTCGTTAAAGATTTACACAAACCAAACGATTTTCGTGGTAATGTCTAAGGCCACAGCGGACAGCATGGGTACAATTCAATATAGATACAAACAGAAAGCTCCGGGGCCGTCCGCTCCGGAGCTTTTCGCATGTCAGCCAAAAAAAGATGCGCCGCCCTTTTGCGGGAGGCGCATCTTTTTGCCGCGGCTGCCTGCCGTGCGGCTCAGCTTTCCAGATCAAGCCCGCCGGGGAACAGGTCGTCGTCGATGATGTACCGTTCATACTTCTCGTTCTGCCAGACCTTGACGTAGTCCACATAAAAGGCCGCGTCGCCCTCGTGCGAGAACTGCCCGATTTTCTGCCCGTGCGGGCCCCAGCCGTCGCCCGCGTCGATTTCAACGGTCAGGCGCAGGAATTCCTTGACCTTGGAAACGCCGCCGCCCGCCGAAGCCCAGGTCGGTTCGCCGTCGATGTAGAACACATAGTATTCCGGCGTCCATTTGAGCGCGAAGGTGTGGTAGCCGTCGTAGAGGTCCTTGTCGAGCGTGTTGATGATGGTTGCGGAATCCGCAAACTCTCCGTAGCCGTTCCACAGCAGCGCGTGCCCCATCTTGCTTTGGCGGCTGCGGCGGAACGCGCTTTCAAACACGTCGATTTCCGTGCCGTCCACGCCCTCGCTTGCGACCTTGCGCATGTTGGAGGACTGCAGCCAAAACGCCGACCAAAGGCCGTCTGCATCGGGGAATTTGACGCGGGTCTCAAAATAGCCGTATGCCTGCGCGAACAGCAGCTCGTCGCTGGTGCCCTTGTTGTTGTCGTTGTCCCCGACGATGCGGCGCGTCTCAATGCCGCCGGTAAAGCGGCCGGCCGCCGGGCAGTCGCCCGAGCAGGTGTGGTCGTCCTCGTACCGCGCGTGAATAACGGCGTTGCCGTCGCGCACCTCGACGAGCTCCGGGCACCACCAGCAGGCGTATTCCGGATGCTTTTCCTCGTTCGACTCCCAGCGCACGGCATGCGGCGAAGTCGTCCAAATTTCCCGGCTGCCGGTATAGCGTTCGCCGAAGCGGATGTTCTGGTTGAGCGCGTCACCCTCAAAATCATCCTCGAATACCATGTACCAGCCGTCCTCGCCGAGCGTGGGCAGCGACAGGTCGTAGCCCTTTTCCTTCCAGCTCTCGTCCGCCTTCGGGCGGGAGGCAACCCCGACTACAACCGCGGCAATGCCCGCGACGACCAAAACGGCCCCAACAATCAGCCAAACCATACGCTTCATATAGCTCCCTCCGGAATCAGGTTTGGTTTTATATTACCGAATCCGGCGGTAAGTGTCAACCGAATGGGGTCAAAACGAACGGTTCTTTTGCAAAAGACCGCCGTTTGCAACGCGGGCGGAAATGTGGTACAATACGGGGGAATTCGTTTCCGAACAAAGGAGGGCGGGAAATGCGCATTTTGGCTTTGGAAAGCTCCTGCGACGAGACGGCGGCCGCCGTGGTCGAGGATGGGCGGCGGGTGCTGTCGAGCGTGGTCGCGACGCAAATCGAGCGGCACAAAATTTTCGGCGGCGTCGTGCCGGAAATCGCGTCGCGCCTGCACGCGGAGTCCATCTGCGCGGTCACCAGGGCGGCGCTCGAACAAGCGGGGCTTGCGCTTTGCGAGGTGGACGCCATTGCCGTGACCTATGCGCCCGGGCTTATCGGCGCGCTTTTGGTCGGCGTCAATTATGCAAAGGGGCTTGCCCTGGGCAGCGGAAAGCCGCTTGTGCCCGTCCACCATTTGCGTTCGCACATCGCGGCGAATTATATCACGCACCCGGATTTAACGCCGCCGTTTTTGTGCCTGGTTGTATCGGGCGGGAACACGCTGCTTGTGCAGGTGGAGGATTACACGGACTTTCGCGTGCTCGGCCGCACGCGCGACGACGCGGCGGGCGAAGCGCTCGACAAGGCGGCCCGCGCCATGGGACTGCCGTACCCGGGCGGCGTTCATCTTGACGAAGCGGCAAAAGGGGGCGACGCGCACGCGTTTGCCTTTCCGCACCCGACGGTCGAGGGCGCCCCGCTCGATTTCAGCTTTTCCGGGCTTAAGACCGCGGTGCTCAACCGTCTGCATAACGCCGCGCAAAAAGGGGAGACTATCGAAACGGCGGACCTTGCCGCTTCTTTCCAGTCGGCCGTGGTCGACGCGCTGCTGCGCAACACCGAAGCGGCGCTGCAAAGCACGCGCGCGCAAAAACTGGTGCTTGCGGGCGGCGTTTCGGCGAACTCCGTTTTGCGTGAACGCGTCGGACTTCTTGCAAAGCGGTACGGCGCGCAGCTTTATTTGCCGGCGCTTTCTCTGTGCGGCGACAATGCGGCGATGGTCGGCGCGCAGGGGTATTACGAGTACCTTGCCGGCCGGCGCGGCGATATGTCGCTGAATGCCGCGGCAACCATGCCGATAGAGGAAAATGGGCGGTAATACGCCGGTTTTCCGGCGCGCATCGTCCCGTTTTGTGGATTGTTCATCAAAATACAGCGCAGAATTGACAGTTTCTTAACATTTTCTCTGTTGCTTTTTTAGGCCGCCTATATTATAATACTGTATCGAATGGGGCAATTTTCCATTCTGCATTTTTTCATCGCGCATCATGCAAAATCAGCCCGGTTTCCCCTGGGCTTTGGAGAAGGAGAATCACGCTATGACACCACTCACTCAGAACGCGTCCGTGCTTTCCTGGATTCAGGAAAAGGCGGACCTTGTCAAGCCCGACCAGATTGTCTGGATCGACGGCAGCGAGGAGCAGATTGAAGCGCTGCGCAAAGAGGCCTGCTCGACCGGCGAGCTTATCAAGCTCAACGAAGAGCTGCTGCCGGACTGCTATTATCACCGCACCGCCGAGAACGACTGGAGGACCGTACCCTCATCTGCACGAAGCGCGAAGAGGACGCCGGCCCCACGAACCACTGGATGGACCCCGAAAAGGCGTATAAGATGCTGTACGACATTGCGCGCGACAGCTACAAGGGCCGCACGATGTACGTCATTCCCTACTCCATGGGCCCGGTCGGCTCGCCGCTTGCGAAAATCGGCATTGAGCTGACAGACTCCATCTATGTTGTGCTCAACATGTGCATCATGACGCGCGTCGGCAAAAAGGTGCTCGACGTGCTCGGCGACAGCAACGACTGGGTGCGCGGCCTGCACTGCAAGTGCCAGATCGACGCGGAAAACCGCTGGATCTGCCAGTTCCCCGAGGACAACACCATCATCTCCGTCAACTCCGGCTACGGCGGGAACGTGCTGCTGGGCAAAAAGTGCTTTGCGCTGCGCATTGCGTCCTACCAGGGCAAGAACGAGGGCTGGCAGGCGGAGCACATGCTGATTCTCGGCATCGAAAATCCGCAGGGCGAGGTCAAGTACATCTGCGCGGCGTTCCCGTCCGCGTGCGGCAAGACGAACCTGGCCATGCTGATTCCGCCCGAGGGCTACCGCAAGAAGGGCTATAAGGTCTGGTGCGTCGGCGACGACATTTCCTGGATTCGCAAGGGCGAGGACGGCCGTCTGTACGCGATTAACCCCGAAAACGGCTTCTTCGGCGTCGCGCCCGGCACGAACGATCACTCGAACCCCAACGCGCTGGCTTCCACAAAGCGCGGTACCATCTTCACGAACGTCGCCCGCAACCTGGACGACAACACCGTCTGGTGGGAGGGGCTCGACAAGAACCCGCCCGTCAACGCGGAAGAGTGGACCGGCCAGAAGGTCAACGGTCCCGAGTGGAAAGCCGAGGGCAAGAACCTGGCGCATCCGAACAGCCGCTTCACCGCGCCCGCAATCAACTGCCCGTGCATCAGCTCCGAGTTTGAAAACCCGAAGGGCGTGCCGATTTCCGCGTTCGTTTTCGGCGGCAGACGCGCGAAGCTTGCGCCGCTGGTGTATCAGTCGCGCGACTGGAACCACGGCGTGTTCGTAGGCTCCATCATGGCGTCCGAGACCACCGCTGCGGCGGCCGGTGCGGTCGGCGTGGTGCGCCGCGACCCGATGGCGATGCTGCCGTTCTGCGGCTACAACATGGGCGACTACTGGAAGCACTGGATTGAGATTGGCAAAACGCTCGATCCCGACAAGGCGCCCAAGATTTTCAACGTCAACTGGTTCCGCAAGGACGACGAGGGCAACTTCCTGTGGCCCGGCTTCGGCGACAACCTGCGCGTGCTTGAGTGGATTCTCAAGCGCTGCGACGGCGAGGTCGACGCGAAGGAGACCGCAATCGGCTATGTCCCGTACGCCAAGGACATCAACATTGAGGGCCTGGAGGGCGAGGTCAGCCTGGAATCGCTCGAGGGCATTTTGGATGTCGACAAGTCCCTGTGGGAGACGGAGGCCGAGGGCATCGGCGAATTTTACCAGAAATTCGGCGACAAGCTGCCCGCGGAGCTTGCCGACGAGCTGGAAACGCTCAAGGCGAACCTGAAATAAAACCGCATAAAAATTTGGACCGGCAAAGCAAAAGCTGCTTTGCCGGTCTTTTTTTGTCTATATATAAATTGTATAAGGACAAAGCGCCCGATTTTGCGCCCGCATTACGGCAGCTGGTCGCTTTCGCTTTCCACATACAGCAGGATGTCCTCCACGCGGCAGTGCAGGATGCGGCACAGGTCGTTGATTTTCAGCGTACTGATGCCGCGGTTGTGGCGAATGCGGTCAATCGTTGCGCTGCTGATATTATATTTATGCGTCAGGGTGTATGTGCTTTCGCCGGAACGGCGCAAGGTTTCCCAAAACGGCGTGTATACGATCATAGCGTTCACCAAAGGAAAATTTTGGAAAAAATGAAATCTATGTACAATATGGTATTTTTTTAATCTATACTTGACAATCGTCATAATTATGACTATAATGAACATACCGTTATAGCTGTTTTCACTGAAAAAAGGAAAAACATGGCATAATTTCCGTTCAATGTCCACGGAATAAGGGACAAAAGGCGGATGCAACATTATGCAAATGCTTTTGCAGCAAACCAAATATAAGAATCTGATTCGGACGATTCACGCGGGCAGGGGCGCGTGGCGCGGGTATCCGTGCGGCGCACTGTGCGAGAATTGTCTTTTTTAGTTAGATAGAAAGGACCGCACGGCAACCCATGCAAAAGAAAACCAATACGCGTGAAATTTTCACAATCATCGGCAATTTCCTTTCCTCAACGCTGGTGGCCTTTGTGGCGCTGCTGGCGGTGGTGCTGGTGGTCATCCGGGCTTTGGGGATGCAGTTTTTTACCGTGGAAAGCGGCAGCATGTCGCCGCTGTACCCGATGAATTCCCTGGTCGTTGTCCGCGAGGTCGCGCCCGAGACCATAGAGGTCGGCGACGTGGTGACCTATGTGCTCAACGAGGACCTGGTGCTTGTGACGCACCGCGTGACAAAGATAGACGCAAGTGACCGCACCTTTACCACCAAGGGCGACGCCAACAACGCCGAGGACCCGAACCCCGTTTTGTGGGACAACGTCGTCGGCAAGGTCGTGCTGGGGCTGCCGGGCGTCGGCGCGCCGGTGGCGTATCTGACGAATGCCGAAAACCGG
>CASGAS010000041.1 GCA_949299505.1 uncultured Eubacteriales bacterium
CCTTTGCGCCGTTTATAAGCACGTCGTAGGCCGAAACGCGCACGTCGCGCTTGTTGACGCCGTAGCCGCTGGTCGTGTTGCCCTGGGGGTCAATGTCGCACAGCAGCACGCGCTTGCCCTTTGCGCCGACGGCCGCCGCCAGGTTGACCGCCGTGGTGGTCTTGCCCACCCCGCCTTTTTGGTTGATGATGGAAATGGTTTTCGCCATAAGATTGCTTCAGCTCCGTAGCCGCATACCGCGGATTTGACTTGCATTTACAGTTCTATACAGTATAGCACATTCGCAAAAAAAAGAAAAGACGCATTTTAGATGCGGGGGGCTGGATATTAGACTGCGTAGGGGCGGGGCTTAAGTGCCCGCCCGAGGGAAGTTGGGCAACCAGATGGTTTCCAGCGGTGCAGATAATATAAAATCAGAAGAATCCCGTTCCTCCCTCTGACGAGGGAGGAGGCAAAACGGAACATAGTGACGTTTTGACGGAGGGAGAGAACCTTCTCGCCGTGCTTGAGAACGGCGCGGAGATTCGCTTTGTACTGCCTTACCTTTTCTGTATCTCTCCCTCCGGCTTTTGCCTGCGGCAAAACCCACCTCCCTCGTCAGAGGGAGGAAGGGTTACACCAGACTTTTGGTTTCATCGCAGCCGGGGGTTGGTTCCTGCCGGGATGTGTATGGCGGGCGTGGAAGCCTGCCACTACGCGGCTGAAAAATAAATTTTCATCGTAGCCGGGGGTTGGTTCTTACCGGGCTTTGCTTCACGGCGGGAGCTTGCCCCCCCGTCCGACTGTTCTGCCCTATTCTCTGTTTTCTTTTCTCTCTTCCCTCAGCCCGCACCCGTTCCCGCTTCCTCTTCCCTCTTCCCTCTTCCCTCAGCCCGCACCCGTTTCTGCTTCCTCTTCCCTCTGCCCTCTGCCCTCTGCCCGTTCCCTATTCTCTCTTCCCTCTTTCGTCTTTCCGTTCCCCGTTTCCGATTCTCTTTTCCCAGCCTCCGTCTATTTCACCCAAAAGCGGTTTTCGGGTGCGCGCACTTCGGGCGAACTGCCCAAAGCGTCGATTTTTCGCAAAAATCTATTGAAAAGCGCGGGGCTTCAATGGTATAATGACTATTAACTTAAAATGGGAGGATCGTAAAATATGGCAAGTGACAAATTCGCAAAAGAGGGCTTGACTTTTGACGACGTGCTTTTGATCCCCGCCGAAAGCGACGTCCTGCCGAGCGACGTGGACATTTCCGCGCGCCTTACGAAAACCATCACGCTCAACACCCCCATCCTCACCGCGGCGATGGACACGGTGACGGAGTCGCGCATGGCGATTGCCATCGCGCGCGAGGGCGGCATCGGGATTATCCACAAGAACATGAGCATCGACGAGCAGAAAGAGGAAGTCGACAAGGTCAAGCGCAGTGAAAACGGCGTCATTGTCAACCCCTTTTTCCTGCACCCGGAAAACACGGTGGAGGAAGCCAACGAGCTTATGCACCGCTATAAGATTTCCGGCGTGCCCGTCTGCGACGAAAACGGACGGCTGGTGGGCATCCTGACGAACCGCGACATGCGCTTCATGACCGATTACAGCGTGAAAATCGGCGACGTGATGACCAAGGACAACCTCGTGACCTCCCACATCGGCACGACGCTTGACGAAGCGAAGGCCATCCTCATGCGCCACAAGATTGAAAAGCTGCCGCTGGTCGACGACGGCGGGTACTTAAAGGGGCTTATCACCATCAAGGATATTGAAAAGACCGTCCAGTACCCGAATTCCGCAAGAGACAGCCAGGGCCGTCTGCTTTGCGGCGCGGCCATCGGCGCGACGGCGGACGTTCTGGAGCGCGCGGCGGCGCTTTACGAAGCGGGCGTCGACGTGCTGACGCTCGACTCCGCGCACGGCCACAGCAAGAACATCCTCAAGTCGGTGGAAAAGGTCAAGACGGCGTTCCCGGACGTTGCGCTGATTGCCGGCAACGTCGCGACCGCCGAGGGCACCCGGGCGCTTATCGACGCGGGCGCGGACTGCGTCAAGGTCGGCATCGGCCCCGGCTCGATTTGCACGACGCGCGTTGTTGCGGGCATCGGCGTGCCGCAGGTGACGGCGGTTTACGACGCCGCCAACGAAGCGGCGAAATCCGGCATTACCGTTATTGCCGACGGCGGCATCAAGTATTCGGGCGAAATCGTCAAGGCCATTGCGGCGGGCGCGGCGGCGGTCATGGTCGGCTCGCTCATCGCCGGGTGCGAGGAATCCCCGGGCGAAACCGAGGTCTATCAGGGCCGCAGCTTCAAGACCTACCGCGGCATGGGCTCCATCGCCGCCATGAACCACGGCTCGCGCGACCGCTATTTCCAGACGAACAACAAAAAGCTCGTTCCCGAGGGCATTGAGGGCCGCGTGCCGTACAAGGGCAAGCTGTCCGATACGATTTACCAGATGATGGGCGGCCTGAAGGCCGGCATGGGCTACTGCGGCTGCCACAATCTCGACGAGCTGCGCACCAAGACGAAGTTCATCCGGATTACGAACGCGGGCCTGAAGGAAAGCCACCCGCACGACGTCGTCATCACGAAGGAAGCGCCGAACTATTCGGTGAAGCAGTAACATAGACTTGTAAGGAGAAGGACGCATGTACGAAGATTTGATGGATACCATCGGCTTTGTCGCCTCCAAGGACAAAGAGGTCGGCGAAGCCATGCAAAAGGAGCTCGCGCGCCAGCGGCGCAACCTCGAGCTCATTGCCAGTGAAAACATCGTTTCCCCCGCGGTTATGGCGGCCATGGGCAGCGTGCTGACCAACAAATACGCCGAAGGCTATTCCGGCAAGCGCTATTACGGCGGCTGCGAATGCGTCGACATGGTCGAGGACATCGCCATTGCCCGTGCGACGCGGCTGTTCGGCGCGAAGTTCGCCAACGTCCAGCCCCACTCCGGCGCGCAGGCGAACATGGCGGTCTATTTCGCCCTTCTGACCCCCGGCGACACGGTCATGGGCATGAACCTTGCCGAGGGCGGCCACTTGACGCACGGCTCGCCGGTCAACATGTCCGGCAAATATTTCCACTTCGTCCCCTATGGCGTCAATGCCGACGGCTTTATCGACTACGACGCGTTTGAGGCCCAGGCGAAGGAGGTTAAGCCGAAGCTGATTGTCGCGGGCGCGTCGGCGTATCCGCGCATCATCGATTTTCAGCGCATTTCCGAAATCGCAAAGTCCGTCGGGGCGTACCTGATGGTCGACATGGCGCACATTGCGGGCCTTGTCGCGGCGGGGCTGCACCCGTCGCCGATGCCCTACGCCGACGTCGTGACCACGACCACGCACAAAACGCTGCGCGGCCCGCGCGGCGGCCTCATCCTTACGAACGACGAGGAGCTCGCCAAAAAGATGAACAAGGCGATTTTCCCCGGCACGCAGGGCGGCCCGCTCATGCACGTCATTGCGGGCAAGGCGGTCTGCTTCGGCGAAGCGCTGCAGCCGGAATTCAAGGCGTACCAGCAGCGCGTGCTCGACAACTGCCAGGCGTTGGCGCGGGGGCTTCTCTCCCGCGGGCTGCAGCTCGTTTCCGGCGGCAGCGACAACCACCTGCTGCTTTTGGATTTGCGTTCGACGGGCATCACCGGCAAGGAGCTGGAGCGCCGGCTCGACGACGTGTATATTACGGTCAACAAAAACGCCATCCCCAACGACCCGGAAAAGCCGTTTGTCACAAGCGGCGTGCGGCTGGGTACGCCGGCGGTTACCACGCGCGGCCTTACGACCGGCGACATGGACCGCGTTGCGGCGTGCATTGCGCTGGCGGCGACGGATTTCGAGGCGAACGCCGACCAAATCCGCGCGACGGTCACCGAAATCTGCAAACAGCATCCGCTGTACGAATGAGTACCCTTTTTCCGGATCCGGCCATGGGCGCGCCCATGGTCGGTTCGGCGGTTTAGGGGCTTTGTGCGAAAACGGAACCATCCGGTCAAAAAAGGGGTGCGGCCATGAAAGACGTCATCCTGGTGAGCCGCAGCCCGCGCGGCGCCGCCCATGTGCGCAGTCTGCTTGCAAGCGGGCAGGTGCTCGTGCGGGGCGTTCTGGCCACCGGCGCCGAGGCGCTTTCCTACGCCAGCGTGCGCGAAGCGGCGGTCTTTGTCTGCGGGCAGCTGCCCGACATGCCGGCCGTGGAGCTTGCGCGGCTTCTGCCCGTCGGGTTCGACGTGGTCTGGCTTGTGCCGTCGGGCGAACCGGCGCCGCCGTACACCGCGAACCTGACGCCGCTGCAAAAGCCCGTGGACCGCGCCGACCTTTTGGAAACCGTCCGGCGGCTTGCAAGCGGCGGGGCCGAGCACAGCGCCCCGCACCGTGCGCGCAGCCCGGCGGACGCGGAACGCCTTGCAAGCGCCAAGGCGGTTTTGCAGCGCGAACGGGGCCTTTCCGAACGCGCCGCCCACCGGGAGCTGCAGCGCCGCGCCATGCAAAGCGGCAAAACCCTCCTGGCCGTCGCCGAAGCGGTGGTGCGCAGCGCGGAAAAATAGCGCGCCGCCCGGGCGTCGTCCTCGCCGAACCGGAGTTTGCGACGCGGGCTTGCGCAACGCGGTCGAACATCAAATATCTACAATCTAACAGGAGAGCGGCCATGAAATTTACCAAAATGCAGGGCGCGGGCAACGACTATATCTATGTCAACGCCTTTTCGGAACACGTCGAAAACCCCGCGGCGCTTGCCGTGACCCTGAGCGACCGCCATTTCGGCGTCGGCGGCGACGGGCTGGTGCTCGTCGGCCCCGCCCAAAACGGCGACTGCTTCATGGACATTTACAACGCCGACGGTTCGCGCGCCCAGATGTGCGGCAACGCCGTGCGGTGCGTTGCGAAATACGTCTGCGACCGCGGGCTGGTAACGGGCGACACGGTGCGCGTGGAGACCTTAAGCGGCGTAAAGACCGTCGAGGTTTTCCGCGAAGCCGGCACCGTGACCGCCGCGCGCGTCAACATGGGCGCGCCGGCGCTCGACCCCGCCCGGCTTCCGGCCGATTTTCCCGGGGACACGGTCGTTAGTCAAAAATTAACTATCCCGGTTTTCCCGGAAAGTCAAAAATTAACTGCCGCGGACGGCACGGTCCCGGTGACCTGCGTTTCCATGGGCAACCCGCACTGCGTCGTGTTCGTGGACGACACAAAGGGCCTTGACCTTGCGCGCATCGGTCCGGCGTTCGAGAACCACCCGCGCTTCCCCGAACGGACGAACACCGAATTTGTGCGGACGGTTTCGGAAACGGAATTCTGCATGCGCGTGTGGGAGCGCGGCTCGGGCGAAACGCTTGCCTGCGGCACCGGCGCGTGCGCGGCGACCGTGGCCTCCGTCTTAAACGGCCGGGCAAAGCGCGGCGCCGACGTGCGCGTGCGCCTGACCGGCGGCGAGCTGACCATCTGCTGGTCCGCGGACGGCGACGTCTTTATGACCGGCCCTGCCACGGAGGTTTTTACGGGCGAAATCCGGCTGTAAGCGGCAGGGAAAGACCAAGCAGAATGCAGAGTTCAGAGGGCAGAAATTAAAAGGTAAAGCTTACACTTTGCCCCCTCTGACGAGGGGGCTGTCACGGTGGAGGAACGACACCGTGACTGGGGGAGAGATACGGCAAACTTCCCTTTTTTGTATCTCTCCCTCCGTCAAAACGTCACTGCGTTCCGTTTTGCCTCCTCCCTCGTCAGAGGGAGGAAAAGCACATCTGCCTTTTGGCTTCATCCACCGAATCCGGCATTTATCATCTAACATCCAGCATCTAACACGGAGGTAAACGATATGCAAATCAACCGCAATTTCCAGAAGATTGAAAGCAGCTATCTGTTTTCAAACATCGCAAAGCGCGTGCGCGAATACAAGGCCGCGCATCCCGACAAGGCGGACGACGTGATTAGCCTGGGCATCGGCGACGTGACCCGGCCGCTTGCGCCCGCGGTCATTGAGGCGATGCACAAGGCCGTCGACGAGATGGCGCACGCCGAGACGTTCCGCGGTTACCCGCCGGAGTACGGCCAGGATTTCCTCTTGGAGGCGATTTTGGAAAACGACTACCGCGCGCGCGGCGTCGAGCTTTCCAAAACGGAGATTTTCGTTTCCGACGGCGCAAAATCCGACTGCGGCAACATCGGCGACATCTTTTCGACCGACAACGTCGTTGCGGTCTGCGACCCGGTCTATCCGGTGTATGTGGACACGAACGTCATGTCGGGCCGCGCGGGGGACAAGACCGAAACCGGCTGGTCGAACATTGTGTACATGCCCTGCACCGCCGAAACGGGCTTTTTGCCGGAGCTGCCGAAGCGCCACGTCGACATGATTTACCTGTGCTTCCCGAACAACCCGACCGGCATGGCGGCAAGCGCCGAGCAGCTCAAGCGCTGGGTCGAGTACGCGAACCGCGAGGGCGCGGTCATTCTGTTCGATTCGGCGTACGAGGCGTTTATTACGACGCCCGGCGTGCCGCATTCCATTTATGAAATCGAGGGCGCGAAGACCTGCGCCATTGAGCTGCGCAGCTTCTCGAAAACGGCGGGCTTTACCGGCGTGCGCTGCGGCTACACGGTTGTGCCGCACGACTTGAAGAAGGACGGCGTGGAATTGAACGCCATGTGGGCGCGCCGCCAGGCGACGAAGTTCAACGGCGTCTCCTACATCACCCAGCGCGCCGCCGAGGCGTGCTACAGCCCCGCGGGCAAGCGGCAGATTCGCGAGACCATCGACTATTACCGCAAAAACGCGAAGACGATTTACGAGGGCCTCAAAGACTGCGGCTTCACCGTGTACGGCGCGGTGGATTCGCCCTATGTGTGGCTCAAAACGCCGGACGGCATGGGCAGCTGGGACTTTTTCGATTTGCTGCTGCAGAACATGCAGGTCGTCGGCACCCCCGGCGAGGGCTTCGGGCCGTCGGGCGAGGGGTATTTCCGGCTGACGGCGTTCGGCTCGGCGGAAAACACCGAAAAGGCCGTGGCGCGCATCCGCGCCTATTTCGCAAAATAATCCGGAGGAACGCTATGCAGATCGACGAAAAGCTGGTGCAGTATCTCGAAAGGCTCGGCCGCATTGCGCTGTCGGCGGACGAGCGCGCCGCGTGCGAGCAGGACCTGCAAAAAATCCTGGACTACATCGACACGCTCGAGGAGCTGGATACCGACGGCGTGGAGCCCGCGTCGCACTCTTTCCCGGTGGCGAACGTCCTGCGCGAGGACGAGGTGACGAACGCCCCGCGGCAGAACGACATGCTCAAAAACGCGCCGGACAGCCGCGACGGCTGCTTCGCCGTGCCGAAAACGGTCGAATAAGGAGGGGCCCAAATGGAAATTTTAGAACTGGACGCCCTGTCGCTGGGCGCCGCCATTCGGGCGCGCAAGCTCGGCGTGCGCGAGGTCACGGAGTGCTACCTCAACGAAATCGAAGCGCGCGACGGCGCGTACCACTGCTACAACACCGTCTGCCGCGCGTCGGCGCTGGCGCGTGCGGACGAGGTGCAGAAGGGGCTTGACGACGGGACCTACACCGGTCCGCTTGCGGGCGTGCCCGTCGGCGTCAAGGACAACATCTGCACAAAGGGCATCCCCACGACCTGTTCGTCGAAAATTCTGTCCGGCTTTCTACCGACGTACAACGCGACGGTCGTCGAACGCCTCAAGGACGCCGGGATGGTGTTGCTCGGCAAGCTCAATATGGACGAATTCGCCATGGGCAGCACCACGGAGACGTCGTTTACCGGCCCCACGCGCAACCCGTGGGACACGTCGCGCGTGCCGGGCGGCTCGTCGGGCGGCTCGGCGGCGGCGGTCGCCGCGCGCCTGGCGCCCATTGCCCTCGGTTCGGATACCGGCGGCTCCATCCGCCAGCCCGCGTCGTTCTGCGGCGTGTCGGGGTTAAAGCCCACCTACGGCGCGGTGTCGCGGTACGGCCTTGTCGCCTACGCGTCGTCGCTGGACCAAATCGGCCCCATCGGCCGGACGGCGGCGGACTGCGCGGCGCTGTTTTCCGTAATTCAGGGCAAGGACAGTCGCGACGGCACCTCCATGGAGACCCCGTCGCTCGAGCTTGCGGGCGTGCTCGAGGGCACGCTGCAGGGCAAGCGCGTGGGGCTGCCCGCCGACTATTTCGGCGACGGCCTTTCCGCGGACGTGCGCGCGGCGGTCGAAGCGGCCGCCGAGACCTGCCGGTCGCTGGGCGCGACGGTCGAAACCTTTTCGCTGCCTATTGTCAAATACGCCGTTCCGGCCTATTACATCATCGCCTGCGCCGAGGCGTGCTCGAACCTGTCGCGGTACGATGGCATCAAGTACGGCTACCGCGCCGAGCAGGCCGAGGGCCTTTTGGACGTGTATGTGCGTTCGCGCGCCGAGGGCTTCGGCATGGAGGTCAAGCGGCGCATCATGCTCGGCAACTTCGTGTTGAGCGCCGGCTACTACGACGCGTATTACAACAAGGCGCTCAAGGCGAAAAAGCTGATTCAGCAGTCGTTTTTCGACGCGTTCGAGCGCTTCGACCTGCTTTTGGGGCCCGTGTCGCCGGCGACGGCGCCGAAGCTCGGCGAGAGCCTTTCGGACCCCTTGAAAATGTATCTCGACGACATTTACACCGTGATGATCAACATCGCGGGCGTGCCCTCCATGGCGCTGCCCTGCGGCTTCGGCGAAAACGGAATGCCCGTCGGGATGCAGCTTATCGGCAAGCCGTTCTGCGAAGCGGAAATTTTGTCCGCCGCGGCGGCGTTCCAGCGGGCGACGGGCTTTCACCGGCAGTTCCCGCAATCGGTGTAAGGAGGCGCGGCTATGGAATGGGAAGTTGTGATGGGCCTGGAGGTCCACACCGAGCTTGCGACAAAAACCAAGATTTTCTGCGGCTGCTCCACCGAATTCGGCGGCGCGCCGAACACGCACGTCTGCGAGGTCTGCGCCGGCATGCCCGGCACCCTGCCTGTGCTCAACCGCCGCGTGGTGGAATTTGCCGTGCGCACCGGTCTTGCGACGAACTGCGCCATTACGCGGAAAACGAAATTTGACCGCAAAAACTACTTTTACCCGGATTTGCCCAAGGCGTACCAGATTTCGCAGCTGTACCTGCCAATTTGCCGCAACGGCTATATCGAGGTCAAGGACGCCGCCGGCGCGCCGAAAAAAATCGGCATCCACGAAATCCACATGGAGGAGGACGCGGGCAAGCTTGTGCACGACGCGGTTTCCGGCTGCACCCTGGTCGACTACAACCGCTGCGGCGTGCCGCTTTTGGAAATTGTCTCCGAGCCCGACTTCCGCTCGGCCGCGGAGGTTATCGAGTACCTGGAAAAGCTGCGCGCCATCCTTCAGTTTACCGGCGTTTCCGACTGCAAGATGCAGGAGGGCTCGCTGCGCGCCGACGTCAACCTTTCGGTGCGCAGGGCGGGCAGCGCCGAATTCGGCACGCGCACCGAGATGAAAAACCTCAACTCCTTCCGCGCCATTGCCCGCGCCATTGAATATGAGGCGCAGCGGCAAATCGACGTGCTCGAGGACGGCGGGACGGTTGTGCAGGAGACCCGCCGCTGGGACGACGACCGCGGCGTTTCCTACGCGATGCGCTCCAAGGAGGACGCGCAGGATTACAAGTATTTCCCCGAACCGGACCTGCCGCCTTTGGAAATTTCGGACGCGTACATCGAAAAGGTCCGCGCCGAAATGCCGGAGCTGCCCGACGCAAAACGTCGGCGGTACGTCGAAGAGCTGGGGCTGCCGGAATACGACACGTCGATTTTAACCGGCGACCTTGCGCTCATGCGCCTGTTTGAGGCGACGATTTCCTACGGCGAAAGCCCCAAGGCGGTCGCAAACTGGATTATGGGCGAGGTTATGAAGCTCCTGAACGACACGGGCACCGCGGCCGAGGACATGACCCTTTCCCCCGCGGCGCTGGCGGCGGTTATCCGCATGGTGCAAAGCGAAAAAATCAACCGCGGCACCGGCAAAACGGTGCTCGAAAAGGTGTTCTGCGAGGGCGTGGACCCGGAGGAATATGTCGAGGCGCACAACCTTGCGCAGATTACGGACCTGTCCGCCATTCGCCCGGTGCTCGAGGACGTCATCGCCCAGAACGAAAAGAGCGTGTCGGAATACAAGGCCGGCAAAACGCAGGCGATGGGCTATATCATGGGGCAGGCGATGCGCGCGCTCAAGGGCAAGGCCCCGGCCAAGGAGGTTCAGCGGCTTTTGCACGAGCTGCTCGACTGACCCGCTTTCGGAAAGGAGCTTTTTATGGCCGCTTCTTTGCAGGAGGTGCGCGACGCGTGCCTTGCCTGCCGTAAGTGCGGGCTTTGCGAAACGCGCCAAAACGTCGTGTTCGGCGTCGGCGCGGCGGACGCCAAAATCCTGTTTGTCGGCGAGGGCCCGGGCGAGCAGGAGGACAAAACCGGCGAGCCGTTCGTCGGCCGCGGCGGGCAGCTTTTGGACAAATACCTGGCGCATATCGACCTTGCCCGCGGCGAATCGATTTATATTGCGAACATCGTCAAGTGCAGGCCGCCGCAGAACCGCGACCCGCGCGAGGAGGAGCAGGCCGCCTGCGCGCCGTGGCTGCGCGAGCAGATTCGGCTTTTGCAGCCGCGCATTATCGTGTGCCTGGGGCGCATTGCGGCGCAGTTCCTCATCCGGCCGGATTTCCGCGTCACGCGCGAGCACGGTACGTTTTACCAGAAGAACGGCGTGTGGCTGATGGGCACCTACCACCCCGCCGCGCTGCTGCGCAACCCCGCGCAAAAGGGTGACGCGCTGGCCGATTTCTGCGCCCTGCGCGACAAAATCGCCGAGCTGGGGCTTGCCCGGGCAGATGCTGGATTCTAGATGTTAGAGGATAGATTCGAGATTCTAGATGCTGGACGCTGGATGATAGAATGCGTAGGGCGGGGGACAAGCTCGCGCCGGGAAGCAAAGTTCGGCAAGAACATTGTCCCGGCTGAAATGCAAATAAAAATAACCGTTTGTAGGGGCGGGTCTCCGTGCCCGCCCGCGCAAAGCACGATAAGAACCAACCCCCGGCTGCGATGAAACCAAAAGTCTGGTGTAACCCTTCCTCCCTCTGAGGAGGGAGGTGGCTTTGCGGCGAGTTTTCGCCGCAAAGACGGAGGGAGAGATACAAAAAAGTAAGTTTGCCGTATCTCTCCCCCAGTCACGGTGTCGTTCCTCCACCGTGACAGCCCCCTCGTCAGAGGGGGCAAGGGGTTTCTACTGATTTTATACTATCTGCGCAGCCGGAAACGGTTTGACAATCCAACTCCCCTCGGGCGGGCACTTAAGCCCCGCCCCTACGGGCGCGGAATTTTCACCGTCAGCACCGCCACAAACCGTTTGGTAAACCCACCGCCATTTCCCGGCGCGAGCTTGTCCCCCGCCCTACGGTCCCCCCCCTGCACGTTTCGGTAAAACGAAAGCCAGACGGAGTTGCTTTTGTCCGAGTAGTTAAAAATTATCTACACAAGGAAACGAGCGTTGCCCATGAACCCCATCCCGTATTTCCCGACCGACCGCTTCTATAAGGACGTGCCGGGCGCCGTCGAAACGGACAGGACGTTTCGGCTGCGCCTTGTGCTGCCGCGCGCGTTCGGCGCAAGCGCGGCGTACCTGTATTTGTACGGCGACGGCGAAACGGCCGCGCCGCGGTCGATGTACTGGGCGGGCATGTACGGCGACGACCATGAAATCTGGGACATTTCGCTTTCGGTCGGCGAGCCCGGGCTTTATTTTTACCATTTTCAGTACGACTCCGCCTGGGGGCGCGGCGGCGTTTACCACAACGGCGACGGCGTGGGCGAGCTGCTGTCGGCCGGGGCGAAGCAGGCGTGGCAGCTGACGGTCTACGACAAGGCGTTCCGGACCCCGGACTGGCTCAAGGGCGGCCTGATGTACCAGATTTTCCCCGACCGCTTTTACAACTCCGGCGCGCCGAAGCAAAACGTGCCCGACGACCGGATTTTACGCACCGACACGCAGAACCCGCCCTACTGGCAGCCGGACGAGACCGGCGAGGTCCGCAACAACGATTATTTCGGCGGCGACCTGCCGGGCATTTGCGAAAAGCTGCCGTACCTGGAAAGTCTCGGCGTGACGTGCCTGTATTTGAACCCGGTTTTTGAGGCGCACGCGAACCACCGCTACAATACCGCGGATTATGAAAAAATTGACCCGCTGCTCGGCACCGAGGCGGATTTCAAAAAGCTCTGCCGCGCGGCGCAAAAGCACGGGATACGCGTCGTGCTCGACGGCGTGTTTTCCCACACGGGCTCGGACAGCCGCTATTTCAACCGCGAGGGCCGCTACGACACGGTCGGCGCATACAATTCCAAGGAATCGCCCTATTTTTCGTGGTACAGTTTTACGCAGTACCCGGAACAATACAAAAGCTGGTGGGGGTTTGAAACGCTGCCCGAGGTCAACGAGACCGACCCCGCGTATCTTGCATTCATCACCGGCGAAAACGGCGTGGTGCGCCGCTGGCTTCGGGCCGGGGCGGCCGGCTGGCGGCTGGACGTCGCCGACGAGCTGCCCGACGAATTTCTCGACGCGCTGCGCAGGGCCGCAAAGGCCGAAAAGCCCGACGCGCTTGTGCTCGGCGAGGTCTGGGAGGACGCGACGACGAAATGGGCCTACGGCGCGCGGCGGCACTATCTTTTGGGCGGGCAGCTGGACAGCGTGATGAATTACCCGTTCGCCAACGCGGTGCTGGAATTTGCCCGCGGCGGCGACGCAGAGGGGTTTTACCGCGCGGTAAGCCCGATTTTGGAGCATTACCCGAAGCCGGTGCTCGACGTTTTGATGAACCACATCGGCACGCACGACACCGAGCGCGCCATCACCTATCTTGCCGGCGAGCGCGCGCGCTTTCACGACCGCGCGTGGCAGGCGGCGCAGAAGCTGTCCGACGAGGCGTACCAAAAGGGGAAACGCCTTCTGAAGCTTGCGGCCGTGCTGCAATACACCCTGCCCGGCGTGCCGTGCCTCTATTACGGCGACGAGGCCGGGATGCAGGGGTATAAGGACCCGTTCAACCGCGGATACTACCCGTGGGGCGGCGAGGACGAGGACCTGCTGGCGTTTTACCGGCGGCTCGGCGCGCTGCGCGGGGCCCTACCCATGCTTCGGGAGGGGACGATGGACTTTGTCTCCCATGTGCTCGGCTGCGTCGCCTATGCCCGGCGCTCCCCGTCGGGCGTGCTGCTGGTTATCGCCAACCGCAACGAGCACGACATCGTCTATAACCTGCGCGAGGAGTGGCATTTTGCCCGCGAGCGGCTCCACGACGCCCCTGTGACCTCCTGCGTGCGCGTCGGCGCGATGGACTGCGTGGTTTTAGATAGTAGAGGTTAGATGTTAGAGGGCAGATGCCGGAACGCGCAGGGGCGGACTTCCGTGCCCGCCCGAGGGAAGTGGGTTTACCAAGCAATTCCCGGCTGCGCAGATAGTATAAAATCAGAAGAAACCCCTTTGCCCCCTCTGACGAGGGTGATTCCCCGCGGTGCGGGGAAATGTCCGCGCAGCGGACAAAGGGGACGGCCCCCGTCAGGGGCTGGCGAGACGGCGCTTGCGACGTCGAGACTGGGGGAGAGATACGGCAAACTTGCCTTTTTTGTATCTCTCCCTCCGTCACGCGCAAAGCGCGTGCCACCTCAGGCCCTCTCGCGGTGCCCAAAATTTGCCACGCTTTGGAGCGCGGGCAAATTTTGACC
>CASGAS010000042.1 GCA_949299505.1 uncultured Eubacteriales bacterium
AAGGGATACTGCTTCAGGTTGCGGGCAAGACGGATGCGGGTGCTTATCACAACGTCGCTTTGCTCGCCTTCGCCAAGATACCATTTTGCCATCTTATTTCTCCTCCTCGGAAAGCGCTTGAATCTCGTCGCGCAGCTTGGCGGCCGTTTCGTAGTCCTGCAAATCAACCGCCTCCTGCAGCTGCTTTTTGAGCTCCTCTACCTTCGTATGCTTTTCCTGTATGGGAGAGCCGTTCGCAATTTTGCCCACATGGCGCGTGCGCCCGTGGATGCGCTCAATAGACGGCAGCAGCTTATCGTAGAACGTCTCGTAGCAGTCGGCGCAGCCGAGCTTGCCGCTTTTTACGATGTCGTGAAATGAGCAGCCGCATTTTTCACAGCGCAGCACGTTGTTGCTCAGCGCGCTGACGCCGGCCGGCTCAAACAAAGAGCTGAGCATATCCGAAAAGCCGAAACCAAAATCCGAAAACGCGCTCTGGTAGCCAAGGCTGCGCGCACAATCGGCGCACAGGTGCAGCTCCGTGGCCGTTCCGTTGACAATCCGTTTGATGTGGGTCGTAGCTTCGCGTTTCCCACAGTTTTGACACAGCATAAAAAACACTCCTTTTTTGCTTTTTGGCGCCCCGGCAGACTACTGCATGGTCGTCAGCAGCATTTGCTTGAAAATGGCGGCGCGCAGCTTTCCGCGCAGCGCCTTGGGTACGTCGCGGTACACCGGCTCGCGCAGCGCCGCGTAAATCAGACGCGCCTCCTTTTGCGAAAGCACGCCGCTTTGGCAAAGGTTTTCGAGGTTGGCGCGGCAGGTCTGCTCGTCGACCGCGTCGCCGATGGAATTGACCAGATGCATTTTCAGCGTCTCATAATTGTACGACGCGCGGGTGATTTTGATGTATCCGCCGCCGCCGCGCCGGCTTTCCACAATGTATCCGCGTTCCGGCGTGAAGCGGGAGGACAGCACATAGTTAATCTGGCTCGGCACGCAGCCCAGGCGTTCCGCCAGGTCGTTGCGCCGAATCTCGACCGTCCCGTTTTCGCCGAGCATCTGCACAAGCAAATCGGCAATCTCCTTACTTAAGCTCACAAACCGTCACCTTCTTTCCGAAAGCGTCCTTTTCTTTTGTTTTTTGACTTTGACTATCTTTGACTTTCATGTACGATTATATCCGTTTTGCGGCAAAGGTCAAAGGTCAAATAAAGTCAAATTTGGTTTTTAACGCCTGTTTTTCATTGGAAATCGCTTGTTTTCTTCTGTTTTCTAACGAATTTAATTTTTCTTCCTTTTCTCTTGCAGGCCCGCGGCGCACACATTCCCCGCTTGCGCATAGGATGAAGTGAAAGCGCGAAAACGCTTTTACGCCGTCGGGAGCCGGACCCGGGAAGCCGAACGTCCGCCTCGGGTCCCTGCGTTTTTGCAGCCGGCGGCTTACCCCCGAAGAAAGGAGGCGCGACGATGAACTTCTGCGGGTTTGGCAACAACGGCCTTCTTGTCCTCGTTATCCTCATCATCCTGCTGACGTCCGGCAACGGCTGCGGCTGCGGCAGCTATTCGAATGACAACAACTGCGGCTGTGGCTGCGGCTGCTGAACGCACGCCGGCGCGGCGCACGCGCCGGGCAACAGAAAAGCCGGAGGCTTCTGCCTCCGGCCTTTCGCTTTGGTTTGTTTCGCTTTACCCGGCCTGCGCGGCGTTTTCCTTTGCCAGCGTCAGCAGGTGAATTGCCCCGACCGGGCACTGTGCGGCGCATTTGCCGCACCCGGTGCACTTGTCGTAGTCGACATGGGCGGTGTTGTTCTCGACGCGGATGGCGTCGAATTCGCAGACCTTTGTGCACTTCATGCAGCCGATGCAGCCCGCCGTACACTCCTTGCGCGTAAACGCGCCCTTGTTATGGTTCTTGCAAAGCACCGCGGCTTTGGTCTCATGAAGCGGCAAAAGCTCGATTAAGTGCTTCGGGCAGGCGGAAACGCAGGCCCGGCACGCCTTGCAGGCAAGCGGGTTGACGCGCGCGACGCCGTCGCAAATCGAAATCGCGTCGTACGGGCACGCCCGGACGCAGTCGCCGTAGCCGAGGCAGCCGTAGACACATTCCTTCTGCCCGCCGAACAGCTGCGCCGCCATGACGCAGCTCTGCACGCCCTGGTAAGCGAGCTTTTGTTTGGAATTTTCGGTGGTGCCGTTGCAGTGGACAACCGCGGCCATGGGCTTTATCGTCCCGGCCTCCACGCCGAGAATTTCGGCAATCGCCTTGGAAACGTCGTTGCCGCCGGGGGCGCAGAGATTGGTTTTCGTCGTCTGCCCGCCGGAAAGCGCCGCCGCGTAGCCGTCGCAGCCGGAAAAGCCGCATGCGCCGCAGTTGGCGCCCGGCAGAACCTCGCGAATGGCGTCCGCCGTTTCATCGGTCGGCACCGCCATCACGACGGAGGCGACGGAAAGCCCGACGCCGGCGATAAGCCCGATGCCCGCAACCAGGAGCACCGCCAAAAGAGTGGAATTCATAAGCGCACCCCCTTATGCAAACATGTTTTCCACAAGCCCCGTAAAGCCCAGGAAAGACAGGGACACAAGGCTTGCGGCGACCAGCGTAATGGGCAGGCCCTGCAGAAACTTCGGAATGTCGCACGATTCCATGCGCGAACGCACGCCGGCGAACATGACCATGGCGACTAAGAAGCCGACGCCCGAGCCGAAGGAGTTGACCATGGATTCGGCGAAGGTGTAGCCGCTGTCGATGTTGAGGATGGTCACGCCGAGCACCGCGCAGTTCGTGGTGATAAGCGGCAGGTAAATGCCCAGGGATTTATACAGCGCCGGGATGTATTTGCGCAGCACAATCTCGACGAGCTGGACGAGCGCGGCGATGACGAGGATAAAGACGATCGTCTGCAAATAGCCGAGCCCGTGGTTGTCGAGGAAGGTGTTGAGCGGATAGGTCACGGCAGTCGAAAGCACCATGACGAAAATGACCGCAAGGCTCATGCCCACCGCGGTGTTGAGCTTTTTGGACACGCCCAAGAACGGGCAGATGCCCAAGAATTTCGAGAGGATGTAGTTGTTTGTCAAAATGGCCGTCAAAAGGATGGCAAGAAACACTTTCATTCGCCGCTCGCCTCCTTCTTAGCACAGGCCGCTTCGCCCTTCTGCGCGGAAGCGCACGACTGCGCCATGGGGCAGCCCGCGCAGCCAAGCTCCGCTTTCGGCTTGCCCTTGCGCTCAGCCAGACGGTTGGCGCACGCCATCAAAAGGCCGAACACGAAAAATCCGCCGGGCGCCAGAATGAAGATGGTCATGGGCGGGATGCTTTCGGGCAGAATCTGAAAGCCCATCAGGCTGCCCGCGCCCAAAAGCTCGCGCACGCCGCCCATTACGGTCAGCGCCGCCGTAAAGCCGACGCCCATGCCAAGGCCGTCGAGCGCGGAGGCGATTACGGGGTTTTTGCCCGCGAACGCTTCGGCGCGGCCTAAGATGATACAGTTGACGACAATCAGCGGCAAATAGACGCCGAGCTGTTCGTCCAGCGCCGGCAAAAACGCCTGGACGAGCATCTGCACAATCGTCACGAAGCCCGCAATAACAACGATATAGCAGGGAATACGCACCTTTTGCGGAATGACCTTGCGCAGCGCCGAAATGACGATGTTTGAGCAGACAAGCACCAGCGCCGCGGAAAGGCCCATGCCGATGGCGCTTTCCAGCGACGTGGTGGTCGCAAGCGTCGGGCAGGTGCCCAAAACCAGCCGCAGCACGGGGTTTTCTTTCAGAATCCCCTTGGTAAATTCATGTCCGAGGGATCGTTTTTCAGCCATTCGCGCCACCTCCCAGCTGTTCGCAGACCGCAAGCGCCTGGTTGACCCCGTCCGCCATCGCTTCCGAGGTGATGGTCGCGCCGGTCAGCGCCTGAATCTCCGTTTCGGACGAGCCGTTTTTCAAAACGCCAATCCGTCCGCTTTTTCCGATAAACTGCTCCAAAAATTCCGGGTTTTCGGCGTTCATGCCAAGCCCCGCCGTCTCGCTTATGGAAAGGATGCTGACGCCCTGCACCGCGCCCGCGGCGTCGACGCCGACCATTAGGGAAATGTCGCCGCCGTAGCCCTTTGCAACGGTTTCCACAACGTAGCCGAGCGCCGCGCCGGCGGCGTCGAGCCCCTCGTAATAGGTGTACGCCGTACCGCCCACCTCGACGGTCTTTGCTTCGCCAAACGACGCCGCGCCGGGCAGGACCTGCGCCTTGGCCGCCTCCTGCGTTTCAAACGCGAGCGCTTCAATCTGCGGGGCGGTGACGGCGTTCGTCAGCCCCAAAAGCGCCGTGACGACGACGCAGATGAGGAACAGCGACAGCGCGGGAACAATGATTTCTTTCGCCTTGCTCTGTTTCATGCCGCCGCCTCCTTTTCCCGTTTTTTCTCCTTGCGCGTGCCGAAGGGCTTGGGGGTAGTCAGCCGGTCGATGTGCGGCACAAGGATATTCATCAGCAGAATGGCGAAGGAGACGCCCTCGGGCAGCGACGCGAAAATGCGGATAAGCGACGTTACGACGCCGCAGCCGATTGCGAAAATGAGCTTGCCCTTGAAATTGACCGGCGACGTGGTGTAATCGGTCGCCATGAATATGGCGCCGAGCAGCAGCCCGCCGGACAGAAGCTGATAGGCGACGAAGGTGAAATCGCCCTTGCCGGCGATGAGCATAATGACCGCGACGGTCCCGACGAACACAAGCGGCACGGTCGGGCTGATGACGCGGCGGATAAGCAGATAGACAAAGCCGATAAGCAGCGCCACGGCGCACGTTTCACCCAGGCAGCCGCCGCGCACGCCGAACAGCATGTTGAAAAGCGGCGGCAGGTCGGAGGCGGCCATTGCGCTTTGCAGATTTTCCGCGCTGTAGAGGTCGGAGAACTGCGCAAGGGGCGTTGCCGAGGTGACGGCGGCGACCTCCGGCGCGCGCCAGGCGAACGGCGCGGGGTAGTCGGACATCTGCACCGGGAACGAAGCCATCAGAACGATGCGCCCGGCAATGGCGGGATTGACGAAATTCTGGCCGATGCCGCCGAAAAACTGCTTGGCGACGATGATGGCGACCGCGTCGCCGATGACGACCATCCAAAGCGGAATTGTGGAGGGCAGGTTAAACGCAAGCAGAATGCCGGTGACCACGGCGCTCAAGTCGCCTATCGTGGTGCTGCGCTTCATCACCTTGCGCGCCAGGAATTCAAACAGCACGCAGGCCGCGACGCTCACCGCCGTTACCAGCAGCGCGCGCGGGCCGAACAGAACGACGGAAAGAATCAGCGCGGGCACCAGCGCCAAAATGACGTCGAGCATAATGCCGCGCGTCGTGTCCGCCGTGCGTTTGTGCGGCGACGCGCTGACGGTCAGCATCTCTTTGCGGGTCGTGTCGCTCATTGCTTTCCCTCCTCCTCTTTCAAAACAGCCTTGGCGTGGCGCATAAACTGCACCAGCGGCTTGCCCGCCGGGCAGGAATACGCGCACGAGCCGCATTCCATGCAGACCGCCGCACCCGCGCGCTTTAAGGCGGCGCCGTCGCGCTGCAGGGCGTAGCGGTGAATCACGGTCGGCATCAAAGACAGCGGGCAGGCTTTTGCGCAGCGGCCGCAATGGATGCAGTCCGTTTCCGCCTTGACGCTCAAATCCGCCGCGGTAAAGGCCAGCAGCGCGTTGTTGCATTTCAAGACGGGGTGGTGCGTGTCTACAATGGCCTGCCCCATCATCGGCCCGCCGGCCACGATTTTGACCGGCTCTTCGCGAAAGCCGCCGCAGGCCTTGAAAATATAGTCGATTTCCGTGCCGACGGGCACGCGCACATTTTGCGGCGCGGTCACCGCCGAGCCGTCCACCGTAAGAGATCGGCTGACAAGCGGCTTGCCGGTTTTGCAGTACCGCGCAAGGAACGCCGCCGACGCGACGTTCATCACAATGCAGCCGACGTCAATCGGAAGCCCTCCGGGCGGGACCTTGCGGCCCGTGGCCGCCAGCACCATCATCTTTTCCGCGCCCTGCGGGTAGCGCGAACGCAGCGGCATGACGCGGATACGGTTGCCGCGGTCGTCCTTTTCGGCAATACGCAGAAGGACCTCGACCGCCTCGGGCTTGTTGTCCTCCACGGCGATGACGACGCGTTCGGGATGCAGCATTTCCATCAAAAGATGCACGCCGCCCAAAACGTCCCACGAATTGTCCAGACACTCGCGGTAGTCGACCGTGATGTACGGCTCGCACTCCGCGGCGTTGATGATGAGCGTGTCCAGGCGTTTGTCCGCCGGCACGCGCAGCTTCGCGTGGGTCGGGAAGCCCGCGCCGCCAAGTCCCACAAGACCGGACGCGCGCACGGCGGCAAGGAAATCGTCCAGGGTGTCAATTTTCGGCGGCGCAAAGTCGGCCGGCGTGTTTTCCCCGTCGTTTTCAAGCACGACCGCCTGGGAAACAAGCCCGGAAGCGAGCTTAACCTCCTTGACGGCGGCCACCTTTCCGGATACGGTCGCATGGACGGGCGCGCTGACAAAGGCGTCCGAATCCCCCACGACCTGCCCGAGCTTTACCGTGTCGCCGACCTTGACCGTCGGCACGCACGGCGCGCCGATATGCTGGCGCATGGGCAGCGTAACCGTTTCGGGCGCGGGAAGACGCTTGGCGGGCATTTCCCGCGTGTGCTTCTCATCCGAAACGTGTACGCCCCCGCGCAGCCGCTTTTTCGGCTTCATTTTTTCCGGGTGCATCCAAAGTTCCTCCTTCTATTTCCTGAAAATCTTTCTGCAAGCAAAATCGTTATTTCCGGCGCAGCACGCGCTGCAGCGCCGGCATGACCGCGCGGCTGATAAGCCCGGTCAGCGCGCCCGCCGTCGCGCCGAACAAAAGCAGCGCGGGCAGATACGCGAGCACGGAGACATTCCCCACCATTGCCGCCGCGACGGCAAGCTGTCCCAAATTGTGGCAGACGGCGCTGACGACGCCGATGCCGACATAGCCGAGCCTTTTGTCCTTTCGGAACAGCAGCAGCATGACCGCCGTGCTCAAAACCCCGCCGCAAAGGCTCATAAGCCCCGCCGTACCCCCGCGGGTAAACGCCGCAAAGCCCGCCTTCAAAAGCGCGATGCCCAAAGCCGGCAAGGGGCCCAGCGCCTCGGCGGCAAACAGGTTGGCAAGATTGGAAAAGCCGGGCTTTGCGCCCGGGGGCAGAAACGCCTCGGTCGGCAGCAGGCTTTCAAGGTAGGAAAGCGCAACGGCGCACGCGCCGAAAAGCCCCGTCAAAGCGAGCGTATAGGTGTTCTTTTTCATGCTGTCTCCCGCCGTTTAATAGGTTACGGCCTGTACCGGGCGGTCCGCCCCCGTAACGGCGACCACGGTCCGGTTCGGCACGCAGACGGCGGTGTCGCCGGCCTTTGAAAGTGCGCCCGCGCGCATGCAGAGCCCGTCTGGACAATCCGACCGCGCCACCCGGACCGTGTGGTCCTCGGCGACGAGCTCCACCCCGTTTGCAAGCGTATAGGTTTCGCGCTGTACGCAGGCGGACAGGTCTATGGTGAGCACCGTTTCCCCGTCCACCGTCACGACGGCCGCAGTCCCGGGCGAAGCGTGCGCCCGCCACAGGAAAAACGCCGCCGCCAGGAGAACCAGCAGGCAAAGCACAAGGGCGTCGGTTTTGGAAAACCACTTTCGTTCTTTCATGCCGCCTCCCGAAGCGTATACGCCGCGCCGGTAAGCTCGACCGCCGGATAAAGCCCCGCCGTCACGGCGACCGTTTTGTCCGCATAGACGAACAGCGCTTCGGCGCCGCAGCTTTCCAAAACCGGCAGCGCCGCCTGTTCGCCGAGCAGGAAGCAAAGCGTCGAGAGCGCGTCGCTTTCAAGCCCCGTTTGCGCCGAAACGGTCACGCTGACAAGGTCGGTATCGGCCGGATAGCCCGTGGTCAAGTCCAAAATATGGTGATAGGTTTTTCCGTCTATCGTAAACTGCTTTTCATAGCTGCCGGAGGTCGAAATATACGCTTCTCCGACCGAAAGCGTCGCAAAATAGGTATTCGCGTCCCCGAACGGGTCGCGCACGCCGATGCGCCACGGCTCGCCCGCTTTTGTCCACGCGCCGACCGTCGCAACGCTGCCGCCGACGGAAACGACCCCGCCGCGCAGCGTCCCGTCCGCAACCGCTTCTTTCAAAACCGCGGCCGCCTTGTCGCAGCCCGCGCCCTTGCCGACGGAGCCGAGATTCAGCGTCTGCCCGGGCAAAAAGGAGACCGTGCGCGCCTGCGCGTCGAGCGTCACGGTATCGTCGCTGCAAAGCGGAAGGGCTTGTGCAATCTCGTCGGCCGCCGGCACGCGGAATTCGTCCGTATCCACGCCCCAAAGCTGTGTCAGCGCCCCGCAGCCCACGGCAGCCCGGCCGCCGGAAGCGCTGTAAATTTCCTTTGTTCTTTGCAGCACGTCGAACAGCTCGGCGCTGACCTGCACGGGAAAATCGGCCGGGTCGGCCGCGTTGAGGCGGTACATCTCCGAAGAGGAGGCGGTGCGGGAAAGGACCTGCACATCCAGCGCCTGCACAGCGTCATAAGCGTCCTTGGCCGCCGCGGAGGCCGCAGCCTCCCGCCCGCCGTAGACCTGCACGCTGACCGCCGAGCCCATCGCGACGTTCTGCACCGACGCCGTGGGCGCGCTGTCCGCACGGCCGCACGCGCAAAGCGCCCCAAGCGCCAGCGCCGCCGCAAGGCACCGGGAAACGATACTTTTTCGCACGCGCCTCGCCCCTTTTTTCGCGGTTCTTTCTATACGTATTCACTATACTATATTTTCATCTCTCCCGCAAGAATTGTTTAGAAAATATCAAGTAAGCCGGTCGGGGTATGTCGGAATTTGCCCGCCGCCGGATTCCCCCTTGCTTTCTTGCCAGGCGTCGGGTATACTTTTTTTGGGTGATACAGATGGATTTTCGATTTTTCATGCCGGTCGACGTCCGCTTCGGGTACGACGCCGTCCGCAGGAATGAAGCGATTTTTACAGAACTCGGGAAAAGCTGCCTGCTTGTAACCAGCGGCTCCGCCGCCGAAAAAAGCGGGGCGCTGTCCGACGTCGGCGACGCGCTTGAGCGGCTGGGCATAACGTGCGTCCCCTTTTCTGAAATCACGCAGAATCCGACGGCGGAAAGCTGTTTTCGCGCCGGCGGGCTCGCGCGGGATTTTGAGGTGGATTTCGTCGTCGGCATCGGCGGCGGGTCGGCGCTCGACGCCGCCAAGGCCGCGGCGGTCTATGCGGCCAACCGGACCCTGTCCGCCGAGGGCATTTTTGACGGCGGGCCGCTGCTGCCGCCTTTGCCGGTCGTCCTTATAGGCACGACGGCGGGCACGGGCAGCGAGGTCACAGGCGTCGCCGTGCTCACGCGCGAAAACGGCTGCAAAAAAAGCGTCAGCGGCCGGGACTACTATGCGAAATACGTGCTGGCAGACCCCCGGTACACCTACTCCGTGCCCTGGGGCGTGACGGTAAGCACCGCGCTCGACGCGCTGGCGCACACGGCGGAGGGGTGGTTCTCGAGCCGCTTTGACGAGACCGCCCGGCTGTTCGGCCAAAAGGCGCTGCCCGTTTTGTGGCGGCATTTGAAAGCGTTTTACGAAACCGGCGAACAGCCGCTGTCCGACGAGACGCGCGACGCGCTCTACGCTGCGTCCCTTGACGCCGGGATGGTGCTGAACGCCTGCGGCACAGGCTTCCCGCACGGGATGGGCTACGTCCTTACCGAAGCGCACGGCCTGCCGCACGGACGCGCCTGCGCGGCGCTCCTGCCCGCTTATGTGGAACGCGGGATGCAGTTTTGCACCGACCGCGCCAAAGCATTTTTCGCCGCCGCCGGCACAAATTTCCCGGAATTTGCCCGCGTCGTATCGGCGCTTGCCGACACGTCCGGCGTCCGGATGACCGACGAGCAAATCGCACGCTACTGCGCACGGTGGGAGGGGCTTAAAAACTTCCAAAACTCCCCCGGCGGCTACTCCGCGGCCGAGGCCGGGACGCTCTTGCGCAAGCTGTTCTAACAAAATAAGCCCCGCGGGGGACCAAACGGTCCGCCTGCGGGGCTTTGTTTTTTGTGCGGCGGTTTATTCCTTGCCGTTCCAGCAATAGGTGCAGAATTTGCAGGGCTCGAGCCCCACGGAGGCAATCATGTCGTCGAGCCGCTGGTATTGCAGCGACGTGAAATGCAGCCGATCGCGGATGGTCTCGACCATGGCCGCGTACTCGGGCGTGTCGGGGTCGGCGTAGCGCGCTATGGTTTTTGCGTCCGCGTCGCCCTCCCGTTCGGCGATCACGCGGCGGGAGATGAGGTCCATTTCCGAGCGCGAGCGCGAGAAGTTGAGGTACTTGCAGCCGTACATAATGGGCGGGCATGCCGGGCGGATGTGGACCTCCTTGGCGCCGCTGTGGTACAAAAACTCGGTGGTTTCGCGCATCTGCGTACCGCGCACAATGGAGTCGTCAATCATCAAAAGCCGCTTGCCGCGAATAAGCGCGTCGACGGGAATAAGCTTCATGCGCGCAATGAGGTCGCGGCGCTTCTGGTTCTGCGGCATAAAGGAACGCGGCCAGGTCGGTGTGTATTTGATAAACGGGCGGGAAAACGGAATGCCCGAACGGTTCGCATAGCCAATGGCGTGCGCCGTGCCGGAGTCCGGGATGCCGGCGACGCAGTCGGCTTCGACGTTGTCGCGCTGCGCCAGGATATCGCCGCAGCGGCAGCGCATATCCTCGACGTTCACGCCCTCGTAGCAGGAGGACGGGTAGCCGTAATACACCCACAAAAAGGTGCAGATTTTCATTTCCCTGCGCGCCGGGACGACCATCTCGACGCTTTCGGGCGTGAGGAAGTCAATCTCGCCGGGGCCGAGCTCCTTGTAGTGGTCATAGCCGAGGTTCAAATAGGCGAACGACTCGAACGACGCGCAGTACGCGCCGTCCTTTGCGCCGATAATGACCGGCGTGCGGCCCTTCAAATCGCGCGCGGCATACAGCCCCTTGGGCGTGAGCAGCAGCATCGACATCGAGCCGTCAATCACGCTTTGGGCGTACTGTATCCCCTCGACGATGGAGTCCTTGCGGTTGATAAGCGCCGCGCAAAGCTCCGTCGCGTTGATGTCGCCGCCGCTCATTTCGAGGAAGTGCGTGTGCCCCTCGGAAAAGACGGACGCGACAAGCTCGTCGGTGTTGTTGATGCGCCCGACGGTGGTGATGGCGTAATTGCCCAGGTGCGAACGCACCATCAAGGGCTGCGGTTCATTGTCGGAAATGCAGCCGATGCCGAAATTGCCGTGCATTTCCTCCACGTCGCGCTCGAACTTCGTGCGGAACGGCGCGTTTTCGATGTTGTGGATGGCGCGTTCAAAGCCGGTCTCGCCATAGACCGCCATGCCGCCGCGCTTGGTGCCCAAATGGGAGTGGTAATCCGTCCCGAAAAACAGGTCGAATACGCAGTCCTCTTTGGAAGCTACCCCGAAAAATCCACCCATACTGTCGTTTTCTCCTTCCTCCAAAACACACAAACACAAAAACGAACGAAGCGCCGTTTATCGGATGGCGCTGAGCTCGTACGGCGTACGCTGATAGACGAAATAGTTGAGCCAGTTCTGGAACAGCAGGCTCCCCGCCCCGCGCCAGGTAATAAGCGGCGTTTTCTTGGGGTCGTCGTCCGGGAAATAGTTATAGGGAAGCCGGATATCCAGCCCCTTTTCGCGGTCGCGGAAATATTCGCGCGCCAAGGTGTCACTGTCATATTCGCAATGGCCGGTGCAGTAAAAATTGCGGCAGGCCATGTCGGAAATCAGATGGACGCCCGCCATGTCGGAATAGGACAAAATCTGCAAATCCTTGACGCGGGCGATGTCCTCCTTGCGCGTTTCGGTGTGGCGCGAATGGGGGACGTAAAACACGTCGGAAAACCCGCGCAGCAGCGGGTGGTACAAATCCAGCGGCCGGTGCCGGAAAACGCCGAACATTTTTTCCGGCAAAAGGTGCTTGGGCACGCCGTATTTGAAATACAGCGCCGCCTGCGCGCCCCAGCAGATGTTGAAAGTCGAGTAGACGTTGCGCTGCGCCCAGTCGAAAATGGTGCACAGCTCGTCCCAGTAGTCGACCTCCTCAAAATCCAGAAGCTCCACGGGCGCACCCGTGACGATAAGGCCGTCGTATTTGGAAGCCTTGACGTCGTCAAAGGTCTTGTAAAATTTCAGCATGTGCTCGCGCGAGGTGTTTTTCGTCACATGCGAGCGCACCTGCAAAAGCTCGACCTCCACCTGCAAAGGGGAGTTGGAGAGCAGGCGGAGAATCTGCGTTTCCGTCTCGATTTTCGTCGGCATCAAATTCAAAAGGAGGATGTGCAGCGGCCGGATGTCCTGCCGGGCGGCGCGGTCGTTGGTCATGACAAAGATATTTTCAAGCTCCAAGCTGTGCCGCGCGGGCAGCTGGTCGTCGATTTTGATGGGCATGCCGGTCCCTCCTTTTTTCATTCGTTTTCAAAAGAGGGTAGTAGTATAGCACAAAGTCGGCAAAAATGCAATTCTTTGTGCAGTAAAAATCCGGACGGGATTGTAAAACCCGCTCTGGTTTGGTACAATATCGAATGTACAAAAGAAAGAAGGAGGGCCGCGCATGGCGTATACGGACGAAGAAGCAAAACAAATTTTTGCCGCGCTGCCGGGGCTTTTGCTGCCCTGGTACGCCGAAAACGCCCGGGCGCTCCCCTGGCGGCGCGACCGCGAGCCGTACCACGTCTGGGTCTCGGAGATTATGCTTCAGCAGACGCGCGTCGAGGCGGTGCGCGGGTATTACGAGCGGTTTTTGGCTGCGCTGCCCGATATCCCGTCGCTTGCCGCCGCACCCGAAGAAACGCTTTTGAAGCTGTGGGAGGGTCTGGGCTATTATTCGCGCGCGCGCAATCTGCAAAAGGCGGCAAAGCGTATCGTCGCCCAATACGGCGGGGAATTCCCCCGGGATTACGATTCGGTGCGCGCCCTGCCGGGCATTGGGGACTATACGGCCGGGGCGATTTGCTCCATCTGCTTTGAAAGCCCCGTGCCGGCGGTGGACGGCAACGTGCTGCGCATTGCCGCGCGTATGTGTTTAGAGCCCTCCCCCATTGACCTGCCCGCCGTCAAGAAAAGCGTTGCAGAGAGCTTGCAGGAAGTTTATCCAAAGGGACACTGCGGCGCGTTTACGCAAAGCCTTATAGAGCTCGGCGCGTGCGTGTGCATGCCAAAGGTAACGAAATGTGACATTTGTCCCGTGCGGGAGATCTGCCTTTCCCACGCGCACGGCACACAGGCAACGCTTCCCAAAAAACTCCCCAAGCGCGAAAAGCGCGTAGAGCCGCGCACGGTGTTTTTACTCGAGTATGACGGCGCATACGCTATTGAACAGCGCGAGGGCAAAGGGCTTTTGGCGGGCCTTTGGCAGTTCCCGAACACAGAGGGGCAGCTTTCGCCGAGCGATGCGCTGCAAGCGGCGGAAAACTTTGGCGTAAGGCCCACAGAGCTTTTGCGGGAAACGCACAAAACGCATATTTTCACGCACATCCGCTGGGAAATGGTCGG
>CASGAS010000043.1 GCA_949299505.1 uncultured Eubacteriales bacterium
GCAGGCACGGATGAAGTTTTCGAAATGGTTCGACGGGCTTTTCGGTACCTCGGGCAGGAATTTTTCCATTTCCTTCGCCTTTTCCTCGGGGATAATCGAGAGCGTACTGCCGTGTGATGCCCCCTTGAAGGTCAATTCCTTGGAATAAATAATCTTTCCGGGGTTGAGCTTCGTATCCTCGATGTCGCCCTGGTTTGTCGCCGGGATATTGGGGTCCAGTCCGGCTACACCGTATCCCGCGGGCAGCGGCGGGAGGTTATCCAGTCCATCATACCAAGTTACATCCACCGGCGGCATATTCCGGCGCGAAGCGAAGCGCAATTCCCTTGTCGCGCAGGGCCTCCTGCAGCTCGCCGAGCATCAGGGCGGCGATTGCGGCGTAATTCTCTTCGGTCAGCTCGTTGAACACGACAATTTCATCGACACGGCCCAAAAATTCCGGCCGCAGAAATTCGCGCAGCGCCTTAAGGGCCTGCTCTTTTTTGACGTCGCCCGGCGCCTTGCCGAAGCCCAGCGCCCCGCCCTGCCGGTCGCTGCCGGCGTTGGAGGTCATGATAATCACGGTGTTCGCAAAGCTGACGGTGCGCCCGTGCGCGTCGTTCGTCTTGCCCTCGTCCAGGATTTGCAAAAGGATGTTCATCACGTCCGGGTGCGCCTTTTCGATTTCGTCAAACAGGATAACCGAATACGGCTTGCGGCGCACCTTTTCCGTCAGCTGGCCGGCCTCGTCGTAGCCCACATAGCCGGGCGGCGAACCAATCAGCCGCGAGACGGAATGTTTTTCCATAAATTCCGACATGTCGAGCCGGATAAGCGTTTCGGGCGTGTCGAACAGCTCCTTGGAAAGCAGCTTGACAAGCTCTGTTTTGCCCACGCCCGTGGGTCCGACGAAAATAAACGACGCGGGACGCTTTTGGACGGACAGCTACCAAATCCACCGCTTCATCCTGCCCGATAAGATGTGCCTTTAAGCGGTCCTCAAGCCCGACAAGGCGCTTGACGTCGCCTTCGACGATTTTGGTCGTCGGAATCCCCGTCCAAAGGTTAATAACGCGGGCCAAGTCCTCCTCGGTCACAAAATTGTCGTCGGCCTTTTCCCGCAGGGCGGGCTCTTTCTGGTCGCAGACAAGCAGCTCCGAACGCACCTGCGCAAGGGACGCGTAGTTCGCGTTTTTCTTCTGCTCGTCGGTCTCGGTCTCCGCTGCGGTGACCAGCGCCTCCTCCCGGCTTTTCAGCGCTTCCTTGTGCCGCAAAAACAGCTCGTAATCGCTGATGGCCTTGTTGCGCAGGTTCGCGTTCGTGCAGGCCTCGTCCAAAAGGTCTATAGCCTTATCCGGCAAAAAGCGGTCCGTAATATACCGTTCGGACAGCGTGACCGCCTTGCGGACCAGCGAATCGGAAATGCGCACGCGGTGGTAGTTTTCGTAATAGCTTTTGATGCCGAGCAAAATCTGGTACGCGTCCTCAACGGACGGTTCCTCCACCTTGACCGGCTGGAACCGGCGCTCCAGCGCCGCGTCCTTTTCTATATGCTGGCGGTATTCGTTGAACGTCGTCGCGCCGATGACCTGAATCTCGCCGCGGGACAGCGCGGGCTTCAAAATATTCGCCGCGTTCATTGTCCCCTCGGCGTCGCCCGTCCCGACAAGGTTGTGCACCTCGTCGATGAACAGGATGATGTTGCCCTCGGCCTTGACTTCGTCTATAAGCCCCTTGATGCGGCTTTCAAACTGCCCGCGGAACTGCGTGCCGGCGACCAAAGCGGTCAAATCGAGCAGGTGGATTTCCTTATCGGAAAGCTTCGCCGGCACCTCCCCCGCCGCAATCTTTTGCGCAAGGCCCTCGGCAATGGCGGTCTTACCGACGCCGGGCTCGCCGATAAGGCAGGGGTTGTTTTTCGTCCGGCGGCACAGAATCTGAATCGTCCGGTAAATCTCCCGGTCGCGCCCGACGATACGGTCCAGCTGCCCGCCGCGCGCACGCTCGGTAAGGTCGGTGCAGTACAGCGACAAAAACTTCCGCTTTTTCTGGTTTTTGCTCTTCCCCTTCTGCGCCGCGGGTCCTTTGGTCGGTTCGCCGACCACGCTGACCTCGGACGGGTCGATGCGATCGTCGTCTTCTTCCGCCTTGTCGCCGCCCGCCCCCGGGAACAGGCTTTGTATAAAGGAAAGCGGCAGCGCCCCGCCGGGCTGGAAGCCCTCGTAGCCGTCCGCGCTTTCCATCATCTGCTCCATCTGCTCGGCAGCCTCTTTCATTTCCTCTTCCGTAACGCCCATCTGCTCCATCATCTGCTTAATGGGGCCGATATTCAGCTCCATCGCGCATTTGATGCACAGCCCCTCGTTGATGGTTTTATCCCCCTCCATCCGCGAGATGAAAAATACTGCCGGATTTTTATGGCACCGGCTGCACAGCATGCCTTTGTTCATTCTTTCGGTTCCTTTGCGTTTTGCTTCTTTTCTTTGAATTGACGGAACGTGTCGGGCAGGTAGCTCAGAAGCGCCACGAACGTGAGCGCCGCCGACAGGATAACAAGCCCTATCATGACGGGTTTGGGCAGCGTGAACCAGTCGCACAGCGCGCCGACCTCCGGCCCGAACGCCAGGACAACGACCATCACGCCGTAAAACACGAAGGTCGCGACCTTGCCGTAAATTTCCGCCGCGCCCGGCCGAAGCCCTACGGCAAGCATAATTGCGCCGCCAAGAATCATGGCCAGTTCCTTAAACAGGAAGAACAGGAAAACCCATTTGAACCACTGCATTGTCGGGTCCTGCGACTTGTCCAGCACCAGGAAAATCACAATGGCGATGGTAATCTGCGTGAGCTTGTCCGCAATCGGGTCCAGAATTTTGCCGAGCTCGCTTACCTGGTTAAAACGGCGCGCAATTTTGCCGTCGAACAGGTCGGTAAGACCCGACAGAATAAGCACGACCACCGCCCACAGCGGCTCGCCGTTATAAAACAGCACGCCGAAGACGGGAATCAGCAAAATGCGAATCAGCGACAGCAGATTCGGCACCGTCCAGCACCCGGTAAACAGTCTTTTCAAATTCTCTTTCATTGTTTATCCCTCGCTTAAAGAATTGCGGCCAGGCTTTCCGGCAAAAAGCGTTCGACCTGTTCCACCGTAAAGGAATCGGACACCATTTCGGAAAACACGCCGCCGATGTGGGGCGACAAAACCAGCAAAAACACGCTGAAAAGGATGACCAGAAACAGGCCCTTGACCGCGCCCAGTACAGCGCCGAGGCCCGCATTCAGCGTGCGCACAACGGGCACCTTAAACAGCTTGGAAACCACGTCGGCCAAAATCTGGAACACGGCGAGCAGCACCACGCCCAGCATCAGAAACAAGATGGCCTTCAGCGCCGCAACGCAAACGGGCCGCGCGACGGAATCCGCAATCTGCTGGACGGCATCCTCGGTCCGCGTGCTTTCGGAAACGCGCTCGGTCAGCGCGTCGACGTCAAAGCCGGACTGCGCAAGATAATCCGTCACGAACTCCGGCAAGCCCTCCAAAACCAGCTGCACGCTTGCCGCCGCTTCGCCGCTGTCGGGCAGCGCCTCCTCAATGCGCTCGCGCACCGGCTCCTCCAAAAGCGCGTCGTAAACGCCCTCGGCAAACGGGGAGGCCAGCGCGCCGGCCAGCACCACAGCCAGCACCACGGCGACGATGTCGAGCACCGTTTTGACCACGCCTTTTTTTGCGCCGACGCCAATCGTCGCGCCCAGGATGCACAAAAAGATCAAATCAATCGCAAGGCCCATATTTGCACCTTCACCAGCCGCTGCAGCCGGCGCCTTTCCTTGTTCCTATTGTAGCATATGTCCATGCGGCCCGCAACCGGATTTTCCGGGATTTGCGCATCAATCTTCCGCCGCGGTCTCGCCGGTTTCCGTTTCGGTCGCACTGTAGCAGCGGATGCCGCCAAGGACGTATACATAGGTCTTTTTGCCGTCGCAGAACGGCCGGATGCTGTCCGCATCCACAACGGACGCGCCGATTCGCTCGCCGTCGCGGTTATAATGATACAGATAGCTGTCCGTCAGCACGGCGATGCGCCGCCCGTCGCAGGAGACGTTTTTGACGTGCTCGGCAAGCTCGGTTTCAAACAGCAGCTCGCCCTTGCTGTCATACGCTCGGAGAATTTTGACCGCAGAGCTGCCGTACTTGGAAAAGGCGGCAATCGTCATATGCTCATCCGACGTATAGACGGCGGAAAGCGTGTTGAGAGAAAGGTCCTCCTCCCAGGCAAGCGTGCCGTCCTCGACCATGGCGAACACGCGCTCGCCGCTCAGCAGCACGCGGTTCTCGGACAGGTATTCTATGCCGGAAACGGGCTCGGAAAAGGTGAAAGACGCAACCGGCTCGTTGTAGTCGAAGTCAAACAGATGCACCTTGGTATACAGCTCGCCGTTTTCGGCGCCGAGCACCGCCACGGCCGCGCGCTTGCCCCGGTCGGAAATGCCGACGGCGACGATGGTTTCCGCCGCGCAATTCCAGCGGAACACCTCCTGCTGGCGGCTGTCGAGCACCGTCAGGGTGCTCTGCGCATGATCGCCGCGGGTAGCCAGCGCCACCGCGCCGTTTTTCGCAAGCGCCCCGGTCAGAAGCTGCTGGGCGGTCGTGCCCTCAAACAGCACGCTGCTTTTCGACTGCACGCGGTACGTCGTGCCGCCGACGTCCAGAAGCAGCACGCGCCCGCCGCGGCTGTCCGCGTAAGGAGACGTATAGGTATGCTGAACCGTGTTCGTGCGCCGCGCCGTCGCGTCAAGCACATAGGTCTCGTTTTCCGTCACGACCAGCAGGTCCGAACCGATGCGGTCGACAAAGACCACGCTGCTGTCTTCAAAATAATACGGATATCCGTCGCCGCGCTGCATGCCGGAAACCAGAGAACGCGCCCAGTCCCCGACGCTCGAGAACGTCACGTTGCCAAAACGCTGTGCGGCGATGACGACCAGCGCCAGAACAACCAGAATCGCGCAGGCCGCCTTGAGCACGGTGAACAGCCGCTCGCGCGGCGCGGCGGGCGTGTGCTTCGCTGCTTTTTTCTTTGTTTTCCGAGGTGCCGTCTGCTTTGCCATATCCTCAACCCGTTTTGTTTAGATTTGCGCGTCGTATTCGGCGCGCACCAAGTACAACCCCTGCGCCGGCGCCGTTACGCCCGCGCGCGAACGGTCGCCCGCCGCCAGAATATCGGAAATTGTCCCCGCCGCAAGCCTGCCGGCCTGTATATTCAGAAGCGTGCCGACCATAATGCGCACCATATTGTACAAAAAGCCGTCGCCCGTAACGGTAAAGCGGACCAGGTCCCCCTCCCGTGCAACCGAAAACGCATAGACGGTCCGCACCTTGTCCTCCACGCTGCCGTTCGCCGCGCAAAAAGCGGAAAAATCGTGCGTGCCGCAAAAATCCTGCGCCTGCGCGTGCAGAAACGGCGCGTCGAGCCGGTACGGATAGAAATACGCGCGGCCTTCATAAAACGGATGCCGCGTTTTCCCATTCCACACAAGGTACTGGTAGGTCTTTTTTTTGCAGTCGTACCGCGGATGGAACGCTTCCGGCACCTCGCGGCAGCCGCACACGGCAATGTCCCGCGGCAGCACCGCATTGAGCGCCGTTTGCAGGCGTTCGGGCGAAAGGCCGGTTTCGGCGCGCAGGCAGCAGCAGAAGCCAAGCGCGTGCACGCCGGCGTCCGTTCGGCTGCACCCGGTCACAGGACAGCGCTTGCCCAGGATGCGTTCGACCGCATTTTGCAGCGTCTCCTGCACCGTAACGGCGTTTTCCTGCACCTGCCAGCCATGATACGCGCTGCCGTCAAACCGCAGCGTCAACAGAAAGTTTCGCATGCGCTCCCCCATCAAATCAGCGGCGTCAGCATGGCGTTTGCCACACCGATGCCGGCAAGGCAAAGCACCGTGACGGCCATGGCCGCCCCGTCGCGCAGGGAAAGCCGCATGACCCGAAGCCGTGTGCGGCCCTCGCCCCCGCGGTAGCAGCGGCACTCCATTGCGAACGCCAAATCATACGCGCGCGTAATTGCATTGACAAACAGCGGGACGAATACGGGGATAAGCGCCTGCCCGCGTTTCAGAAGCCCGCCGGAATCCAGCTGCGCGCCGCGCGCTTTCTGGGCGGACATGATTTTATCGACCTCGTCAATCAAAAGCGGGATGAACCGAAGCGCAATGGTCATCATCATGGCGATGGAATGGACGTTGACATGCAGCTTTTTCAAGGGGGAAAACAGCCGTTCAATCGCATCAGTCAACAGCGTCGGCGACGTCGTGTAGGTCAAAAGCGAGCTTGCAAGCACCAGGGAAATAATGCGCACGGTGGTAAACACCGCCATCCAAACGCCGTCCGTGGTCACGGCATACCAGCCTTTGCCGAACAGCACCGCGCCGTCGTCGTTGTAAAATATCTGCAAGACGGAGGTCAGCAGCACCAGAATGACAATGGGCTTCAGGCTTTTGGCAAGCAGCTTCGGAGAAAGGCGCGAAAGCGCGACCGCAACCAGAAGGTACCCGACGCAAACGCCCAGCGACGCAAAATTCTTGCAGAAAAATATGGAGACAATGTATACGAAGGTCAGCACCAGCTTGAGCCGCGGGTCAAGCCGGTGCACAAACGACTTGCCGGGGAAATACTGCCCAATCGTGATGTCGCGAATCATACCGGCACGCCCCTTTCCCGCAAAAGCCGCAGCACGGTGCGGCGCGCTTTTTCTTCGGTGTAAATGTCGGTGGGCACGTCCACCCCGTGCGCACGCAGCTCCAAAAAGACGCGCGTCGTCTGCGGGACGTCCAGCCCATGGCGCACAAGCGCGGGCGCGTCGCGGAAGACCTCCTCGACCGTACCGCCGAGCACGATAGACCCGTTATCCATAACCAGCACCCGCGACGCCGTTTCCGCGATGTCGTCCATGCTGTGTGAAACAATAATGACCGTTCCGCCCGTGGACGCGCGGTAATTTTCGATAAGCGACATAATCTGCGCTCTGCCGCGCGGGTCAAGGCCCGCCGTCGGCTCGTCCAGAATCAGGACCTCCGGCTCCATGGCAAGCACGCCGGCAATGGCCACGCGCCGTTTTTCGCCGCCGGAAAGGTCAAACGGCGATTTGTCGAACCACGCGTCGGCGATATGCAAAAACGACGCGGCGCGGCGCACCCGCGCATCAACCTGCGCCTTATCAAGCCCCATGTTGCGCGGACCGAAGGCGATGTCTTTATACACCGTGCTTTCAAACAGCTGATATTCCGGGTATTGAAAGCAAAGCCCCACGCAGAACCGGGCGTTATGCGTCGCCGGCTTGGAGGCGTGGATGTTTTCCCCGTTGAGCAGCACCTCGCCCGACGTCGGCTTCACAAGCCCGTTGAGATGCTGCATTAAGGTGCTTTTGCCGGAGCCCGTGTGGCCGATTACGCCCACGAGCTCGCCTTTTTCTATGGATAAATCCACGTCGTGCAGCGCCTGCACCCGAAAGGGCGTGTTTTCGCCGTAGACGTAGGATAGCTTTCGCGTTTCAAGAATCGGCATGCGTTTGTTCTCCGAGCAGTTGGTATAAGGCGTCCGCAAGCGCCGTAGACGTTAATATGTGCGGCGGCAGCGGGACGCCGTCGCTTCGCAGCGCCGTCGCCAGTTTTGCGGCGCGCGGCAGCTCCAGCCCCGCGTTTCGCAGCGTTTCGGCTTCCGCAAATACCGTGTCCGGCGTGCCGTCCAGCAAAATCGAGCCGTCGTCCATGACAAGCACCCGGTCTGCGTCCACCGCTTCTTCCATAAAATGGGTGATCAGCACGACGGTCATCCCCCGCTCGCGGTGCAGGCGGTGGATGGTCTCGAGCACCTCTTTGCGCCCCTGCGGGTCGAGCATGGCGGTCGGCTCGTCCAGCACCAGCGCCTCGGGCAGCATGGCAATCATCCCGGCGATGGCGACGCGCTGCTTCTGCCCGCCGGAAAGCTTGTGCGGCTCGTGCCCGCGGTATTCGTACATCCCGACGGCCTTGAGCGCATCGTCCACACGCCTGCGAATCTCCGCGGGTTCAACGCCCAGGTTTTCCGGCCCGAACGCAACGTCTTCTTCGACGATGGAGGCGACAATCTGGTTGTCGGGGTTTTGGAACACGACGCCGACGGTGCGGCGGATATCATACGCAAGGTCCTCGTCCGAAGTGTCCATGCCGTTGACAAGCACCCGCCCGCTTTCGGGAATCAATATGGAATTGGAGAGCTTCGCGAGCGTCGATTTGCCGGAGCCATTGTGCCCCAAAATCGCCGTAAAGCTGCCGCGTTCGATTTGCAGATTCACATGGCGCACGCAAAGCGGCAGCGGGGTCTCGCCCTCGTCCGCCGCATAGCGGTAGCTCACATCCTGAAAATCCAAAATCACATCTTGCATGTATGTTGTACCTTTTCTTTTATCTGTGCCAAATGGACGTCGCGCCGCAGGGCAGCACAAGTCCGGAGCTTTGCACCGGAAGCCCGATTTCATCGCTTTGCGTCTGCCCGCCGAGCGCCGGGCACAGAACGCTGCCGAGAATGTACTGCATGACCGCCGGGGAAAGCCCGGTCGTATAGGAATTGAGCAGCACCGCCAGCGGCTCGTCGGAAAGCACGTCCCGACAGAGCTCGACGAAGCCGTAAACCTCGTTTTCCAGCTTCCAGACCTCGCCGCCCGGACCGCGTCCGTAGGAGGGCGGGTCCATAATCAGAACGTCGTACCGGTTGCCGCGCCGGATTTCCCGGCGGACGAATTTGATGCAGTCGTCCACAATCCAGCGCACGGGCCGGTCGGCTACGCCGCAGAGCTGCGCGTTCTCTTTCGCCCACTGCACCATCCCGCGCGACGCGTCCACATGGACGACCTCGGCGCCTGCGCGCAGCGCGGAAACCGTAGCCGCGCCCGTGTAGGCAAACAGGTTGAGCACGCGCACACGCCGCCCGGCGCGGCGAATCAGCTCCGAAACGAAGTCCCAGTTGACCGCCTGCTCGGGAAAAACGCCGGTGTGCTTAAAGCCCATGGTACGGACGTGGAAGCGCAGGTCCTTGTATTCGACCGTCCAGCGGTCCGGCAGCTGCGCGCGCATTTCCCAATGTCCCCCGCCCGACTGCGAACGGTGGTAAACGGCGTCCGCCTTTTTCCACAGCGGGTGCGTTTTGGGCGTTTTCCAAATGACCTGGGGGTCGGGGCGCACAAGCGTCACCTTGCCCCAGCGTTCCAGCCGCTCGCCGTCGGAACAGTCAAGCAGCGTATAATCCTTCCATTGCGACGAAACGCGCATCAAACCAACCTTTCGCGTACCACCTCGGCCAGCGTTTCGCCGAGCATGCGGATCTGTTCTTCGTCTTCGCCCTCCAGCATCACGCGCACAAGCGGCTCCGTGCCGGACACACGCACCAGCACGCGCCCGGCATCGCCAAGCTCCGCTTCCGCGCGGCGGATGGCGTTTTGGATTTCTTCATCCTCCGAAAAGCGCACGCGCCCGAAATTGGACACGCGGACATTGTAGAGCACCTGGGGATATACGCGCATCTCGTCGGCAAGCGTTTTTAAGGGCTTGCCGGTCTTTTTTAGCACCTTGAGAAGCTGTATGGCGGAAAGCTGGCCGTCGCCCGTCGTGGCGTACTCGAGGAAGATGATATGCCCGGACTGCTCGCCGCCGATGGAATAGCCGTGCTCGAGCATATTTTCCAGCACATACCGGTCGCCGACCTTTGTTTTTTCACAGGCGATGCCGTTTTCCGCGCAGAACTTGAAAAAGCCCATGTTGCTCATTACGGTCACAACGGCCGTATCCTTTTGAAGCCGGCCCTCCGCTTTCATCGCCTTGGCGCAGACCGCAATGGCGCGGTCGCCGTCGACCTCCTCGCCGAGATGGTTGACCGCCAGCATCCGGTCGGCGTCGCCGTCAAAGGCGAAGCCCGCGTCACAGCCGTTTTCGACGACGCATTTCTGCAAAGCGGCCAGGTGCGTCGAGCCGCAGTCCAAATTGATGTTGACGCCGTCGGGCCTGTCGTGGATAACCACACATTCGGCGCCGAGCGCCTCAAACACACGGCGCGCGGTTACGCTTGCCGAGCCGTTGGCGCAGTCAAGCGCAATCTTCATGCCGTCGCAGCGCACGTCGGTCGTAGAAAGGAGGTGGTCGATATAATCCACCACCGCCGTTTCGGCGCGCGTCACACGGCCGACGTCGCCGCCGACCGGCTCGGGCGGGACCTTGGCCTCGTCCAAAATGATGGCTTCTATCTCGTTTTCCAGCGCGTCGGGCAGCTTATAGCCCGTGGACTGGAAAATTTTGATGCCGTTGTATTCGCACGGATTGTGAGACGCGGAAATCATCACGCCCGCGTCATACCCGTACGCCTTAACCAAATACGCCACGGCGGGCGTAGGCAGCACGCCGAGCAGGCAGACGTCCGCGCCGACCGAGCAGAAGCCGGCGGTCAGCGCCGCTTCGAGCATTTCCCCCGACGCGCGCGTGTCCATGCCGATAAGCACCCTTGGGCGGTGCGCCAGATTTTCGGTCAGCACCATGGCGGCCGCACGGCCAATCTGCATGGCGAGTTCGCACGTAATCTCCGTGTTGGCGACGCCGCGCGCGCCGTCCGTTCCAAACAGTCTTCCCACTGCAATACCTCCTGTAATCTCTTACAAATCCAGTTGCTGCTGCCCCGGCATAGCAAGCCCCAGGTGCTTATAAGCCTTGGCCGTCGCGATGCGTCCGCGCGGGGTTTTGGAAATAAAGCCGATCTGCAAAAGGTAAGGCTCGTAGACGTCCTCAATGGTGACCGATTCTTCCCCAATGGTCGCCGCAAGCGTCTCAAGCCCTACCGGGCCGCCGTTGTAGTTGCGAATCATCGCCGTCAAAAGAAGCCGGTCGATGTTGTCAAGTCCCAGCGCGTCAATCTCCATGCGAGACAGCGCAATCTGCGCCGTCTCTTTCGTGATCACACCGTTGCCCATAACCTGCGCAAAATCACGCGCCCGCTTCAAAAGACGGTTCGCAATACGCGGCGTGCCCCGCGCGCGCGACGCAATCTCCAAAGCGCCGTCGTCGTCTATCGCAATGCCTAAGATCCCCGCGCTGCGGCGGACAATCTGCGAAAGCTCCTCGGAAGTGTACATTTCGAGTCTTGCGACAACGCCGAACCGGTCGCGCAAGGGCGCCGTCAGCTGCCCGGCGCGCGTGGTCGCCCCGACCAGCGTAAAGCGCGGCAAATCCAGGCGGATGGACCGCGCCGAGGGTCCTTTGCCGATGATGATGTCCAGCGCGTTGTCCTCCATGGCCGGGTACAGCACCTCTTCGACGCTGCGCGAGAGCCGGTGGATTTCGTCAATAAACAAAACGTCGCCGTCCGCAAGGTTGGTCAGCAGCGCCGCCAAGTCGCCCGGTTTTTCAATGGCGGGGCCGGACGTCACGCGGAACTGCACCTGCATCTCGTTTGCGATGATGCCCGCAAGCGTCGTTTTGCCGAGTCCCGGCGGGCCGTAAAGCAGCACATGGTCGAGCTGCTCGCCGCGCACTTTTGCGGCCTCGATATAGATTTTCAGGTTTTCCTTGACCTTTTCCTGCCCGATGTAGTCGCGCAGCGTCTTGGGACGCAAGGAGAGCTCAAGCGCCTCGTCCGCCGCGTTATAGTCGGGGGAAACGATGCGGTTTTCCTTCTCAAATTCCATAGCTTATACCTGCCTTGCCAGACTTTTAAGCGCCTGCCGGATCAGCTCCTCGACAGACAGCGCCGCATCGAGCTTTGCCACCGCCGAAGCCGCTTCGCTTTGCGAGTACCCGAGCATCGAAAGCGCGCTGACGGCCTCCGCCGCATTGCCGCTTGCCGCGGCCGCGCCTGCCGCTTCGATTTCCGGCGTAACCGCGGACAGCTCCAGCCCTTTGGCAAGCTTGTCCTTCAGTTCAAGCACCACGCGCTGCGCAAGCTTCGGGCCGATGCCCGGCGCGCGGGTGATCGCCTTGCTGTCGCCGGTCGCAAGGCACAGCGCCAATTTGTCGGGCGGCAGCTCCGAAAGGATGGACAGCGCCGCTTTCGGCCCCACACCGGTCACACCGATCAGAAGCTTAAAGCATTCAAGCTCCTGTTCGCTTGCAAAGCCGAACAAATCGAGCGCGTCCTCGCGGACGTTCAAATGGGTGTACAGCGTCGCCGTGCTCCCCTTTTCGCCGATGCAGCGAAGCGTGGAGAGCGTCGTGCTGCACCGGAACGCCACGCCGCCGGTCTCCAGCGCGACGCTTTGCGTGTCCAGATACACGATTTTTCCCGTAATCGAATAAAACATACCTTACCGCCTTTCCGCCTGCCGCAGTTTTCCCATCAGAGAGCCGCTGGCGTGGCCGTGGCAAATCGCCATGGCAAGCGCGTCGGCCGTGTCGTCCGGCTTCGGGACCTTTTCCAAATGCAGAATCAAGCGGGTCATTTCCTGCACCTGCTTTTTTTCCGCGCGCCCGTAGCCGACCACGCTCTGCTTGACCTGCAAGGGGGTATACTCAAAAATTTCCACGCCGTTTTGCTTTGCGGCAAGCACCGTTACGCCGCGCGCCTGCGCCACGTCGATAACGGTTTTGGCGTTGGTGTTGTAAAACAGCTTTTCTATGGCCATGGCCTGCGGGCGCCACTTTTGCATCAGCGCCGTAAGGTCCGTATAAATGCGTTCGAGCCGCTGCGGAAACGGCGTGTGCGCCTCGGTCGTCACGGCGCCGTACTCGAGCACCGTAAAGTGATTGCTCCGGTATTCCAGCACGCCGTAGCCGACGATTGCATACCCCGGGTCGATTCCCAAAATGACCATATGCGCCCACGCCCCCTTTTTACCGATATTTGAATAATTTTACCACAAGAGACGGCAAATAGCAAGTAAACAGACTGTGAATATTCGGCCGCTACGGCATGCGAAAGCGCCCGCGCAGCGTTTCCAGCGCACGCTTTTCAATGCGCGACACATAGGACCGGGAAATGTGCAGCCGCGCGGCGACTTCACGCTGGGTCTCGGGCTCCTCGCCGTCGAGCCCGTAGCGGCGCACAATAATTTCCCGCGCACGCGCGTCGGTAAGCTCCCGCACAAAGCGGCGCACCTTTTCCGCCTGCACCTTGCGGTCCAAATCGTCGGCGATGGTGTCGTCGGTATAGAGAATCTCCGAAAGCGTCAGCGGGTTGCCCTCCGGGTCGGCGTCGATGGGATCGTTCATGGAAATGTCCTGCGCGCTTTTGCGGCGGGAGCGGAAATACATTAAAATCTCGTTTTCAATGCATCGCGCGGCGTAGGTCGCAAGGCGCGTCCCCTTTTTGCCGTCAAAGGAACCAATCGCCTTGATAAGTCCGATGGTTCCGATGGAGATGAGGTCGTCCTGGTCGGAATAGGACGCATAATATTTTTTGATGATGTGCGCGACTAAGCGCAGGTTGTGCTCGACAAGCCGGTCGCGCGCCGACTCGTCCCCCGCCCAGTACGCCTCGAGCGCCTCGCGCTCGGCTTTTGCGGACAGGGGCTTCGGGAAAGAGCTTGCCCCCTCGATATGCAGGAGAAAATACAGGATATTCGTGCTGATGGCGGAAAGCAGTTCAAGCAGCAAGCGGCATCGCTCCTTTTTTCGTTGACTCGATGTGCCGACAGCTTACTATATGCGTTTGCGCGCCGCCGCGTGCCAGTCCGCAAAAAGAAAAAGCAGACGGCCGTCTGCTTTTTCCAAAATATGGCGTTTTAATCTGCCGCTTCCGGGTCCTGCTTCGTAACGACGGGGGCAGCTGATGCCGGCTGCGTGGTCATGGCGTTCGCGCGCGCGTCGTTGAGCGCCTTTTGCAGCGCGTCGCGCACCGCGGCCTGGGGCAGCGCGGCAATGGAGGCGGACACGCTTTTGTAAAGCGCGTCGTCCGGGGACGCGGCATACTGCGCAACGCCCTGCTCGGCCGTGCGGTACGCCCGCATTCCGGCGGTATCGGTCAAAAGCACGTTCGAGCCGACCGACTGCATATCCGATTTTGCGCGGTAATCATACAGCCCTATATTCAAGTCCGTATAACCGGAAATGCCGTCCACCTTGCCCTCGTCGGTGTACTGCCAGGCCTCGTACGGGTGCGAAAAATCCGTCACGCGCGACGTATAGTGCGCCACCCAGATTTCATACTTTTGCAGCCGGCTGAATTCGAGCTCGTCGTAGAAGAAGGATTTGGACGCGTACACGCCCGCCGTGTAGCCCGCGTTTCGCACCGCCTCGCAGAACGCGACGGCAAGGTCGGTCCGTGTTTTGGCGTCAAGCTTGTCCGCGCGGCCGGTGTGGCCGCTTGTGGCAAATTCCGTATCGAAATAGATGGGA
>CASGAS010000044.1 GCA_949299505.1 uncultured Eubacteriales bacterium
CCGCCGTCAGCAGCGCGCCGTCATACACCGGAAAGGTATAGGGCATGCTCAGCTTCATCGCTTTACACGCTGCGCGCCAGGCGTAATACAGCGTTTTGGCGTCAAGCGCGCGCAGGTCCCCGGCCGTTTTGCAGCCGGCGTTTTCGCAGACCTTTTCCCAGAAGCCGCGCGCCTGTTCGGGCGTTTTGGGCCGCAGCAAAAAGCGCTGGAGCCCCGCGCCGCTGAGCAGCACCGCGCCGGAAAAAAGGCCTTTCGCAAGCGGGCTTGAAACCAGAATATCCACGCTCATCGCCCCAGCGCTCTGCCCCATGACGGTGACGCGGTCCGGGTCGCCGCCGAACGCCGCAATGTTGGCCTTGACCCACTGTAAGGCGGCAAGCTGGTCGAACAGGCCGTAATTGCCGCACACGCCGTTTTCGGCAAGGTCCGGATGCGCACAAAAGCCATACGGCCCGAGCCGGTAGTTCATTGCAACGAAGACCACGCCGTTTTCGGCAAAGTGCGCGCCGCCTATGTGTCCTTCGTTCGCGCTGCCGCCGGTGAAGCTGCCGCCGTGGATATAGACGAGCACCGGGCAGTTTTCCGCCGCCTTCGGCGCCCAGATATTTAGGGAAAGGCAGTCCTCGCCGTAGGTAAACGTCAGCCCCTGCCGGAACTCCCGGTGGTAAAACGCGTTGACCTTCGCGTCGTCCTCAAACGCACGGTGCTGAAAGCAGCAGGGGCCGAATGCGGTCGCGTCATAGACGCCGTCCCAGCCGGTCACAAGCGTCGGGTACTGAAAGCGTCCGGCATGCGCGTAGCGAACGGAGCGAAACTCCAAGCCCCGCTCGCCCGCAAGCCCCCGCACTACGCCGCAGGGCGTGGTTTTTTCCACGGTTTGCAAAAGCCGCACCTCATTTCGGGTGAAATATTGGAAATTTAGTATAGTATAATACAGGATTTTCCATGCCGCAAGCCTGTTTTTTGTGCAAAATCGCAATTCCCGATAAAAAACGGACGAAGCGCACCGCTTCGCCCGTTCTATGGTCCGCCATTCACCTGCGCAGCTGCCGGACAAGCTGCTTATCCCGTGCGTCCACGCGCAGGCTGTCGCAAATTTTCCCAATCGTCCGGTTTTGCACCGCCGGCTGGAGGGTTTGCGCCTCCAATATGGCAAGCACCCGCTCGCGGTACGGCACAAACGCCGTCGCCAGCGCCCAGGCGACCGCCATTTGGACATAGTAAAAGTCGCTTTGCAGCCCCTGGAGATAGGAGAGCGTCTCGTCGACGTACGCATCCGTCAAATACGCGTGCATCCGCACAACCACGCAAAAGCGCAGCTCGTATTCCCGGTCGGAGGACATATAGCGTTGCAGCCAGCGGGAAAACGCCGCGCGGTCCTTTTTTATAAAGCGCATCGACGAAACCGCGCAGTCGCAGACCGCCCAGTTGTCAATGCGCGGCACGAAGTCGTCGAGAAGCTGCAGCCGCTTTTCAAACGGCAGACTGCAATAGCCGATATACAGGCCGTGCAGCATCTGCTCCTCGTAAAAATCCCAGCCGAAGTCGTCGGTTTCCAAGGTCTTTGCAAGCGCGCGAAGCTTTGGAATACGCACGCCGAAAATACGCGCCGGGTCTACATTGGGGATAAGTTTGCTTTGGAAGTTCTTATACGATTCGTCCGCAAGCGCGGCAAGTTCTGCGCGAAGCTCCATAATATCACCGGTTTTATTGTAGCAGGTTTCCCCGCCGCGCACAAGACGTACGCCCTCCCGCAGAAAAATTTGAAAATTGCGATTTTCCGCTTGACGAAACGGGTTTTGTATGCTATGATATTCGAGCGTTGAAAATGCTGGTGTAGCTCAGTTGGTAGAGCAGCTGATTTGTAATCAGCAGGTCGGGGGTTCGAGTCCGTCCACCAGCTCCACCCCCGGCTGTAAACACACTTCCCTGGACGGGCTCGAACCCTCGAAATTCCGGTTTTGGACTGGCGGCAACGCAAAATTAAATATGGGAGAGTTCCCGAGCGGCCAAAGGGAGCAGACTGTAAATCTGCCGTCTACGACTTCAGTGGTTCGAATCCACTCTCTCCCACCACCAAAAAGCCCATCGTCTCCCGATGGGCTTTTTTGGTGTGGCTCGAGAGAGTGAGATGAGAACAGCACGTCCCGCCCGCAGGCGGGAAAACAGTCCGGCGGACTGTTTTTCCGTGCGCGGCTGTTATGTGGCACCGCTCCCCTGCAACATTGTTTAGAATTGAAAAAGCTTTTGACAACACGGCAAAGGCGAACGAGCAAAAGCCGGTGCATGCTTAAAGTAAGACCGGGGACGGTTCTGCGTCGCTTTTGCCGGCCGATTTCAGATATCAGCCCGACGCAGAACCATCCCCGGTCGATATGTGTTAAAAAACGCTTACGACTGCGCCGCATCGCGTTCCGGCGCCTGGGTGCGTTCGGCGACGATATAGCGCGGGCGGTTTTTGACCTCATCGTAAATTTTGGAAATATAGTAGCCGATAATGCCAAGGCTTATCATCATGACGCTGCCTGTAAAGCACTGGAGAATAATGACCGTTGTGAACCCGCCCAACGCTTCACCGGTTAATTTCTGGTACAGCGCAATGAGCGCGAGCACGAAAGACGCCAGCAGCATGAAAACGCCAAGCACCGTGACAATTTGCATGGGCAGAACGGTAAACGCGGTGATGTTGGCGACCGCGTATCGTACAAGCGCGCGGGTGGACCATTTGGACGTCCCGGCCGACCGCGCCTGCACGTCGTATTCGACTCGTACGCTTCGGAACCCGACCCAGGCGGACAACGCGCGGAAAAACGCGTTCTTTTCGGGCATGGAGAGCAGCGCTTTCACCGCTTTCTATCCGAGCGGCACGCTTGGCAGGCTATTGTATTTAGTATACCAAAAGTTCTGCGTTTGCGCAATCTTTTTCCGTTTACGGTGCCTCGGCGACGGCGCCGTAGTCGTTGATGATGCCCGCGACGTCGCTGGCGGGCGTTTCTATGACGTTGGTAAAGGCGTCCGGCGTAACGCCCACAATGACCGTCTCCGCTACAAGCGCGGAGGATTCGGCGGTAATGGTGTCCGTCACGCCGCGCAAAATCAGCCTGCCCGTGCTTGTAATGTGCAGCAGCACGCGGTGCTTAACCTGGTTTAAGCCCGCCGCCTCAAAGGTGCTTTCGACCTCTATGACCGTATGCGCCGTCAGCTGCATGGAAAACGGGATGCGCGGCCCCAGGCCCGCGGTAAATTCGCTGCCGAGAAACGTCCCCAAGGGAATGGCAAAATGGTAGGACTCCCCTTTCGCCACGGCGTCGGCGACCGCCAGGGAAATGCGGCTTTTCAACAGGTTTACGGCCGGCGCGTCGATGCGCACGCTGGTCACGCGTCCGTCCTCGTCGGACGACAGGTGCGCGATGTCCTTGTAGTCGAGCTGCATGTCGTTGAGCACCTCCACGACCGCCGCGTTTGCCGCATTGAGCAGCATCCGCTTGCCCACGCTCTGCGCGTACCGCAGCACGACCGGCCGCATTTGCACAAGCGCAAACACCACGAATGCACACGCCGCCAGACCCGCCGCGCCGGCACGAAGCCGGCGGCGGCGCTTTTTGGAAAGTCTCCCCCGCAGCCGCCCACGCATTGTTCCACCCGCCCTTCCACCTCCATCCTACGCGGCTAGGCGGAATTTGGTCCGCGGGCGCGGGTGTTTTCCGGCAGTTTCGCCCAACCTGTGCCGGTTTCAAGGCGTATGCACAAAAATCGGCCGCCTGGTTTGTACAAAATGGCGTATTCCAAAAAACTGCATAAATGTTATAATGCTTATATTGCTGTTTGTAGGCAATCCAAACAAAATTAGGTCGCCCGTTTGCACGGCGACAAAAAGGAATTTCGTATGAGCATGGTAAACAAAGCCGCCGCCCTGCTGCGCGATTTGCGCGCCTATTGGAAAGTGCCGCCGAAAGGGCGGTATATGAGCTTCAAGGAAATCGCGTCGCTGTCCGTCGGCGGCATCGGCGTCAAATTCATCGTCTACTGCATCAGCCAAATGGTCATCGCGGTGGGCAACACGCTTATCGGCAACACCATCGGCATTGAGCCGGGCGCGCTGTATGTCATCTATATTCTCAGCATCCTGTCCGGCTTCCCGCTGACGGCAGTGCGCGCGAAAATGATTGACAACACCCGCAGCATGAAGGGCAAGTACCGTCCCTATATCCTCACGATGGGTATCCCGACGGTGCTGCTCGGCGCGGGCTTTATCTGGATGCCGTACGAAGGCATGAATATGGTTACAAAGTGCGCGGTCGTCTTGGCGTTCAACATCGGCTTTCAGTTCTTCTACAGCTTCTATACCGACGCCTATGACAGCCTTATCAACGTCCTGTCGCCCAACAGCATCGAGCGTTCCGACGTTTTGTCCATCAAGTCCGTCATAGAAAACATCTCGCCGTCCATCGCAGGCATTTTCCTGCCGATTGTCGCAAGGCTCATCACCGGGACAGACACGCTTTACGACATTAAAATCTATCGCGTGCTGTTCCCGCCGATGCTGCTTGTGGGCTTTCTCATTTCCGTGTTGGTCTACGCCAACACCGAAGAAAAAATCGTGCAGGCCAAAACGCACGTCGTACAGGTAAAATTCAGCGACGCTTTTCGCGCAATAGCCCGGAACAAATACTTCTGGGTCATTTCGCTGGCCGGGTGGCTCGGCTTTCTGGAAAGCTCCTTCAACAGCATTTTGGGCTGGATGTACAACTACCAGCACGCCTGCACGGCGGGGCAGTATTCCATCATCACCGCCATTGCCGGCAACGCTTCGTTCTGGCCCAATTTAGTCGCGCCGTTTTTCATTCGGAAATACGGCAAAAAGCGGGTGCTTGTTTTCACCAACATCTTAAACATCGGCTTTATTCTGCTGATGCTCCCCATCGTGCGCATGACCGGGTCGAGCTACATTATTTGGCTGCTGCTTATCTGCACCTTCATTAACCAGTTCATCACCTCCCTCGGGCACCTGCTCAACCCGAGCATCAACGCGGATATCCGCGACTACCAGCAATATATCACCGGCGAACGCATCGACGGGATGTTCTCCGCAGTCGGGCTTATCGGCAACGTCATCACCCTCGCGACAAGCTCCGTGCTGCCGGCGCTGTATGAAAAATCCGGCCTCAATGAGAGCGTCGCGGTTTCCCTCGGGTACGACGGCAGCAACGTCTACGACGTGCTGTACGACCCGGGCTATTTCGTCAGCATCAGCAGCGTGCTTGTCATCGCCTCCGTCGTCGGCGCGGTGATGAACGTCATTCCGTTTTTCTTCTATGACCTTACGGAAACACGCCAAAAGGCGATGGTCCGGGTCTTAAAGATTCGCGCGCTGTTTGAGGACTACGGCAACCACGTTCTGTCGGACGAAGCGCTGGTGGAAACGGTCGACATCATCCGGGAGGCAAAGGCGTATGCCGGCAAAGCCCCGGAACAATTCGACCCCGGCCGGCTTAAAACCGCCAAAAAAGCGCACGACAAGCGCGCCGTCAAAGCGGCCAAGGCCGAACGCCGGCACATTCGCGAGGAAAACGAGAAAATCGAAATTGCGGGCGTGGTGATGCAGGAGCTCACGTTTTACGATTCGGACTACGGCAAGGCCAAGCTACAGACCGCGCAAAGGCTTGTGGCGGCGGGCTTGAACGGCTATTTGGACCATTTCGATATGACGAAGGCAAAGGCGAAGGCCATGCCCAAAGGGACGCAGCTTGAAAAGGAGCGCCGGCGCGACATGTTCATCCAGGTCTCCAACATACAGGCGGCGAAGCGCGCGACGAAAAAGTATTACCCGAACGGCGTAACGGAATTTGACAGCTCTGTTTTTGAGACGCTGTTCAAGGCGGAGGACGAGTTGGAGCTGGAAATGCACGCGTGCATTGCGGCGTGCAAGGCGGCCAACACCCAAAAGGACCGCAAGGCGGCGCGCGCCCAGAAAGAGCGCATGCGGGCGCTGCGCTTAAAAAAGGCGCGGGTGCAGGCGGAAATCAAAAAAGCGACCAACAAAAATTCCATCTACTACCGCGCGGCAAAGCCGTTCCTGGACGCCAAAAAGGCCCTTGTACAAAGCGAAAACTACAAAAATCTTTCCGCGATTGAAGCGCTGTACGACGACGCGAAAGCCCGCCTGGCGGAAAACGAGGCGGCGTCTTTGCCCGTCGCGCCGTAAGGAGGCCGTATGCAAAGCCGGAAATTTGCCGCCGCAAACGAAATCCGCCCGCAGGGCTGGCTGAAGCGGCAGCTCATGCTGCAGGCGAACGGTCTGTGCGGCCATCTGGACAAAATCTGGCCGGACGTACGGGACAGCGCCTGGATTGGCGGCGGCAAGGAGGGCTGGGAGCGCGTCCCCTACTGGCTCGACGGCTTTATTCCGCTGGCGTGGCTGCTCGACGACGAGGATTTGAAAGCGCGCGCTGGGCGGTACATCGACGCCATTTTGTCCTTCCAGCGGCCGGACGGCTGGCTTTGCCCCTGTAAGGACGGCGAGCGGGCGCGCTATGACACCTGGGCGCTGCAGCTTATCTCCAAGGTGCTGGTCGTCTATTACGAATGCTCGGGCGACGCGCGCGTGCCGGACGCGCTCTACCGCTGTATGCGTAACTATTATACCCTTTTGAAGTCCGGGGAGATTCGGCTGTTCGACTGGGGCAAATACCGCTGGTTTGAGACGTTTATCGCCCTGAACTTTTTATATGCGCGGTATAGGGAGGACTGGATTGCGGACCTGGCCCGCCTTTTGCGCGTACAGGGCTTCGACTACGAAACCGCCTGCCGGCGCTGGGCGCGGCCGAAGCGAAAATGGCGGTATGACACGCATGTGGTAAACCTTGCGATGATGCTCAAGGAAGAGGCCGTGACCGCGCCGCTGCTCGGCGGCTACGCGCGCGGCAAGGCCGGCCGGCTTTGGGAACAGCTTGACCGGTACAACGGCACGCCGGTCGGCACGTTTACGGGCGACGAATGTCTTGCGGGCCTTAGCCCGACGCAGGGCACGGAGCTTTGCGCCGTCGCGGAGCTTTTGTATTCGTACGCGCTGCTCTATGCCGCCACCGGCGACCCGAAATGGGCCGAGCTTTTGGAGCTTGCCGGCTTCAACGCGCTGCCGGCGGCGCTTTCCGACGATATGTGGGCGCATCAATATGTGCAGATGTCCAACCAGATTGCCTGCCAAAAGCTCAAAGGCAGGCCGATTTTCATGACCAATTCGGGCGAGTCGCACCTGTTCGGACTGGAGCCGAATTTCGGCTGCTGCACGGCCAATTTCAGCCAGGCGTTCCCCAAGCTTGCGCTCAGCGCTTTCCTGAAAGACGGCGGCGACATCCTCAACACCGTTCCCCTGCCCGCCGTGTACGAAGCGGACGGCATCCGCATTGCGCTGGAAACGGAATACCCGTTCAAAAACGAACTGCATTACCGCGTTGTGTCCGACCGGGATTTTGTGCTGAAGCTGCGCGTCCCGCACGATGCGCAATACCGGATTCGGGCAAACGAGCCGCGCGAAATCCATATACAATGGGACGCCGCGCCCAAAATCATCGAAAGGCCGCGCGGACTTTTTTCGGTCCGATACGGCGCGCTGGTCTTTTGCGTCCCCATTGCGTATGAGACGCGAAGGCTCGAGTACACAAAAAACGGCGTGGAGCGGAAATTCCCTTATTGCGACTACGAGTACCGCCCGAAAAGCGAATGGCAGTACGCCCTTGCAAGCGACGCGTTTGCGGTCGTGCAGCGGGAGGTCGGCGACATCCCCTTTTCCTCGGCGCATCCGCCGCTGGCGATAAAGGCGCAGGTCGACCGCATCCGCTGGGGCCGCGACAGGCGCCACAAAAGCGTCTGCGCAAAATTTCCGCATTCGACAAAGCCCCTGGGCACGCCGCAGCAAATCGAGCTTGTTCCCTACGGCTGCGCAAAGCTGCGCGTCACGCAGTTCCCCAAAAGCCGCCGGTGGGGAAAGCAGCGGTAACCCCGCCTTGGCAGGCTGTTTTTTCACGCCGCAGCCCACGCGGCATTTAGCCCCGCATATGAAAAAGGCAGCATGCGCGTTTGCGGCGGTGGGGTAGCAAAAGAAAAACGCAAAGCCTATATTTGCTGACAAATACCGCAGGTTGATTTATTGTACCAAATATGGTACGCTGTAAGCAGTATTATAGGCAGGAGGCGCAAGTATGGAAAGCTTTGAACCCAAAAAATTAGCGCTGATTAGAATATGGCAAATTCTCAAAGATTACAGCGACTACGACCACCCTTTAACACAAGAAGCGATTGCAAAACATTTGGAAAACGAATATGGGATTGTGATAGAACGCAAAGCCATCAGCCGAAATCTGTCGTTGCTCAAGGAGGCCGGGATTGAAATAGAGTCGCGCAGAGCCGGCAGTTATTTGGGATGCCGCGATTTTGAGGATTCCGAGCTGCATATGCTGATTGACGGTGTTTTGAGCAGCAAGCATATTACGGCAAAGCACTCAAAAGACCTGATTGATCGGCTTTGCGGGCTTTCCAACAAATACTTCCGCGCAAATGTAAGATATATTCATTCGGTTAACGATTGGAGCAAAACAGACAACCAAGCCCTGTTCTATAACATTGAATTGGTTGATACCGCCATTGAGCAGAAGCGCCGTATTGCATACGATTACAATAAAATCGGAATCGATAAGAAGCTCCACAAATCGTCTTATCAGATTGTAAGCCCCTATCAATTGCTGCTGCACAATCAGCGGTATTATCTCATGGCATACAGTGAGTATTGGGGCAACATGGTATTCCATCGGCTGGACCGAATCACAAACATGAAACTGACAAAGGAAAAGGCCACGGATTTGCAGACGATACCCGGATATAAAAACGGAATTGACTACAAAAAGCTTTCCTCCGCGATGCCTTATATGTTTTCGGACGAACCGGAACGAATTGATTTTATCGCCGATGTCGGAATCGTGGATCAAATTGTGGACTGGTTCGGCAACGACATCAGGATAACGAAAAGCAGTGATAATGAAAATCAGGTTAAAGTGTCCATTGTCGCCAGTCCAAATGCAATGGAGCACTGGGCTATGCAGTATATAAACCATGTGAAGATCGTTTCTCCCGAGTCGCTCAAATCTCGAATGATAGAAACGCTCGAAAATGGTTTAGAGAAATATAAAGGGTAAGATCATGCTGTAAAAAATGCGCAGGCCATTTGTTTGACTACAGCATGTCAAGAAACAGAGCCGCGAAGAAGATCGCGGCTCTGTTTTATTATGCCCTAAATATGGAACATATCTTTGCATATACTGAAGCCAAAGATAATGACGAGTTTGCAAAGGCGGGAAAAAGCGAATTTTTACATCGAACGCGCCGCTTTGAACATCGGCGAGCTGTAGATTGTGCGGAAAAGAAAGGAAGGAGGATGCTGCACTTGGTCCTAAAAAGGCTGACGATTGAATATTTCGGAAAGATCAAGCGTTTTGAGGTTTCCTTCCATGAACAGCTCACCGAGATTTCTGCTTCCCACGCAAATGATATTATGCAGGCAATTGGGTTAATAACCGGAAACAAGAGCCTGACAGGTCATATTGCAGATAACGCGATTTCAGACAGGACCTCCGTCCATATGGAACTGGAAATTGCCGGTCATCCCTATTGGATTTCCGCAAGAGGTCAGCCTGATGGAAACGAATGTACTTATACGGCGGTGGATCGAAAAAACAATACGGCAGCAGACGTATCTCTGATTTTCAGAGACATTCGGCTTTGCGAGGAGGAAGAAAGCCTTGTCTGGTATCGGTATAGCTCCAAAAGCATTTATGCCGAACGACTGCTTCATTACAAAGACCCGGATACGTATTACCCGGCTGGAGATTTTCAAAAAAGAACAAATGGGTGGGGATTGATGCGAAGCTTTCGAGCCTGTCTTTCGGAATATATAAAAAAATATGAGCCAATCTCCCTTTTCTCAGATAAAGGGTTTATAAATCTTTGCCCGGACGGAAGATTTGTCAGATGTGATGCGAAAGAAGCCGGCCCCATAGACACTCCGCCTGCGCTCCATAATAAGCTTTTCGATTATACATGTTTCCTTGCCGTCAATTGTTTCTGGAGTCGTTTTGAAGATATTCGCGATATAAATCATGAAAAATGGCCATTGATTATGGATGCCGAAAACAGTCAGGAACAAATGGAGTTCAAGGAATTGCTTGAAAAAACAGGTTTGGGAAGACAGATGATTATCATGAATACAAACGATTAAAAGCAGCGAGAGACCGGTATGACAGCACAATCGGGAAAAGTGCTGCAGGATTCCATATTATGAGGCGGATGCATCGTGCCACCCACCCGGAAAGTCATGCACCAAACAGCGTGCATAACATCCTCTATAATCATACCGTAAGAAGACTCAGAAAGATTGATTTGGCGGAATGAACATGAGCGCATATGTAACGGTTATCGAAGATTTCCAAGGCACCCAGGGCATACAGCATCATTTGGGGATTTGCCACGGCGCTGACCTCGACGCCCTTGCCATGTTTGTAATCGCAGATGTTCATCACACCGTCAGCGATAACGATGCAGTCGGCAGTGCCAAAGCCGTCCTGAACCCAACGGGAGAAGTTCACCCGCTGTTCAATCATGACCACAGGATCAGTGCAGGTCTGCTTTGCCGTTTCCAGGAGTTCCACCACATAGGCGGCATATCCAACAGCGCATTCCTCCATTTCCTCGTTGTACCAGGAGAGATTTTCGATGGGGTCTTCCGTGGGCATCCCCAGAGCCTGCTTCAGACGGAACTCGCAGAGGGTGTGGGCATCGGTGCCCTCGGCGGCATAGTCACTGCCTTTATCCTCGTAGTTCTCGCAGAGCCGAGCGGAAGGCGGACAGTTGAGCCACCGTTCGGAAGAGGATGCTGACAGGACAGCGTGTTTATTGGCCATTAGTCAGCACCTCCGCATCGGCAAGCAGTGCCTTGTAGTGGGCGGGGTCGATCTGGGACAGCTTGGCGGCACCATACTTCTGGAGAAGGGAGCGGATCTCTGCGGTATGACCCTGGCGGGACTTATCTGCGAGAACGGCTCTGACCTGTTCCAAAGTCAGTGCAGGTTCGGCGGGAGCAGTCGGTTCTGCATCTCCGGCATCGCTGAACATCTCTGCAAGCCAGTTGGCGGCATCGTTAATAGCGGCAGCAGCAGTGCGCAGTTCTTCGATGGTCGCAGCCATATCGCTCATTTTGCTCATTCTGTTTTCCTCCTTCCGTAGATTGACTTTGAATCAGCGCCAGCTTCATAGCCAGTCGCTTTGACACCACGCTGATGGCCGTGAGAACTTCGATAAGTTCCTGGTCGGTGCCGGTGCCGTGTTTCTTCTGGGCTTTGTACATTCTGTTCACCTCCTTGGAAGGAGCGGTGTGTGTTTTGCTCTTTCCACTACCCACTGGAGGTGAGATGCGCGTTTGGCCGAAAAATCTGTAAAAAAAGTTTTTGCCCTTCAGCCGAGTGACTGAAGGGCAGGAATTTCAGATGTACATACCAAGCTGTTCACGGAGAACGCGGAGCAGTTTGTCTCTGCGGTAAGTATAGGTGTTGCGGGAAATGCCCAGAGTCGAAGCAATGTCTCTTTCGGATTTTCCTTCCATAATCAGTTCGCAGATACGGCGACCTTCGGGGTCGAGTTCCTGCAACTTCTGATACAGGGCACAGAGCAGTTCACGAAATAATCATACCGAGTTTGATACAAAGCCGAGGAATAATTAAAAAGTGTGCCCTTGCGGTGTAAAAATTGGGCTTGCAGTGTAAAGGGTGACGGTCGGAGAAATCCGGCTGTTTTTTTATCTATAGGTATAAGGAAGAACCTTCCAAAACTGACAATAGGGAGGTTCTTCTCACCTTGTTAATGATCATCATTTTCTTTTCTATATTTTGATTCCATCCGTTTTTCAAAATCTTGTGCTGATTCTTCGTCATAGAAGTTAGTATCCAAATCTGGTTCTGTGGAACCTATTCCTTCTAATTCTGCAAAGTATGAAAAAGGATCACAATCTCCGATATACGACTCGTAATATGCTAAAGTTTCAGATGTGCTGTTACCAAGGGAATCGTGTGTGAAATGCTTTGCTATCACCTGCATTATGGCAACAACCATTTCCTGACGGAATAGAATCCTTTCTTCTGGCGGCAATGTGTGAAATAGATCCATTGAAATATCATTCATAGTAAGAATGTTTTCGAAATAGTTCGTGTATCCAATATCACTTTTTGCTTTTAGCAAATAAGGATATTTCTCTGGTTTAATAAATGACCTGTACATGGTGCGCAAGAAGTCATCCTCAATACGGTCTGCCTTGTCATCATAGACGCCAGATAAATAATCCGGATGGACATTAAGATGCTTTGCGATCAAAAATGTTTGTATTGATCCGCTTATCACGCTCTGCACATTCCAGATATAAACGTTCTATCTGTTCCGGATTAGAATTATCTGTTTTGCTTTCATCTGGATAGAAAGATTTTAGCTATGCCACCGAGCTCCTTGGCAACGATGAATTGAAGGAAAGAACCAATACTATGGAACAATTTAGAAATTTAGTTTTAACAAAATATTATTAGAAGTCACAATAATCGTTGATTTATAATAATTTTTATGCTATACTACCGTCATAATGATGAGGTGAACGATATGGCAGTACAATATAACAAGCTGTGGAAGCGGCTGATCGATATGAAAGTAAAAAAATCTTCCTTAACGGAAATGGCAGGTGTTTCGGCTTCCACCATCGCAAAGCTCAGCCATGACGAATATGTGAGCCTTGAGATTTTAGAACGGATCTGCCGGGCGCTTTACTGTGAAATCGGCGATGTGGTGGAACTCAGGAGGGGGGCCGAAGAATCATGAAGCGGCAGAAACTTACATCCTCAGAACTCCTTTGCGGACTGTGTTTTGAACGAGCGCTGTGCCGTGATTCTCGGAAGCGGTGCCGTAAATCCCGTATATACCGTTGGGCTTGTCTGCACAGGATTGGGATTCCTTTCGTTTTCCCTGCTGCGCCGCCTATGCAAAAAAGAAAAATCCAGGAAAACGGCGCAGATTATCATTGGCGTTCTATGTCTTGGGGCGGCTCTGGTTTTGCTTTTTGCAGATCATCCGGCACTCTTTCTGACAAGCTCTGCCGCAGCCCTGCTGCTGACCGGCCATATCAGCGGATTACAATACGGCCATGTATTTTGCCGCAAGCCGGTATATGGGACGATTGATCGGCACGGGTATGGGAGTGGCGATCCTGTTACAGTTTGTGGTACAGAATTTAATACCGCAGTCTGTCACCTTTATTATCAGCATTATTTTGAGTGTTGCGTTTGTCATGTATTTTGTCATAACAGTGCCGAAGGACTGGATTCTGGAAAATCCTTTGCCCTATTCGTCGGACGCCAAAAAAGATTTCAAAAAAACGCTGCTTCTGATCGTTGCCGTAGTGCTTATTTTCAAAAAAACGCTGCTTCTGATCGTTGCCGTAGTGCTTATGAGCCTTGTAGCCGGAATGATCGACAGCGTACTGACGGCCTTTAATGCCGAAAAATCTTATGACATTTACGGCGGTGTTCGTTTGTTCTATGCACTGGGGCTGATTTTGGCGGGGGTCCTTGCCGATATCAGGGAGCGGAAATATCTTCCACTTTCTACCGTATGTACGATTTTGCTCTCCTCTGTCTGTATGTTCTTTCTCTCGAATGAAGTCAGTTATTTTGCCGGTACTGCGCTGATGTATCTGTACAGCGGCTTTTATGTGATCTTTTTAACGGTGATGTTTCTGGATTTTGCACCCAAAAGCAGCAGGCCGGAGCTGTGGGCGGGTATGGGGCGCATTGTACGCAGCTTTACGGTAGCGGCAACCGTGCAATACGGTGTTGGCTGTAGTGAGTTGCCTGCTGTCTATCCTGATCCTGCTGGTATTGCTGCCGTATCTGAGTAATGCCGCCGTTTCTCTCAAACCGATAGAAGAACTAATTTCTGGAAGCCCCGAACTCTCCCCTCAGGAGCGGATGAAGCTGTATGCGCAGCATTGTTCTCTGACACCTCGGGAAACAGAAGTATTGGAAAAGTTGCTGACCACCGAGGACGGCGTACAGGAAATTGCCGACAGCCTGTATATCTCCCGCCGGATGCTGCAGCGATATATCGCCTCTATTTATGAAAAGACCGAAACCAAAACACGCCTCGGCCTGTTCCAAAGTTATATGAATTTTACAGCAGAATAGATGATGTTTTGGCAGAACACCGCTTTCCACAGGAAAAGCGGTGTTTGTTCTTTTTTGCGCTTTTGCAAGATGTCACACATGTGAACCCCCGTTTTTGCAAGAATGGCGCAGATGTGAACTGCAAAATGATGGAATTTGTATGTATCATATAAGAGTGATGGTGTGTGTTAGCATGCGATTATCAGTGCGAGCCGGAGATGAAGAAATGTTTTCGGCAAGTGAAAACATTTAAGCCGAGGGCATGAGGGCACAAAAATGGAAAAATCAAAGCGGATTTGAACTTTCCGTATCGGAGGAGCTGCCTGCGACCGTCCTGATGGTGCAGATAAGTGCGCCCTGCCAGGGTCTTTCCGTGCAGGGGCAGCAGCGTGCGGTGGATTATCTGGCTGACCGTGTGGAACAGTTGCTGGAAAACGAGCTGAAATTATCAGCTTTATTAAAAACGAAAGGAGAAAATATAACATGAACACAAAAA
>CASGAS010000045.1 GCA_949299505.1 uncultured Eubacteriales bacterium
CATCTGGAACGGGAGCTCTTCGTCTTTAACGGGTTTGATGAAATGCTGGTCGCCGGCCTTTCCATGGGCGCGGACGGCGGCATTGGCAGCACCTATAACTTCATGCCGGAGATTATCCTTTCTATCTACAACAATTTCGTCAAGGGCGACATCCAGGCGGCGCAGAGAGCGCAGGAAAAAGCCGATGAAATCATCACCGCTATTATTCCCTACGGAACATTCCAGATGGAAAAAGCAATTTTGAACGAGCTCGGCGTCCCGGTCGGCGGGTGCCGCAAGCCTTTCCTGCCGCTGAATGCGGAGGGCCGGCAAAAAGCGAAAGAAATTGCCGCAATGCTGAAAAGCGGGGTGTAAGCGTTGGCGCATATCAAAGAAGGCAGCCTGATTATTAGCTGCCAGGCTGTAAAGGGCGAGCCCTTATACGGCTATAACATCATGCACTTGATGGCAAAGGCGGCCAAAGAGGGCGGCGCCGACGGCATACGCTGCAATTATGTATCGGACATCAATTCCATTAAGGCGGAGGTCAATCTGCCGACCATCGGCATCATTAAGGCGGAATATCCGGACAGTGAGGTCTATATTACCCCGACGCGCAAGGAAGTAGTGGCGCTTTTGGAGGAAACGGACACGGAGGTCATAGCGCTTGACGCGACGCGGCGCACGCGTCCGAACGGGGAACGCCTGGAAGACCTTGTCCAATACATCCGTTCCCATAAGCCGCAGGTCGAAATCATGGCGGATATCGCCGATTTGGACGATGCAAAATATGCGGATTCTCTCGGCTTCGACTACATCGGCTGCACCTTGCGCAGCTATACGGCCGCTACAAAGGGAATTTCTATTCCGGATTACGATTTTATCGCCCAGCTTGTGCAGACCGTGCGCGCGCATGTAATCGCGGAGGGCGGCATTTGGGAGGCCCACCAGCTTGAAAAGGTTTGGGCTGCCAAGCCGTATGCCGTTGTAATAGGCTCGGCCGTTACGCGTCCGCGGGACATTACGGCTCGTTTTCGCCGGGTAACGGATGCGTGCCGCGGCGCTGATAAGTAGAGGGTAGGGGAGTTCGGGAAAATTTATGATACGAACGGTTTTGTTCGACCTGGACGGGACCTTGCTTCCAATGGACCAGAGCCGGTTTGTGCGCGCGTATTTCAAAAGTCTTTGTGAAAAGCTACAGCCATTCGGCTATACGGAGGCGCTTTTGCAAAAGGCTTTGTGGGGCGGCGTCGGCGCAGCGCTTCAAAACGACGGCGCCTGTACGAATGAAGAAGCTTTTTGGAATGCTTTTTGTTCCATTACCGCCGCAAAGCAAAGCACGCTTTTGCCGACTGTTGAGGCCTATTATAGCAAGGAGTTTCAAGACGTCGCCAAAAGCTGCGGCTTTACGCCGTATGCAAAACAAATTGTAGAGCGTATTCGGCAAAGCGGGAGAGCGGTTGTGCTTGCCACGAACCCGGTTTTCCCAAAAATCGCAACAGAAAGCCGGATACGCTGGGCCGGTCTTTTGCCGGAAGATTTTTTGCTGTATACGACCTACGAATCCTGTCGCTACTGTAAACCGAATCTCAAGTATTACAAAGAGATTTTGGAAAAGCTCGAGCTTACGCCGCAGGAATGCCTGATGGTCGGGAACGACGTGGACGAGGATATGGTCGCCGAAGAACTCGGCATGCAAGTCTTTTTGCTTACGGATTGTCTGATTAACCGCAGCGGCAAAGAGATTGCAGTGTATCCGAACGGCGGGTTTGCAGAGCTGCATCAGTATTTGGAACGTATAGGGATAATAAGATAAGCAAAACAGAAAAGAAACGCCTGTATTTACATTCGCCGGGCGTTTCTTTTTATTTTAGGAAAAGCTATGCAAAATTTTCAGAATCCATAAAAGGGAGAACGGTTATCAGAAAATATCGAATTATACAAAATCAATGTTTTGTATAATATAGGGGAGCGGATTTAGCTATATATATATATCGCCAAACAGAGTTTTTCCTGTCTTATCACAGTTTTTTTGGGGAACGGATAACGGCGCTTACGGAATTGTTCTTCGCTTACAGTGTACACCAGCTTGTGTTTTCTGCAGAGCTTTTTTCTTTTCACAATCAATTTTAAGATCCGTTTTGCTTGTCATTATATTCCACATTTGTTTTTCTTGGTGTTTGGTTGTCTGTTTCCGTCGTTTCCTTTTGTTTCTCATGAGCCCGTGTTCATCACAAAAAAACTGAGCGCCCAGAGCGGCTTCGTTTTCACGGATTTTGAATGTCTTTTTGCGTTAGTAAAAAGTTTTATTTCATAGATGTATGCTTTGCATATAGTCCATTCGTAAGACGGCTACACAGTTTGACAGCTTTATTCATACAGCTCGCTGCGCGGCGTGTCTGCGCGTTTTTGTCGCGCCTGCCCGTTTGACTTTCGTGCATGACAAATTACGGATTTCGTGCTATACTATGCATTAGAATGATACAAAATATTTAGTCGTGAAACAGTTTCACAAAGGAGTCGCGTTTTATGCCCGGATTAAAGTATGCGAATTCCCCGGAACTTCCGCCGCTTTTGCGGGAATTTGCGAACCACGAATATGCCATTCGCAACAAATCCGCGCTGACAGTAGATGAATATATCCTCGATTTGACGCTGTTCTTTCGCTTCCTAAAGCGTTCCCGGCTTTCCGTTTCCCCTGCCCCGGAGCTTGAAGAGGTGGATATTTCCGATTTGGACATTTCCTTTTTCCGCACCGTTACGCTTGGCGACGCGTATACATTTTTGTCCTTTTGCAAGCAGGAACGAGACAACGACGCGGCTGCGCGTGCGCGCAAAACCAGCAGCATTCGCGCCTTTTTCAAGTATCTGGCCGTTCAGAAAAAGCTGATTACGGAAAACCCCATGCAGGAGCTGGAAACGCCGAAGCTTAAAAAGTCACAGCCGAAATATCTGACGTTAGACGAAAGCCTGCGGCTGCTTGCGGCGGTTGACGGGAAAAATAAAGAACGCGACTACTGCATTTTGACGCTGTTCTTGAACTGTGGGATGCGGCTTGCAGAGCTTGTCTCTATCAATTATACGGACATTAAAGACAACCACACCCTGGTTGTTACCGGCAAAGGCAATAAACAGCGCACCATTTACTTAAACGACGCGTGTCTGGCCGCAATTCAAAATTATATGGCGGTCCGGCCTGTAGACGGCGTGCCGGAAAAGGACAAATCCGCGCTGTTTCTCAGCAGCCGCAAGCATCGAATCAGCCCCAAAACCGTACAGCATATGGTGTATGACTATCTTGAAAAATGCGGTCTTGGAAACCGCGGCCTTTCGGTGCACAAGCTTCGGCATACGGCGGCAACGCTGATGTACCGCTATGGAAACGTCGACGTTTTGGTGCTCAAAGAGATTTTAGGGCACGAAAATCTTGGCACCACACAGATTTACACGCATATAATCGATGAGCAGCTGCAGGAAGCCTCCAAGGCGAATCCGCTTTCCAAGGTTCGCCAAAAGCCGGAAAAATCGGAAAAGACTAAATCGTAAGCTCGACTTTTCCGCCTATGAACGTCTGCAGCACCGCGCCAAGCGCTGCTGCAAACACAAGCGACAACAGCAAAACCGCATAGCGCAGGAAATACAGCCGCAGCATTTCTCCGCCTGCCGCTGTATGCTCGTTTTTCAACAACATTCGGTTCAAATCCCGCGTCATCAGGATGCTTTCGTTGCAGCACAGCAGAAAGCTTGCGGCAAAGAGCACAGACGGCACCAGCAGCACGGCGGAAAAATACAGCATGCCGTTTACCGCGTAGGTTTTATACAGATATGCGCTGATAAGCCCCGTTCCCATACCTTTGAGCAAAGGAAGCAGCCACAATACAGGCTCACCGGCAAGGCACAGTCCGGCGATGAACGCGATCAGCAAATACAGCGCCTGTGTTGCAAACGAATAAAGGAAATTTTTCCATATCGGCTCTGCGGCGTCGCTGTGCAACTCGTTGTCAAAAATGCTGCTTAAAATCGTCTGCTGCGACGCGTCCGCGTACCGCAGCGCCAACGCGCCAAGCAAAAGACCGCATAGCATTACGCCGGTTAGAAGCATCAGCTTCGGCCGCTTTTGCAAAACGCCGGTGCGTTTTGGTCCGGTCCGCAGCCCGGTCGAAATGATTCTTGCCCTGCGCCTTTTTCTTATCATTTTTCTACTCCTTTATTTTGTATTGAGACATGCCTATTTATCTATATGGGACGTCCCGTTCCGTCATGCAGGGCTCAGAGCCTTTTTCCGAGAAGACCGCCGGCGATTGGGAAAAGCAGCGCAAAACCCAAATGCAGCAAAATCCACAAGGAAACTTCGCTTCTGCAAACAAGCAAAACGACGCCAAGCACCGGCAGCAGCAGGAACGCCGCCGATAAAAGCCCGGCCTTGGCCGGTGCAAATCCGGATTTTCTGCACGCTGCAAACCCACACAAAAAGAAAGCGGCGGCGCTGCAAAGAAAGGAAAAGACCATCAGCAGCGTTTCGGAAGGCTGCTTTTTCCAGTACCACACGGCTAAAATGAAAATGCCAAAAAGAAAAGCGACTGCGCCGATTCCCGCCGCGCGTAAGGCGCACAGCGGCAAGCTGTCTGTATAACCTCGCTTCTTTTCTGTTTTGATGATATGCTTTTTCTTTTTTTGGGACATAAAAACACCCCCGTATACCAAACGGTATGCGGGGGTGCGCGTATTTATGAGGAGCGTTCAGGACTTGTCGGCGTCGTCCTTTTTGCCTTTTTTCTTTTTTGCAGCCGCTTTTTCTTCGCGCTGCTTGGCCATGGCGGCCTTGGCGGCCTCCTGCTCGGCACGCTGCTTTTCAGCCGCCGTATTGTTCACCTGAATCGCCCAACGCGCGATTTTCATCTTGTTGCGGTCCGCGCCGGTTTCAATGATCAGAGAATCTTCCTTAACCGTGACAACGCGGCCCATAATGCCGCCGATGGTCGTGATTTCATCCCCAACCTGGGTGCTTTCCCGCATTTCCTGGTCCTTTTTTTGCTGTTTGCGCTGCGGACGAATCATCAGGAAATACATGCCGACGACCATCACAACCAGCAGCAGGATCATCGGAAGCGAGCTGCGTGTGCCGGTAGTCGTGCCGGCGGCCGCCTCCAACGTGTGCAGAACAAACGAATCAAACATCTTTTTTCCTCCAAACTTAAATTCAGTTTATTATACATAGATTTTGTACGATTTGCAAGCAAAATGCAAAAATTTACAATTTCGTAGCATCTGTCAGATGCGCCGGTCCAGCATGTCCACATGTTCGGCAAAAAATGCATCGAACGTATCGGCTTCCAAAGCGTCGCGAATTTCTTTGAGCAGCGTATTATAAAACCAGAGGTTGTGCATCACACAAAGCCGTAAAGCAAGCATTTCTCCAGCCTTGAAAAGATGCCGGATATACGCGCGCGTATGCCGCCGGCAGGTCGGACAGCCGCATGTTTCGTCAATCGGCGACTGGTCCGCCTTGTATTTCTCGTTGTTAATGTTCAAAATCCCTTTTTTCGTGAACAGCTGTCCGTGCCGCGCGTTCCGGCTGGGCATGACGCAGTCAAACAGGTCAATGCCGCGCCGCACGCCCTCCAAAATGTTGCCCGGCGTTCCGACGCCCATTAAATAGCGCGGCTTGCTTTGCGGCATATAGGGTGTAACAGCCGAAATGATACGGTACATATCCTCCTTCGGCTCGCCGACCGCAAGACCGCCTATTGCATAGCCGTCCAAATCGAGCTTGGCAATCTCCTGCATGTGCCGCACGCGCAGGTCGTCGTAGACAGACCCCTGGTTAATACCGAACAGCATTTGATGCGGATTAACCGTACCGGGCTGCTTGTTGAGACGATCCAGCTCTGCTTTGCAGCGCTCCAGCCAGCGTGTTGTGCGCGCGCAGGAATTTTCCGCATAGGCATATTCCGCCGGATTCTGCATACATTCGTCAAACGCCATTGCGATGGTCGACCCAAGATTCGACTGGATGCGCATGCTTTCCTCCGGGCCCATAAAAATCTTTCGCCCGTCGACGTGGGAATTAAAGTAAACGCCCTCCTCTCGGATTTGCCGAAGCTTCGCAAGGGAAAAGACCTGGAACCCGCCGCTGTCGGTTAAAATCGGGCCATCAAACCCGGTGAAGCGGTGCAGGCCGCCGAGCGAACGAATCAGCTCGTCTCCGGGCCGCACATGCAGATGGTAGGTATTACAAAGCTGCACCTGACAGCCGATATCCTTTAAGTCGTACGCAGAAAGCCCACCCTTGATAGCGCCGGCGGTCGCGACGTTCATAAAGGCGGGCGTTTCGACAACGCCGTGCACGGTCGCAAAGCGTCCGCGCCGCGCTTCTCCGCGTGTAAAAAGCAAATTAAATCCCTGTTCCATATCGTCTCCCGTTATAAAAGCAGCATGGCGTCGCCGAACGAGAAAAAGCGATATTTTTCTTCGACGGCCGTTTTGTAAGCCCCCAAAACATGTTCTCGGTCATAGAAGGCGGAAATCAGCATAATCAGCGTGCTTTCCGGCAGATGGAAGTTTGTCAAAAGCGCGTCGATGCATTTGAATGTATACCCGGGATAGATAAAAATGCTTGTCCATTCATCCGCAGCGCAGATTTCGCCGTGCAGCGTCGCGACGCTTTCAAGCGTGCGGCAGGCCGTTGTGCCGACCGCAATCACGCGTTTGCCGGCCGTCTTCGTCTGGCGGATGAGCTGCGCTGTCTCTTCGGAAACATGGTAGTGCTCCGCGTGCATTTTATGGTCTTCGATATTTTCCGCCTTTACCGGACGAAATGTCCCGATGCCGACATGTAAGGTTACAAAGCCGATGTTTACGCCCTTTTCCCGTATCTTTTGCAGCAATGGCTTTGTGAAATGCAGTCCCGCGGTCGGTGCGGCGGCGGAGCCGGGCTCTTTTGCGTAAACGGTCTGGTACCGCTCGCCGTCCTCAAGTTTTTTGGTAATATAATGCGGCAGCGGCATTTCTCCGATTTTTTCGAGCACGGAAAAAATGCTGTCCCCGTCATAGGTAAAGCGCGCAAGCCGGTTGCCGTTGTCGAGAATCTCTAAAATTTCCGCTTCCATCAGCCCGTCGCCAAAGGCGAAACGCGCGCCAAGCTTTGCACGGCGGCCGGGACCGGTCATAACCTCCCAAACGTCGTTTTCCTTTTGGTTGAGCATCAAAAACTCCACATGCGCGCCGGTGTCGAGCTTTTCGCCGTACAAACGCGCCGGCAGCACACGCGTGTCGTTCAAAATCAGCGTATCGCCCGGTGTCAGGTAATCCAAAATGTTATAAAAATGCCGGTGCTCAAGCGTGTGGGTATCCCGGTGGACGACCAGCAGGCGCGAGCTGTCCCGCGGGTCCGCGGGCGTTTGCGCAATCAGCTCTTTCGGTAAGTCGTAATAAAAATCCTGTGTTTTCATGCTGCTTCTCCCAATATCCGGCGCGCCGCGGCGAAATCCTGGAAAAAAGATTGACGAACGCGCGAAAAAATGCTATGATGTCTGTACTGCGATAGAGGTGCGAAGCGCATCAGTACCGCGTAGCAGGCAGCCGATTGCCGTAGGACGCGGGAAAGGGCGTTTTGCCGAAGACTCGGGTATATCGGTTATACCGTAGTCTGGGGGCGTTTTGGCGAAAGCCGCGTCACTGTCATCAGAACTTGGTGGAGTGCTATCGCGATCACAAATTGATGTGATTGCATCCCCTTTTCTGATGACCGGTTTTTACCGGTCTTTTTTGTGCAGAAAATAGGATAACACGTTTTGGAGGGATTGACAAGTGAAAAAAACGTATAAAGTTGGTGTCATCGGCGCGACGGGTATGGTCGGGCAGCGTTTTTTGACGCTGCTTTGCGCGCATCCGTGGTTCCAGGTGGAAGTGGTTGCCGCCTCCCCGCGCTCGGCCGGAAAACCGTATCGGGAAGCGGTCGGCAAGAAGTGGTGCATGGAAACCGAAATTCCGGAAAACGTCCGGGATATGATTGTGATGGACGCGACCGGCGACGTCGAAGAAATCGCCTCGATGGTTGATTTTGTGTTCTGCGCCGTGGATATGAAAAAGGACGAAATCAAAGCGCTTGAGGAGCAGTACGCCAAGGCGGAGTGCCCGGTTGTTTCCAACAACAGTGCGCACCGCCATACCCCGGATGTCCCGATGGTCATTCCGGAGCTCAACGCGGACCATATTCGCATCATCCCCGCGCAGCGCAAGCGTCTTGGAACGAAGCGCGGCTTTGTCGCCGTAAAATCCAACTGCTCGCTGCAAAGCTATGTTCCGGCGCTCTATCCGCTGGACGCAAAGTTCGGCGTTAAGGACGTTCTGGTCTGCACCTATCAGGCGATTTCCGGCGCCGGAAAGACGTTTGAGACCTGGCCGGAAATGGTAGATAACGTCATCCCCTTTATCGGCGGCGAGGAAGAAAAGAGCGAATTGGAGCCGCTGAAAATCTGGGGCCATATTGAGGGCGACGTCATTGTGCCCGCCGATTCGCCGAAATTCACGGCGCAGTGCCTGCGCGTGCCGGTTTCCAACGGGCATATGGGCGCGGTGTTCGTGCGGTTCGAAAACAAGCCGACGAAGGAAGAGATGCTTTCGGTTTGGAAAAACTTCAAGGGCCGCGCGCAGGAGCTGGAGCTGCCCAGCGCCCCGAAGCAGTTCTTACACTATTTTACCGAGGACAATATGCCGCAGACGAAGCTCAACCGGATGCTGGAAAACGGCATGGCCATTTCCATCGGGCGGCTTCGCGAGGATACGCAGTACGATTATAAATTTGTCTGCCTTTCGCACAACACCCTGCGCGGCGCAGCGGGCGGCGCGGTGCTGCTTGCAGAACTCCTGTGCGCGGAAGGCTATATGGATTAAGGAGGCTATCCGATGAAACAGCCAATCTTTACGGGTGCGGGCGTTGCGATTATCACGCCGTTTACCGACGATAATAAGGTGAATTTTCCGGCGCTGCAGGCGATTTTGGAGGACCAGATTGCACACGGCACGGATGCGATTGTAATTTGCGGCACCACCGGCGAAAGCGCGACCCTTTCGCACGAGGAGCACACCGAGGCGATTCGGTTTACGGTCGAGACGGTTGCGCACCGCATCCCGGTCATTGCGGGTACGGGCAGCAACGATACGGCGTATGCGCTGCATCTTTCCAATGAAGCGGAAAAAATCGGCGTGGACGGCCTTTTGATGGTAACGCCGTATTACAACAAAGCGTCGCAGGAGGGCCTGATTCGCCATTACACCTATCTTGCAGACCGCGTATCGACGCCCATCATCATCTATAACGTCCCGAGCCGCACCGGCTGCAACGTGCAGCCCGAAACCTACGCCGAGCTTTCCAAGCACAAGCGCATTTACGGTGCGAAGGAGGCCTCCGGCAACATTTCCGCCATTGCAAAGACCATTGCGCTTAGCGAGCCGGATTTCGCGGTTTATTCCGGCAACGACGACCAGATTACAGCCATTATGTCTCTGGGCGGTAAGGGCGTTATCTCCGTTCTTTCTAACGTAGCGCCACAGACGGCGCACGACATCGCGCAGGCGGCGCTGGACGGCGATTTTGTAAAAAGCGCCCGGCTGCAGCTTCAGTACCTGGAGCTTTGCAATGCGCTGTTTATGGACGTGAACCCCATCCCCGTCAAGCAGGCCATGCGTATGCTTGGCTATGACGCGGGTCCCCTGCGCATGCCGCTGTGCGATATGTCGGAGCAGAATACGGAAAAATTGCGCAAGGTGCTTGCCAAATATCAGTTGATTTGAAGTAAACGGGATGTGAAAAAGACATGACGAAAATTCTTTTAAGCGGCTGTCTTGGCAAAATGGGCCATGTCATTGCGAACTGCGTGAAAGGCCGCGCCGACTGCGTAATTGCGGCTGGCGTGGACATCGGCGAAGGCACGGCGGATTTCCCCATCTACAAAGAGCCCGCGGACGTGCATGAAGACATCGACGTTTTGATTGACTTTTCGCACCCTTCGGCGCTCGATAAACTGCTCGCCTTTATTCGGGAGCGAAAAGTCCCCGCGGTTCTCTCGACGACCGGCTACACGCCGGAACAGGTCGAAAAGCTGAAAGCCTGCGCAAGCGAAGCGCCGATTTTCTTTTCCGCCAACATGTCGCTCGGCGTAAACCTGATTGCCGAGCTTGCCGCGAAAGCGGCACGGGTGCTGGAGGGTGCTTTTGACATTGAAATCGTCGAGATGCACCATAACCAGAAAATCGACGCGCCAAGCGGAACGGCGCTCATGCTCGCGGACACAATTTCCGACGCTTTGCAGACGAAACCGCACTATGAATTTGACCGCCACTCCAAACGCGTTAAACGCGACCCGCACGAAATCGGCATCCATGCAGTTCGCGGCGGCACGATTGTCGGCGAGCACCAGGTCATTTTTGCCGGGCTTGACGAGGTCATTACCATATCGCATTCGGCACGTTCTAAAGAGCTTTTCGCGGTCGGTGCGCTGAATGCCGGCTTGTTTTTGAAAGACAAGGCGCCCGGACTTTACTCGATGCGCGACCTGATTGACGAGAAATAAACGGAGGGTATCTTATGAAAACCATACAGAGCATTTCCGTTGTAGAAGATGTTACGCTGGTTTCCCTGCATGACACGCCGGCGGATTTCGGCGTCGTGGCGGAAATTTTCAAGCAGCTTGCGGACGCGGGCGTGGATGTGGATATGATTTCGCAAACGCCGCCGCACCGCAACGCACCGGACCTTTCCTTTACGGTTTCCGGCGAGGATATGGGCACCGTCGTGACGGCGGCCGCCGCTTTGCGCGCACAGCACGGCGACATGAAGCTGTCGGTAAGCGGCGGGCACTGCAAAATTTCCGTTTTCAGCGAAGCTATGCGCGGCTGCCCCGGGATTGCCGGGCGCGTATTTGCGGCGGTCGCCGAGGCCGGCGCAGAGGTTGTGATGATAACGACTTCCGAAGTGGATATTTCTCTTTTGGTTGCAAAATCGGACACGGATGCAGCCGTTGCAGCCATTGAAAAGGCATTTTCCTGATTTCTCTTTTCATGATTACAAGCCGGGCGCCGCAGAAACTCTGCGGCGCCCGGCTGTCTTTTTATTCTGTGATTAGCTCTCTCGCCTGTTTTCCGGTCAGGTGCTCTATTGTAAACTCTACAATGCACACGCTTTCCCCGAATCGTTCAATCTCCGAAAAAATCGCATCCCGGTCAAACATGCCATATTTCTCACTCAGAAGAATCAACGCGTTTTTTTCGGATTCCCAGTTCTGCAAAACTCTCGCCTTGCCGAAGGCAATCACGCTTTTATAATACGTCGTGAATTCAGCCGGGTGTACTGCATCCTGTACGGTCACGCAGAACGAGGCTTTTGGTACGCTTCGGATTGCGTCGAGCTTATGCCCTGCTGTTGCACAGTGAAAATACAGCTTGTCCTTGCCGTCGAATACAAAGCTTAGCGGTACGGCGTACGGATACCCGTCGTCGCCGCAGACGGCCAGCACGCCGTTGCTTGCAGCGCGCAGTGCGTCTTTACACCACGCTTCAGGCAGGGCCTGTTTACCTCTGCGCATCGGACGAAACATAGGAATCTCCTCACTTTTTAAGCGTAATCCGGTAAAAGACCTTTTTGCCTTTTTTAAGAATTAAATCGCCGTCAGAGAAAGCGTCGGCCGGGATTGCGTACAGCGGGTCGGCAACCTTTTCCTCCTGCAGCGTGACGCCGCCCTGCTGGATTAGGCGTCTGCCCTCCCCTTTGGACTTGATAAGCCCCGCGCGCAGCATAACATCCAAAAGCTGGACGCCGCCGTCTTTGAAATCCTCTTTTGTCACTTCAACAAACGGCATGTTTTCACTGCTGCCGCTGCCGGCAAACAGCGCGCGCGCAGCCTCCTGCGCTTTTTCTGCTTTTTCCTTACCGTGGACGAGCGCAGTAAGCTCGTAAGCCAAAATCTCTTTCGCACGGTTGAGCTCGCTGCCCTGCCAGGATTCCATTTTATCGATTTCCTCCAGCGGCAGGAACGTAAGCATGCGGATGCATTTGAGCACGTCCGCGTCGTCCACATTGCGCCAATACTGATAGAATTCAAAAGGAGAGGTTTTGTTTTCATCGAGCCAGACGGCGCCTGCCTGCGTTTTGCCCATTTTCTTGCCCTCGGAATTGAGCAGCAGCGTAATGGTCATGGCGTAGGCGTCCTTGCCGAGCTTTTTGCGGATAAGCTCCGTACCGCCGAGCATGTTGCTCCACTGGTCGTCGCCGCCGAACTGCATATTGCAGCCATACTTCTGGTACAGGGCGTAGAAGTCGTAGCTTTGCATAATCATGTAGTTGAACTCCAAAAAGCTCAACCCTTTTTCCATGCGCTGCTTGTAGCACTCGGCGCGCAGCATGTTGTTGACGGAGAAGCACGCGCCGACTTCGCGGAGCAGCTGAATGTAATTGAGGTCAAGAAGCCAGTCGGCATTGTTGACCATCAAGGCTTTCCCGTCGGAAAAGTCAATAAACCGGCTCATCTGCTTTTTGAAGCAGTCGCAGTTGTGCTGAATGGTTTCCGGCGTCATCATCTGGCGCATGTCGCTTCTGCCCGACGGGTCGCCAATCATGCCCGTGCCGCCGCCAATCAGTGCAATCGGCTTGTTGCCCGCCATTTGCAGGCGTTTCATCAAGCA
>CASGAS010000046.1 GCA_949299505.1 uncultured Eubacteriales bacterium
CCTGGAAGTGGGAGTGTCATCTTGCGGGGAAATAGTTTCTTATAAATTGTTTCGTCCGCAGATGACGGATAACATAAAAAACCGGCAGATTCGCAATCTGCCGGTTTTTTCCGCCGAAAGCAAACGCATCGGAAACCTTTCCCGCCCGGTTAACGACGCGATGGCATTGGATTGTGGCAGGGTCCGGGTTTGCATGAAGCGCATAGCCGACGACGCGCGCCAGACGCGGATTGCCTATCGCAAAAGCGATGTCGCCATACGTTGCGACATACCCTTTCGGTATTTTTTTAACTGCCTCATAAATCTTTTGAAACGTATTTTCCATTTGCACTCACCGCTTTTATCATAGCGGATTTTGACGGGAAACGCAATCCCCTTTTAGAGATTCTCCACACCGTTTCCGATGCGTTCCAATTCCGCTTCGACCTCGACCTCATATTCCACCTCCGGCAAGACGGCGTGCCAGTCCGTAAAAAGAGCAGAAAACCGTTTCGGGTACCGCTGCCGAAGCCTTTGCCCCAAACCAAACGGGTCGGCGTTTTCCGAAACCAGACAGTGCGCAAGCGCAGCCCGGACCGCTTCCTCTATCTTTTCCTTAAGAAGCGTTCTTGTATCCTCCAGATATTCCTTGGTTAAGGAAAACGGCGCCGCCGATTCGGTTTCAACCACGTCGCCGGTTACAAAAAGACGCAGGGAAAACACCGGCGTTTCGTCTTTGAGCCGGCTTTGCATTGAAACGTCCGCTTTTCGGATATGCACGGTCGTCTGCGCCTTTCTATTTGCATCCTCCACTGTCCAATACCCGCCCGCCCCGTTTTTCGTCAACAGGGAAAGCACCATGGTTTCCTCTTCTTCCAGCGCGAAATCCAGCCTGTCCTTGGAAAACACGGACACCCCGCAGAGCACGAGCCGGACCTCCTCCTGCTGCGTCTCTGCACGCACCACCGGCAAATAGGCGTTCGTCACATCGGACTGCATCCGGTTCATCAACGCATACAGCGCCTGCGAGACCTGCGTCGGCGCATAGCGTTCCGCCTGCAGAAGCTCGGTAATGCTGTCCGCCGACAAAATGTTTTCTCCCAGCTGCGCGCTGACAAGCTCCTGCGCCGTCGTATCCGAGAGGACGACCGGGACGGTAAGGCGCGAAGACGGGTCGCGCACAAAAAAATCGAGATAGGAAAACAAGCCCTTTTCCGCCGTCTCGCGGCCGAACACAATCACCTGGTTCTGGGAAAGAAGCGGCCGTTTCCCGGTCTGCTTGGACAAAGCGGAAATCGCTTCGGAAACCGTTTTCCCCTCCGAAAGAAGCGTGCGCGTAACCGCGCCGCTTTCGCCGCTGCCGTTCGGATTGCCGGCCATTTCGGTATTGAGCGCCTGCACGGTGAGGCGCACGCCCTGCGGCAAAGCATCGATGCCAATCGCCTGCACAATCAGGCGATTCTTAAGCTCCAGCCCCGGCGTGCTGCAGCCGCTGCACAACAGCACGAAGGCCAGGCACAGAAGCGTGATTCTGACGCCCTTACGCATGCAAACGCCTCCTTTTTCGCAGCAGCGCCGCGGCAAGCACAACGCCCGGTACAAACAGCAGAAAGATGGCGTACAGCACCGTACGCGGCAGCAGCCCGAGCGTAAAATAATAATCGGTCACCTTGCCGGCAAAGCAAAGCTGCACAAGCAGCACCGTACCGGCGCAGAAAATGAGGTACAGCCGTCCCGGCCTTTGGGAAAAGGTCTTCTTCAAAAGCTCCGACTGCAGATAAAGCAGCAGGCTTACCTTGACGAACGCGGTTAAAATCCACACGCCCGTCAGCAGCACGTCGAACCGCCGAAACACGCTGAATTCCGCCAGGACGGCAACCGCGTGGACCGGGAACATCTGCGTTAAGGCGTAGTCGCCGAGGCCGGCGAACACGAAAAACAGAATGCTCTCCGTAAAGAAAATGAAACAGCCAAGCCCAACTGCGAACGCTTTGCCGGGCTTTCCGTTGATGCGCGGCAGCAGCACGGCGGCAACAGCCGGCTCAATCGTCCGCGTCGCCGCGTCCAGCCCCGCCGTCCAAATCGGTGCGGCGCCTTTTGAAAAAGCGGGAGACAGATTGACGAGATTGATTTTATCGGTCATGGCAAGCGTAATGCACAGAAAAGCGCCCAAAAACAGAACCAGGCAGATTGTTCCGGCCCGCCCGAGCGCCTCAAGGCCGAGGGACGCAGCGTATACGGCCGCCAAGACAAATAGCAGAATAAAAAAAGCGCTGTCGTTGTTCGGAAAAACCACGGAACCGACAAACAGCTCCAGCCGCGCCACGGCAGCCAGCGTCAAAAACTGAAAACACAGAATATAGCTTACACAGCAGCCTTTGGAAAGCAGCGGCGACACGGTATAAGCCACGTCGGTAATATCCATGCCGGAGAAAAAACGCCGCTGCAAAAAAACCGGCACGAAAAACAGGAAAATTAAGAACGCAGCCGCCAGGACGGCCGGCAGATAGTCCGCCGTTTGCATCTTTTCCGCGCCAACGGGCGAAAACGTCAGCGTTGTCAGGAGCCTGGACAAAAGCAGCAGACAACAAAGCTGCCATACGCCAATCTTTGCATTGCCCTTCATATTCGTCTCCCCTGCGGTCACTTTTCCAGCGAACGAATCCGCAATTCACGTCCGCCGATTTTTTTCCAGCTTCTGCGCCAGAAGGAATCGCGCAAAAGCGCGCCGACGTGCACCGGAGAAAACGGCGCTAAAAACGGCGTGCCATACGCCGTGACGGCGCAAAGATTCAGCAGCACGACGCCGAACCCGAGCACGATGCCGTAAAAGCCCGCGAGCCCGCCGACCAACATGAAAACAAACCGCAGAATCGATACGGGATAGTAGATTTTGGAAACGACAAAGGAGCTAATCGCCGTCATGGCAACAACAATCAGCATCGGCGCCGCAATAAGACCTGCGGAAACCGCTGTGTCGCCGATGACAAGCGCGCCGACGATGCTGACCGCATGACCGACGGATTTCGGCATCCGAAGCCCCGCCTCGCGTACAATCTCATACAAAAAATGGATGAAAATGGCTTCCGCCATTACGGGAAACGGCGTTACGCTTTCCTGTACGGCGACGTCGTAAAGCATGGAAACCGGAAGCAGCTCCTGGTGAAACGTGCACACGGCCACATACAGCCCCGGCAGAAAAACACTAATCAAAAACGAGAAAAACTTTAACACGCGGATAAACAGCGCATAATACGGACGGTGGTTATAATCGTCCATGGACTGGAAATTTTCGGAAAACAAATACGGCACAATCAGCGCAAACGGCGTACCGTCAACCAAAATCACCGCTCGTCCCTCCGCCATTTCGGCGCAGGCGATATCCGGCCGTTCCGTTGTGCCGACGCTTGTAAAAATGGTCCGCACGTCCGACTCTAAAAACGGCCGCAGGTACCCCGCGCCAAGCACCATGTCGAGGTTCGCTTTTTTTAAGCGGGATTTGATTTCCGCAATCATCTGTTTATCCGCACGGTCGGCAAAATAGCAAACGCATACGCGCGTTTTGCTGGTCGCACCCATTTCCTGCAGCTCAAACCGTGCAACCGGCGCACGCACCCGGCGGCGTATCAAAGCGACGTTATCCTTGAAGCTTTCGACAAACGCCTCCTGCGCGCCGCGCTCCTGCACCTCAGTCTGCGCGTTATCGATGCTGCGCTTCGGAAAGCCCTGTACGCCGAACGCTTCGCAAAACGGCGCGCCGTCAATCAGCAGCACCACAAGGCCGGACACAATATCCGCGACGACGTCGTTTAAGGTGTGGTCCTCTTTCTGGTCGATTCCGGCGCTGATACGGTCACGGATATAGGCCATCTGCGCACCGGCCGTTTCGGGTACGTTCTGCATAGCCAAAATAGGCGCTACGACCTGCTGGGTAACCAGCAGATTGTCGCACATCCCGTCGTCCATAATCAAAACGGCGCGGTTGCCGCCGATGCATGTCTGCTTGTACAGGATATCAAAGCTGTCGCCCAGCTGTGCCTTAATATATTGCACGTTGCGCTCCAGCTCCGCATACACCTGCACCGGCGCTTCGGAAGCCGCCGCCGAGCGGGTTACGCGCGCTTCTGCCTGTTTGAGCCAATTCCGCATAGAATCACCGGTTGTATTGTGGCCCCGGCTGCGCACAATATGCGAACAGAAGGTGAAAAGTATGCTGATTTCAATCATACGAACCATTTTGCTGTATTTTCTGGTTCTTGCGACGTTCCGCCTGCTTGGGAAACGTCAAATCGGCGAGCTGCAGCCGGTCGATTTGGTTCTGACCTTTTTGTTGTCGGAGCTTTTGTCCGTCTCGATTCAGGATATGCAGGCCCCGCTTCTTCACACACTGGTACCCGTCGCGCTGCTGGTGGGGCTCGAAATCGCCATGTCGGTCGTCTCCATGAAAAGCCTGCGGATGCGGACGCTTTTACAGGGAAACCCTTTGTTCGTCATACGAAACGGAAAACTCGACCAAAAGCAGCTGCGCCGGCTTCGTTTTACGGTTGACGACCTGTTGGAGGAATTGCGCAAAAAGGATATTTTTGACATTTCGGAAGTACAGTATGCCATCGTGGAAACGGACGGCACCTTAAGCGTGTTATTAAAGCCGGAAGCGCGAACGCCCCAGAATGCGGCCCTGCAAATTCAAGAGCAGGACAACGGGATTCCCTGCGTGGTAATCAGCGACGGAACGGTCGTAGACACGGATTTCAAAACCTGCGCCATGACGCCGGAAAAGCTCCGGAACATTTTGCGAAAAAACAAGCTGCAGGCAAACGCGCTTTTGCTGATGACCGCCGACCGTAGCGGAAACTGCTTCTGGATAAAAAAGGAAAACTGATATGAAACGCTTTGTGATTGCAACCGTCATCGCCGTATTGGCCGTATGCGCAGCCGGCTTCGGATATTTTCGCTTCATAAACGCCTGCGACAGTCTGGAGGCGGATGCAAGGGCGCTGCAAGAGTCCGTCGAGGACGAAGCGCGGTACGAAGAAGCCGCCGCCGAATTAACCGAAACCTGGTCACACGAAAAGCCTATACTCGACATGCTTTGCCCGCACGGCTATACGGAAGAACTGGACGCGCATATCCGGCTTCTGCCCATTCAAACGCAGACCGCTTCTGCCAAGGAAAAGGAAATCTATTTGGCCGAGCTGCAGGCAATGCTCCTGCAGTTGCGGGAAGCGGAAAAGCCAAGCTTGCAAAATATACTGTAAATGAAAAAATCTCCGGCAAAAGCCGGAGATTTTTCTTAAGGCTTCAAAGCTGAACCGTAGCCACCAGCGGCCGGTGGTCGGACGCCGTGGTATCGGCAAGCCGGTGGTTGGTAACCGTCAGCTTGTCCGAAACAAAAATATTGTCAATGCAATGTGTGCCGCCGTCCGAGCCGTCGCCCAAATAGGTCGCATACTGCGTTTCGGCGTTGTTAACGGCCGTCACGCCGGTCAAATTGTCATACTCCGCGACATCCGAAATGTTAAAGTCGCCGGTCAAAACGAACGGAAGCGTTTCATCCGCCAGCGTTTTTGCAAGGAAAGCCCACTGCTTTTGCCGCTGCGCCGTGTCTTCAAAGCTCAAATGCGTGTTGTAAATCTTAACCGCTTGGCCGTCCACTGTAATAACGGCGCTCGCAAGCACCCTGTCCTCGTCCTCGCTGCGCGTTTCAAGCGGAACCATCTCGTAAGACTCGAGCGGATAAACGCTCAAAACGCCGACGCCGTATGTGCCGCCCTACAGATGAATCGCCGGGAAAAATACATAATTCATCCCAACGGCCGCCGCAAGCTCCTGCAGCACGTCGCGCCCGCCGGACCGTTTGACGTTTCGGTCAAGCTCCTGCAAGCAGACGACATCGGGGTCTTGTGCCAAAATATCGGCCGCGACCGCCTCGATTTGTTCGCCCTGGTCACAGTTTTTCACATTATAGGTCATCACCGTCAGCGTGTCCGCGCCGGGCGTATCGATCACCGTATTTTCCCCAACGGGCGCAAGCGGTTCTTTGCCGCAAGCGGAGAACACCAGCACAGAAATCACACAAGCCAACAGGACCGAAACGATTTTTTGCTTCACAGCTCCTCTTCCTTTCCTGACATCGCAAATGGGTACGTACCCGTACCCACATGCTAATGCGAAAACGCATATTTGTCAAGAAGGAGAGCGCCTTTCGCTTATCCGAGCACGCCCAGATGCTCCAGCAGGATTTTCAGCCCGATCCCCACCAGAATGACGCCGCCAATCAGCTCCGCCTTATTTTGCAGCTTCGCGCCGAACTTGTGACCAATCCACACCCCGCCAAAGGACAGCAGGCAGGTCGTTGCGGCAATCAGCCCGGAGGAAGGAAGAATACGGACCTGCAAAAACGCAAAGGTAATGCCGACGGCCAGCGCGTCAATGCTGGTGGCAACCGCCAAAACCAGCAATTCCTTAAGGGAAAAAACCGTCTCCTGCCCTTTCTCGTCTTCCGCCGGTTTTTTTACCCCCTCGACAATCATTTTGCCGCCGATAACCGCAAGCAGCAAAAAGGCAATCCAGTGGTCGACCTGCGTGATGTACGCCTCAAACCGCCGTCCGAGCAGCCAGCCCAGCAGCGGCATAAGGCCCTGAAAGCCGCCGAAAAACACGGCGATCAGTCCGGCACGCTGCCAGCGGAATTGCCGCATTTCCAAGCCCTTGCACAGCGCGACGGCAAACGCGTCCATGGAAAGCCCCACCGCAATAAACACAAGTTCCCAAAAGCCCATACCATCTCTCCCCAACAAATGGATTATGAAAAAAAGCACATAAAAAGACTCACGCGCCGAAAAAGCGCGTGAGTCTCGTCATTTGAGGCCAAGCCAGACCAAGTGGTCAGTATGTTGACTTGCCGCGCATAACGCGCCGACTACTCCCTCACCGGATGCCGCTAAGTTTACCAGAAGGCTTGTGCTTTGTCAAGCTCTATTTTTGATGAAGCATTTTTTCATGCGCCAGATACGCCGCGCCGAGCATGCCCGCTTGATTTTTCATAGCGGCGCGTTTGATAGCCACCGAACGGAAGCTGTGAATGGGACGCGCGTGGATGCGCCGGTCGATTTCCGAAATGATGTAGTCTTCGTTCATGATGCCGCCGCCAAGGATGATGCAGGGCGGGTTGAAAATAAAGATTAGCGTCGTCAAGCCGCCGATAATCTCGTCAATCCAGTTGTCAATGACGGCGCGGATGGTCGTGTTGTTGAAATTTTCCGGCTGGAAAATCTCGCGCCCGTTTAAGGTTTTCCCGGTGGCGTCCGCCACGGCGTTCACAAGCGCGCGCGTAGAGGCGTACATTTCGTAGCAGCCGTTGTTGCCGCAGGTGCATTTTTTGCCGCCGGTATGCGTGACGATATGCCCAAACTCGCCGGCGGAGAAATGGGTGCCGGTATAGATTTTATTGTTGATCCACATTGCGCCGCCGACGCCCGTACCATAAGTCAGGCAGAGGAAATCCTTGTACCCGCGGCCGGCGCCGAATTTTGCCTCGGCCGTTGCCGCGGAATTCACGTCGTTTTCCACACTGACGGACAGATCGTATTTTTTCTGGATGGTTTTGGTGATTTCTATCCCCGTATAGTTGGGAATGTTTTCGCTGGCAAAAATAATCTTGCCAAGCTCGCTGTTGACTTGTCCGGCTGTGCTGATGCCGATACAATCGACTTGCCCGGCAAACTCGGCGACAATGCCCATAATCTTGTTCATCAAATGCGGGCCGCCGAGATAGGCTTCCGTCGGGATTTCAAAAGCCTGTTCAATGGAATAGTCCTCCGAAACCGTGCCGTATTTAATGGCCGTGCCGCCGATGTCGATTGCGAGAATTTTCATAAGGGGTACCTCCGTGGGGTCAGTGCAGGGTCTCTGCTATTTCACACATGCGCCGTAGCCTGTAGTTGACGCCGGAACGCGACATGGCGGGTGAAAGTGCGTCGCCAAGCTGCTGCAGGGAAAACTCGGGGTTTTCAAGCCGCAGCTTCGCGATAGCACGCCAGTCGTCCGGCAGCAACGAAAACGCCGGCGAAGCGTATAGCCTTTCCAAAAGCTCGTTTTGCCGCATGGCGGCATTCACGGTCTTATTGAGATTGGCGCTTTCAAAATTTAAGCGCCGGTTGACGTTGTTGCGGATATCCTTGTAGACAATCACGTCGATAAATTCCATAACGAAACGCGACGCGCCCATGATGCCGATTAAGTTCTGGATATCCTCCGTTTTTTTGAAATACAAAACATAGTGCCCGCCGCGGCGAACCGATTTCGGAAAAAACTCGTTGTCCTCCAAAAATTTTTTCAAATCCACGCTGAGGTTGTAGTGCGGAACGACAAATTCCAAATGATAGTTTTTTTCCGGCGCGGTTACGGTGCCGCAGGTCAAAAACGCGCCGCGCAAAAACGCGCCGACGCAGCACTCGTCCGTAATATTGCCCCAATTCAAGCGCCGCGTGCGTTCCCGCCCGTCGTACCCGAAAGCGGACAATACCCGCAACCGGTCGGAAGCATCCGCAACGGACACCCGGTATTTTTTGGCGGAAATCTGCGAAAAAACAGGCGCGCCGCGGCACAACCGGCCCGCCACATAGCAATACCGCTCGGCAACGGCCCGATTTTCGGTCGTCAAGGAAATATCGCCTGCGGAAAAGCCCTTGCCAAAAAGCATAAGCCCATAGCTTTCCGCAAGCTGACAGCAGGGCTCCCCTGCGGCAAGCCCCAAAAGCTCCTGTTTGAGTTCGGAAGAAAAAGACATGGCGGTTACCTGGAAATATCCCTGTGATATACGCTGCTGCACGCGCCGCTTTCCAGAAGGTGGCGGTTGATGAGCTCGGCGAACACAACGGAACGGTGCTTGCCGCCGGTACACCCCACGGCAATGGTCAGCTGGCTTTTCCCCTCCGTGCGGTACAACGGCAGCAGGAAATCCAGCAGGTCGTAAAGCCGGCGTTCCAAGCCCTTCGCCTGGTCAAATTTCATGACAAAGCTGCGCACCGGCTCCTCAAGGCCCGTGTGCCCTTTCAGCTCCGGGATGTAAAACGGATTCGGAAGGCAGCGGACGTCAAAGACCAAATCGGCCTCTTTCGGCGTGCCGTGCTTAAATCCGAAGGAAATGCAGAAAATCTTCAGCGCGCTGTCGGCGTCCTCTAAAAACAGGGCCGCAACACGTTCTTTGAACTGGGAGCTTGTAACCTGCGAAGTATCGATGATATAGTCCGCCTTTTGCCGCGCAGGCAGAAGAATCTCCCGTTCGCGCTCAATCGCTTCGCGCACGGACGGCCCGCCAAGCTCGTCCGCAAGCGGGTGCTTACGGCGCGTTTCCTGGTACCGGTGCGCAATCACCTCGGTGTCGGCGTCAATAAACAGAATCTTATACTGGACGTTCATATTTTCCAAATCGCCGAGAACGGCGAACAGGTCGGAAAAGGAGCTGCCAAGGCGCGTATCCGCAACCAGCGCAACGCGCGAACGCTTTTCCTTGGATTTCAAAATCAGCTCGACAAACGTCGGGATAAGCTGCGGCGGCATATTGTCCACGCAGAAAAAACCGATATCCTCAAGCGCGTCTACCGCGCGGGATTTTCCGGCGCCGGAAAGTCCGGTTACAATTACAAGTTCCATACTGCCGCACCCCCGTTTTCGGGCGGAGACCCGATCCATTTCACTTCCGGTGAAAGCATCACGCCGGTTTGCGCATAAACCGTGCTCTGGACCAGCGCAATCAATTCGGCAATTTCCGCAGACGTCGCGCCGCCGGTATTGATAATAAATCCGGCGTGCTTTTCGCTGACCTGCGCGCCGCCGATGCGTTTCCCTTTTAAGCCGCATTGCTCAATCAGCGCGCCCGCAAAATGGCCCTCCGGCCGCTTGAACGTGCTGCCCGCGCTCGGAAAATCCAGCGGCTGCTTTTCCTTGCGGCGGCTGAGATTTTCCTCCATACGCGCACGAATGGCCTGCATGCTGTCCGGAGAGAGGCGCAGCGTCAACGCCGTAATGGTGTACCCGCCGCCGGAATATACGCTGTGGCGGTAGGAAAGGTCAAGCGCTTCCCCCGTAAAGGCGCCGGGGTTTCCATTGGCGTCAAGATGGTCGCAGGAAAGGAGAACGTCGCGCATTTCCCCGCCGTAGGCGCCTGCGTTCATATAGGCGGCGCCGCCGGCTGTCCCGGGAATCCCATAAGCAAATTCCAAGCCGGAAAGCCCGAGCTTACAGGCATAGTTGCAAAGCGCGTTCAAGGCGACGCCCGCCTCCACGCGCAGCCTGCCGCCGCCGAGCTCTTCCATTTTCGACATATTCGCGCCGATGCGGACCACAAGCCCCGGGAACCCGGCGTCGGAAACCAGCAGATTGCTGCCGTTCCCGATTACGCAATAGGGCGTCTTCTCCGACAAAGCCGCCTGCAAAATATCCTGCAGCGCGCCCTCGCTGTTCGGTTGAATCAGCATCGCCGCAGGTCCACCCGTGCGAAAGGTCGTCAATTTTTGCATGGGAACTTCCGTCTCCCAGCTTAAGCCATGCCTGCGCGCGGCTTCCTTGACCGCGTCGAACACACGGACCCCTCCGTTTCCCTTATTCGTTCAGCAGCGCCGCGCCGATGATGCCCGCATCGTTGCCGAGCACCGCCGAGCAAATGCGCGTTTGCTTGCCGCAGTGGATGCTGTACCGCTCCTTTTCCACATACCGGCGCACCGGCTCAAGAAGCGGCTCCCCCTCGCATCCGATCCCGCCGCCGACGCAGAGCACGTCCGGCTGGAAAATGTTGATGGCGTTCGTGATACCGGCAGCTAGATATTTGACGTATGTATCCACCACCGCCTGCGCCGAGCGATCGCCGCGGCGCATACCCTCAAACGCCGTACGGCCGTTGACATTTTCGAGATCACGGTCGGCAATCTCCCACATCGCGGAATCGGGGTCCTCCTGCATGGCCTTGCGCGTCTGGCGGACCAGCGCTGTCGCCGAGGAATACGCCTCCCAACAGCCACGGCGGCCGCAGGTGCACGGCTCCCCGTCCACAACGATAACCGAATGTCCCATTTCACCGCCTGCATCATTGCAGCCGTTGACAATTTTCCCGTTTACGATAATGCCGCTGCCCACGCCCGTGCCAAGCGTAATCGCAACAAAATTCTCCACGTTGCCGCCCGCGCCCGCGACCGCTTCGCCAAGCGCCGCGCAGTTCGCGTCGTTTTCAAGATAAATGGGCTGCGAAAAATATTTGGACAAAATCTCCCGGGCCGGGACCTTGTCAAAGTCAAGATTGTTGGCGTACTCAATCATGCCCAGCTTTTTGTTGACGGAACCCGGCGTTCCGATGCCGATGGACTGCACGTCCTCCATCGCAATACCCGCCGCGCGGACGGCGTCCTGCACGCAGAGCGCAATATCCTTGAGAATCTCGCCCGCCGGGCGCGGACAGGCCGTTTTTCGCTTCGCCTTGGCGATGATTTTATAATATTCGTCGACGACGCCTACCACGATGTTGGTTCCGCCAAGATCTACCCCTACACGATACATATTGCATTCCTCCGTTTGCTATTCCTTACCAGACTTCCGTCTGTTCTTCATACGCGCCGGCTTCCTCTTCAATACCGAGATGCTGCAAAAGCTCGCGCGCCGCATTGTAGCCCATCTTTTTCTGCCGGTTGTTCATGGCGGCGACCTCAATAATCACGGCCAGGTTGCGCCCGGGCTTTACGGGCACGATCGCGACCGGCACCTGCACGCCCATAATGCTCGTGTGTACGTCGTCAAGCCCCATGCGGTCATACACCTTTTCCGGGTCCCAGGGCTCAAGCTGCACGACCAGGTCGATTTTTTCCGTCAGCTTAACGGCGCCCATGCCGAAAATGCGGCGTGCATTGATAATCCCTATGCCGCGCACTTCAATGAAATGCCGGATATTGTCCGGCGCCGAGCCCACAAGCGCTTTTGCGGAAACGCGGCGAATCTCAACGGCGTCATCCGCTATGAGGCGGTGGCCGCGCTTAATCAGTTCAATGGCGGTCTCGCTTTTGCCGACGCCGCTGTCCCCGACAATCAAGACGCCCTCGCCGTAAACCTCCACTAAAACCCCGTGGCGGGTTACACGTTCGGCAAGCTCCGTGCCCAAAAAATAAATCAGTGCGGACATACAGCTGGAAGTGGATTCTTCCGTGCGCAGCAGCGGCACGCCATATGTTTTGCACAGCGCCAGCAGATTTTCCGGGCAGGCAAGATTGCGTGTAATCAAGACGCCGGCCGGTTTCCGGGAAGTCAGCCGTTCAAGCGCCTGCGCCTGCTCGCCGGCGGTTTTGGTTTTGAGAAATTCCATTTCGGACAGGCCGAGAATCTGGATGCGCGCCGGGTCAAAATAATCGTCTCGCCCCGCCAGCAAAAGGCCGGGCCGGTTGACGTCCTGCGAAGTAACATACAGCTCGGACGGTTCAGACGGCAAATGCAGCGTCTCAAAGCCGAACTCACGCAGAATACGCTCCAGCGATACGGAATAGTTGGTGGACACGGCGACACTCCCTTTTCCAATTTCTTTTATTATAAACGATTCCTTGAAAGTTTCCAAGTGTTTTCTCTTAACTTTTCGATAGAATTT
>CASGAS010000047.1 GCA_949299505.1 uncultured Eubacteriales bacterium
TGGCGGATGCAGCGAGGCGAGGGCGGCGAAGCGGTCAAAATTTGCCCGCGCGTAAAGCCGTGGCAAATTTTGGGCACCGCGAGAGGGCCTGAGGTGGGTCGGCGGCTTTGCCGACGACTCGGAGGGAGAGATACAGAAAAGGTAAGTTTCCCGTATCTCTCCCCCAGTCTTGGCTCGCTTTGCTCGCCAATCCAGCCCCCTCGTCAGAGGGGGCAAGGGGTTTCTACTGATTTTATGCTTTTTGCGCAGCCGGGAATTGCTTGGTAAACCAAATTCCCTCGGGCGGGCGCGGAGACCCGCCCCCCGGCGTGCGTGGAAATCCGCCTCTACGCTGTCTGACATCGAATATCGAACCTCCAACCCTGCCCGCGTGCACGCGGCGTCCATTTTTGAAAATTTCAAAAACTCGTAACAAATCCGCCCGGGCTTTGTGCTAAGATACGGGACAAAGGGGGGCGCGCCGCGGCGCGTCCTTACCCGGGAAAAGAGAGTGACGATATGGAACAACAACCCAACTACGGCTGGCAGCAGACCCCGCCGCAAACGCCGCCGCAAACCCCGCCGCAAACGCCCCCGCAGTACCGCTGGGACCCGCAGCGCGGCTGGCAGCCGGTCGGAAACGCGCCGCAGGGCGGCCGGGCGTTCATGCCGCCGGAAAAGCAGCGCGACCACCGGCAGATTCGCCGCATCAGCAACGCCACGGGCCTTGCCGTGGTGGCCTTTTCGGTGCTGCCCGTCGTCGTCAGCCTCCTTTTGTACTGCATCCCCGGCTTTTCGGAGGCCTACAACACGAACCAGGGCTTTTACATGGGGATTAACGCGCTGTTTTCGGCGGAGATTATCGCCCTGCCCTTCCTGGTCTCCTACGCCTACCAGCGGCGCGAGAAGCTTACGGACACGCTTGCGTTCGGCACGCCCGCGTCGGCCGGCGCGGCGTTCCTGCTGGTGCTTGTGGGGCTGCTGCTCTGCATGGTCGGCAATTACGCGACGAATTTCCTGTCGAATTTCGTTTCCGTCGTGTTCGGCATCACCTTTACCTCCCCCACGGACCACGTCACGCTGTATACCGCCGGGGACTTTGCCATCCGCATGCTGGAGGCCGCCGTCATCCCCGCGCTCGTCGAGGAATTCGCGGTGCGCGGCACGGTGCTTATGCCCCTGCGGCGCTACGGCGACAAGTTCGCGCTGGTGATGTCCGCGCTTGTGTTCGCGCTCATGCACGGCAACATGGTGCAGATCCCCTTCGCCTTTATCGCGGGGCTGGGCATCGGCTATGCGGTGCTGGCGACGGGCACGGTCTGGACGGGCGTGGTCATCCACTTCCTCAACAATTTCATCGCGGTCTGCTCGGAGGCGGCCTACGACATGCTGCCCGCCTCCACCGCCGCGGTGCTTACGCTTGCCATGATTGTGACGGCAATCGTCGCGGGGCTTGTCGCGCTGATTGTCTTCCTGGTGCGGTACCGCCGCCCGGCGCTCGACGCGGTCAAAACGCCGCTCGATTCGCGCGAGCGCAACCGGGCCTTTCTGTGCAGCGCCCCAATGATCATCGCGATTGTCCTGCTGGTGCTGAAAACGATTGAATATGTGGAGTTCTGACCGCACGCCGCCCCCGCTGTGTTCGGGGCAGGCGGCGGAAAGCATGATGCGCCTGGCGCTTGAGGAAGCGAAACGGGCCGCCGCCGCGGGCGAGGTGCCCGTCGGGGCGGTCGTCGTGCGCGGGGACGAGGTCATAGCAACGGGCCGCAACCGCCGCGAGCAGGACAAAAACGCCCTGGCGCACGCCGAAATCGAGGCGATTGACCGCGCCTGCCGGGCGCTTGGCGGCTGGCGGCTTTGGGAATGTGAGCTGTTCGTGACGCTCGAGCCCTGCCCGATGTGCGCCGGGGCCATTGCGAACGCGCGGCTGCGCAAGGTTACGTTTGGCGCGTACGACCCGAAAAACGGCGCGGCCGGGAGCATCTTTTCGCTGTACGATTTGCCCCTTACCCACCGCCCGCTGGCCGAGGGCGGCTTGCTCGAGGCCGAATGTGCCGGGCTTCTCACCCGGTTTTTCAAGGCCCGCCGCGCCGAAAAGGAGCGGGCGGAAAACGGCGATAGATAATTTTTAACTATCAAGGTTTTGCATCTAAATATCCAGCAAAAGGGAGTCTTACCAATGAGCGAATGTACACACGACTGCGCGAGTTGTTCGGAAAACTGCGCCGAGCGCGACCTGCGCCTGCCGGCGAACGCGTACTCGAACATCAAGCACGTCATCGGCGTCGTCAGCGGCAAGGGCGGCGTCGGTAAAAGCACCGTGACCGCCATGCTGGCCGTCGCGGCGCAGAGCATGGGATACCAGGCCGCCATTTTGGACGCGGACGTCACCGGCCCGTCCATTCCGAAAATGTTCGGGCTGCACGGCCGCGCCGAGGGCAGCGCCGACGGCATTTTCCCGATGGAAACGAAAACCGGCATCCGCGTCATGAGCGTGAATTTGCTGCTTGAAAAGGAGGACGCCCCGGTCATTTGGCGCGGGCCCGTCATTTCCGGCATGATTAACCAGTTCTGGCAGGACGTTATCTGGGGCGACGTGGACTATCTGTTCGTCGACATGCCCCCCGGCACGGGCGACGTGCCGCTGACGGTCTTCCAGTCGCTGCCCATCGACGGGATTTTTGTCGTCACAACGCCGCAGGAGCTTGTGAACCTGATTGTCGCCAAGGCCTACAACATGGCGAAGATGATGAACGTCCCGGTGCTCGGCTTCGTGGAGAACATGAGCTGGTTCGAGTGCCCCGACTGCAAAAAACGCCACGCCGTGTTCGGCGAAAGCCATCTTGACGCGGCCGCCGCGCAGTACGGGCTGCCGGTGCTCGCACGGTTGCCGATTGACCCGAAAAACGCGTCCCTTTCCGACAAGGGCGCCATGGAGCTTGCCGATACCGACGCGCTTGCCGGCGCACTCGAGGCGCTTAAAAAGCTCGGGTAAAAAAGGCCGAAGAAAAACGCGGCCAAAGCGAGAAAAATTCGGCCAAAGCGAGAAAGCCCCGGTCAAAGCGAGATTAATCGGCCAAAGCGAGAAAAAATCGGCCAAAGCAAAAAATACAGAACCGCCCCGCCCTCCGATTTCCCGGAGAACGGGGCGGTTTTCGGCTGTGCAGATATTGAAAATCAGAAGAAACCCTTTGCCCCGATCTTCCGAGGGTGATTCCCCGCAGTGCGGGGAAATGTCGCGAAGCGACAAAGGGGACGGCCCCCGTCAGGGGCTGGCGAGCCGAATGCAATGAGGCGAGACTGGGGGAGAGATACGCTAAACTTTCCTTTTTTGTATCTCTCCCTCCGTCTTTGCGGCGAAAAATTCGCCGCAAATCCACCTCCCTCGTCAGAGGGAGGAACGGTTATATCTGACTTTTGGTTTCATCGCAGCCGGGACGGCGTTCTTGTCGGACTTTGCTTCACGGCGGGAGCAAGCCCCCGCCCTACGCAGTGGAAAATTTTATTGCAGTCGCCGCCGGAACGTCTTTCTTGCCGTACCCTGTTTGCGGCGCGAGCTTGTTCCCCGCCTTACTGTTCTCTCCCTTTGTCAAAACGTCACGCCATGCCGTTTTGCAGCTTGGCGGCGGTGACGGTATTTTTCAAAAGCGTCGCGATGGTCATCGGCCCCACGCCGCCGGGGACGGGCGTGATGTAAGCGGCTTTCGGCTCGACCGCGGCAAAATCCACGTCGCCGCACAGCTTGCCGTTTTCGTCGCGGTCCATGCCGACGTCAATGACGACCGCGCCGGGCTTGACCATGTCGGCGGTCACAAAGCGCGGCTTGCCGACCGCCGCGACCAGAATGTCGGCGGTGCGGGTGTAGGCGGCAAGGTCCTCGGTTTTCGAGTGGCAAACCGTCACCGTGGCGTTGCGGTGCAAAAGGAGCATCGCCATGGGCTTGCCGACGATGTTGCTGCGCCCTATAACGACGCAGTGCTTCCCGGCCGGGTCGATGCGGTAGCGGTCGAGCAGCTCGACAATCCCCGCCGGCGTGCAGGGGAGAAACGCGTAATCCCCGAGCATGATGTGCCCGACGTTGGCGGTGTGAAACGCGTCGACGTCCTTTGCGGGGGAAACGGCGGCAATCACCGCGGCTTCGTTGAGGCCCTTCGGCAGCGGGAGCTGGCAGAGGATGCCGTTGACCGCCTTGTCGGCGTTGAGCGCTTCGACGAGCGCGAGCAGCTCCTGTTCGGTTGTGCCGGCCGGCAGGCGGTAGGTTTTCGACTGAATGCCCGCTTCGGCGCACGCCTTTTCCTTGTTGCGCACATAGGTGTGCGACGCGGGGTCGTCGCCGACGAGAATGACCGCGAGCGATACCGAAACGCCCCGGCCTGCAAGCGCTTCGACCTCCCGCTTTACGTCGGCCTTGACCTGCGCCGAGACCGCCTTACCGTCTAAAATTGTCGCCATCGGGACTCTCTCCTTCCTGTTTTTCCAAAAGCTTCGCCTTGGCCGCCTTCGCTTCGGCGCGGACCGTTTTGCGGTCGGGCTTTTCTTCGCTTGCCGCCGGGCTTTCCGTACGCGGCTCAACCGGCGAAAACGGCACGGGGTGTTTGCGCAGCTTGACAAGCTTCCAAATCAAAACGGCCAGGCACACGGCGACGAGCGCCATGGAGAGCACCTGCGAGACGCGCAGCGTCGTGTCGCCGATATACAGGCTGTCGGTGCGAAGCCCCTCGACCACCGCGCGCTCCGCACCGTAGAGGATGCCGTAGCCCAAAATGAGCTGGCCGCTGAATTTGTACGCCTTTTTGCAAATGAGATACAGCACGAAAAAGCTTAAAATGCACCAGACCGATTCGTAAAGGAACGTCGGGTGCACGGGCAAAGACGGGTCCATCGAAAACCCGCGCGCCGCAAAATCGGCCTCGTGCGTCGTGATGTAGCGCGTGACCTTGTCGCTCGACATCCCAAGAAAGCCCGTCGTGTTGGTGCCGAACGCCTCCTGGTTCGCGTAGTTGCCCCAGCGGCCGATGCCCTGGCCGATAAGGAAGCTCATGCCCGCAAGGTCCATCAGCTTTAAGAAGTTCAGCCCGTTTTTGCGGCAGGTGAGAAACGCCGCAAGAACAGCGCCGATAAGCCCGCCGTAAATGGCCAGACCCCCCTCCCAAATCTGCGGGATTTCCGCCAAGTGGCGGCTGTAGTAGTCCCACTCAAACGCGACGTAGTACAGCCGCGCGCCGACAATGCCGCCAATCGTGCCGAACAGCAGCACGTCGAGCATCTTGTTTAAGTCGAGCCGCCATTTGTACGCCATCCGCCCGCCGAACAGCACCGCCAGAAGAAAGCCGAACGCAATAATCAGGCCGTAGAATTTGATGCTGAAGTCGTGGCCGAACAGCGAAAATTCGACAAAGGTCGAATAGGCGGTAAAGGTGTGGTCAATGCCGGTAAAAACGACCTCTACGCCGTCCGTGAAAAAGCGCATGTTATTCCTCCTTGGGCAAAATGACCGCAAGCGACCGGCGCGCGGTGTCGAGCTTTGTGCGCAGCAGCTCGTTCGCCTCCTCGAGCGTCAGCGTCCCGAGCGTTTCGGTTTCGTCGAACAGCCCCTCGCCGCAGAACTCGGCGCTCACCAAGGCGTTCGCAATGCCGTCGATGTCGTTAAAGGCCATCACCGCGCGGCCGTACAGCTTTTTGCGGATGCGCTCGAAGTCGTCGGGCGCAATGCCGTCCCTTTGCAGCGCCGCAATGCGCGCGACCAGCCGCTGCTCGACGGCCTTCGGGTCCGGGGTCTCGCCGGTGAAAATGCTCGCCGCGTAGCCGTAGCCGCAGAAATATTCCCAGTCAAAGCTTGCGTTCAAAAGCCCCTCTTCCAAAAGGCCGTTGTAAAACGCCGTCGTCCGCCCGCAGACCGCCTCGTGCACGACGCGCCACAACAGAATTTCGCGCAGCGGCCGTTCGGGCGTGTTGATGTGCTGCTTAAAGCCCAGCGAAAAAATCGGCGACGCGACCGAAAGCGTTTCCTCGGCATAGGCGGCGGCGACCTCGTCGGGCTCGTCAACGATTTTCCGCTCGATTTCGACCGCCTCCTGCTTTTCCAAAAGCCGGTCGGCAACCTCGAGCACGTCCGCAGGCGTTACGCCGCCCGCCACGCACAGCACCATGTTCGAGAGGCTGTAAAACGTGCGGTAGCACTTGTAAAGCAGGTCGGCGGTGATGTGGGAGATGGAGTCCTCCGTCCCCGCAATGTCGATGCGCACCGGGTGGTTCTTGTACATGGCGCGCAAAAGCAGGAACAGCGCCTCCCAGTCCGGCTCGTCGCGGCACATGCGGATTTCCTGGCCGATAATGCCCTGCTCCTTCTGCACCGTTTCGGCGGTGAAATAGGGGTGGGTGACAAAGTCGAGCAGAATTTCCAAAGACGCCTTGAAGTCCCCGGTGCACGAAAACAGGTAGCAGGTTTTGTCAAACGACGTGTAGGCGTTCGCGTTCGCCCCCGTTTCAGCGTAGCGCTGGAACGCGTCAAGCTCTTCGCTCTCGAACAGCTTGTGCTCCAGGAAGTGCGCGATGCCCTCGGGCACCGCCGTGAACGCCGCGTCCCCCTTTTGCCGGAACTGCGTGTCAATGGAGCCGTAGCGCGTGCCAAACACCGCGTACGCCGCCTTGTAGCCCGGCTTCGGGTACACCAGAATTTTCAGCCCCGACGGGTGGTTGATTTCAAAATAGCTTTCGCCGAGCCGTTCACTTTTGATTTCCCGCATGGAAAGCATCAGTCGGCCTCCTTTCCCGCCAGCAGATAGACCGTGTCGAGCGTCACGCGCTTCGCCGCGCGCACCACGTCCTCGCGCGTGACCGCCGCCAGGGCGGCCGCCGTCTGTTCGGGCGAAAGCACGCCGCCGTCGGCGAGCTGCCCGTAATACACGTCAAGTCCCTCAGGCGTGTCGCCTACGCCGGAAAACGCGTCGCAAAGCGCTTTTTTGGAGGCGGAAAGCTCTTCGTCGGTAAACTCGCCCGCCTGCATGACGGCCAGCTGCCGGAGGATTTCCGCTTTCGCCACGTCGCTGTTTTTGCGCTCCACGCCGCTTTGCACCAGCAAAAGCCCCTTGTGCCGCACCAGCCGCGCCGAGCAGTAGTAGCAAAGGCTCAGCCGCTCGCGCACGTTAGAAAACAGGCGCGAATACGGCCCGCCGCCGAACACGTCCGCCATCACGCGGTACGCCGCGTAGTCGTCGTCTCGGTCGCGCATCCCGGTGCGAAAGCCCAAGACGAGCTTGCTCTGGCCGACCTCTTCCTCCTCGACGACCTCCGATATGTCCTCGCAGGTCTCGACAAACACCGTGTCCGTTGCGGCGGGGCTGCGGCCGGGCAGGGCCGAAAGCCGCGCCTTGAGCATCGTCTCCAGGGGCGCGGTGTCCACGTCGCCGGAAACGAGCACGGTAATTTGCGCACGCTCCAAAAGCCGCCGCCAGGCCGCATACAGGCTTTGCGGGGTCAGCGCGCGCACGCCGCAAAGCAGCGTCTCGCGCGGGAGACCGTAGGCTTCGTCGGCGCACATGACCTCCAGCATCCGCTGCAGCGCATAGGCGCGCTTGTCGTTTTTCTCGCTTTCAATGTCTTCAAGGCACAGCCGCCGCTCAAGCCCCGTCTGCGCTTCGTCGAACGCGCCGTCTTTTGCGCACGGCTCCAAAAGCATGTCCAAAAGCAGCTCGAGCGCCTCGCGGCTCACGTTTTCGCCCTGCAGGGTGCGCGCGTCGTTGAGGCAGACGAGCGACAGCCGCAGACACCGCGCCTCGCCCAAGCGGCCGCAGTCGCCGGAAATCTCCGCGCCGTAAAGGCTTTCGAGCTTCGCCGAAAGCGCGGAACGCGTCGGAAAGCGCTTGCAGGTGTGCGTCAGGTACGACGCGAGCACCGCGATTTCCGCCGGGTCCTGCAAAAGCGGCGTGAGCAGCAACAGGGAAATGCAGGTCGTCTTCGGCCGGACGGCCTTTGCCTCCAAAAGCCGCACGCCGGGCGCCAGGACCTGAATGTTCGGAAGGTTTTGCAACGGACTTCATCCTTTCTTGCGCATAAGTGCGCCGAAGCGTATACAAACTATAGTATAACACAGTTCCCGCAAATTTTCCATATGCAGTTCGATACGGATGCACGCCCGGCGGCGACTGCAATGAAATTTTCCACTGCGTAGGGCGGGGGACAAGCTCGCGCCGTAAAACAGGGCGCGGAAAGAACACCGTCCCGGCGGCAATGAAAATAAAAATAACCGCCTGTAGGGGCGGGGCTTACGTGCCCGCCCGTGCAAAGTCCGATAAGAACCAACCCCCGGCTGCGATGAAACCAAAAGTCAGCACTCTCCTTTCCTCCCTCTGACGAGGGAGGTGGCTTTGCGGCGAGTTTTCGCCGCAAAGACGGAGGGAGAGATACAGAAAAGGAAAGTTTCCCGTATCTCTCCCCCAGTCTCGCCTCATTGCATTCGGCTCGCCAGCCCCTGACGGGGGCCGTCCCCTTTGTCCGCTGCGCGGACATTTCCCCGCACCGCGGGGAATCACCCTCGGAAGATCGGGGCAAAGGGATTTGTTATGATTTTGTACTATCCGCGCCGCCGAAAGCAACGCGCTTTTGGCGTCCGGCAGGAAACGCGGCTGCCTGTTTACAAACCGGCGAGGACGTGGTATGATAAAGACGCTTGGCAGGCCGCCCGCTTGCGGCGGCAGAAAGGAACAAGGCAATGGCAAATTCCCACAAGGTGCAGCGCGCCGCAATCGCGCTTGCGCTCGACAAGATTCTGAAATACGTCTACAAGGACCCCTACCCGAACCTCGAAAAGCTGGCCGACCGCGTCGGCACGCTGTTTTCGGGGCTGTTCCCGTCGGAAAACTTCAAAAAATTCAAGGCGGCCGCGTCCGACCCCGACAACGTCTGGACGCAGTACGCCGTCAATCTCCTGCGCGACATCGACCCGCGCGTCGTGCGGCAGATGCTTTTGTCGCTCGGCGTGGACGCGGGGCTGTACGGCACCAAGACCGTGCGCCGGCTGCGCGAGGAGCTGCACTGCAACGTGCCGTTTATCATCCTGTTTGACCCGACGAGCGCGTGCAACCTGCACTGCAAGGGCTGCTGGGCGGCGGAATATGGCCACAAGCAGAGCCTGACGAACGAGGAGATGCAGTCCATCGTTTCGCAGGGCAAGGCGATGGGTACGCATTTTTACATGCTCACCGGCGGCGAGCCGCTGATTCGCAAAAACGACATCGTGGCGCTGGCGCGCGAAAACCGCGACTGCACGTTTGTCATCTACACGAACGCGACGCTTGTCGACCAGAAGTTCTGCGAGGACATGAACGACTGCGGCAACATCAGCCTGGCGTTGAGCCTGGAGGGCACCGAGGCGTCCAACGACTGGCGGCGCGGCGAGGGCGCGTACAAAAAAACGCTCGAGGCGATGGACCTCTTAAAGCAAAACAAGTGCCTGTTCGGCATTTCGGTCTGCTACACCGCGAAAAATGTCGATATGGTCACGAGCGACGACTTTATCGACATGGTGCTGGAAAAGGGCGTGAAATACGGGCTGTACTTCAACTATATGCCCGTCGGCCACGACGCCGACCCCGCGCTTATCCCGACGCCCGCCCAGCGCGAGCATATGTACGGCTGGGTTAAGAAAATGCGCAATTCCAAAACCGGCAAACCCATGTTCGTCATGGATTTCCAGGACGACGGCGAATACGTCGGCGGGTGCATCGCCGGCGGGCGCAACTATTTCCACATCAATTCCGCGGGCGACATTGAGCCGTGCGTGTTTATCCATTTTTCCGACGCGAACATCCGCACGCACACGCTTTTAGAGGCGCTCAAGTCCCCGCTGTTCACCGAATACTACCACAACCAGCCCTTCAACGACAACCACCTGCGCCCGTGCCCGCTTCTGGAGAACCCGGAGCGCCTGCGCGAGATGGTCAAGCGCAGCGGCGCGAAGAGCTCGGACCTGCTGCACGCCGAGGACGTCGACACACTCTGCGACAAGTGCGTCGCCTTTGCGAAGGCCTGGGCGCCGGAGGCGCAGCGCATCTGGGACGCGACCGAGCACCGCGAAACGCACACTCAGTATTACCGTGACACGCCCGAGGGCCGCGCCGCCATGCAGGCAGAGGACGAAAAACAGGACGCCGGCGCCCGGCAATAAAGCCGGAACCCGGGCAAGAGAAAAGAAAAAGACGCCCCGCGCTTTTTTGGCGCGGGGCGTCCGGTTTTTGGCGCGGCGGCTATGCGTCGTCGTCCACGGCGGTGAGGGTGTAGGAAAGGGTGAAATCGGTGTCGAGCACCAGCGCGCCGCAGTCGCGGACATAATCGCACGAATACGCGCGCACCCGGTCAATGACCGCGCCGGCAAGCTGCATGTTGAAAAGCAGCGCGGTCGACAGGGCCTTGAAAAGCGTCTGGGCCTTTTCGGGGCCGTCGCCGTAGGGAACGAAAATGCTGACCTTGACGACGCCCTCCACGGGGCGGTCGCGCGTGACGGTCTGTTCGCCGTCTGCGCCGGTCTGCACAAGCTGCGCGCCGATGGTCACGCGGTCCACGGAAAAGGCGAGGATGGGCTTTTCCACGGGGTAGGGCTTGATGTCGTTTTCATAGGCCAGCGTAAAGGTGATGTCCGAAAAAGCTTCGTCCGCCGAAAAATCGCTGACAAGCTGCTGTAAATGTCCGCTTGCTGCAAGCATTTATTTCACCTCACAAACTTCTTTGACGACCGCCCAAAAATAATAGGGCTTGTCGCCTTTTAAGATTTTTTCCGCACGCTGAATGAGATAGGCTTTCCCGTCGGCGTCGGTAATCCGCGCTTTTCTCGAAAGCTTGGTTAAGTCGTGGTCGTGCGGCCCGATATATAAGTAAAGCCCGCTTGTGTCACGCCCGATTTCGGTGTAAGCGCCCTCCAAATACATTTTGTTTTTGTAGCGCAGCGGCTGTAAAAACGCGCGAAAAACCGGCGAGTTCCAGCCCTCGTCCGAAAGAAAGACACTGCGGCCGTATTTTTGAAACACCCCGTTCATGCGCCGACCTGCTCGAAAACAAAATCGTCGTCGCGAAAGAAGCGTGCCGCGGTTGTAAGCGCCGAGTCCTGTAACCGCTTGGCGCTTTCGAGCGCCGCCGTCGGGTTAATTGAAGCAGAAACATCGCCCGCTTTATAGGAAGTTTCACCGTTCAGCGTTTCGGAAGCCCGCAGGCGAAGGCGGTAAAGGCAAACGCACGCGAGCGCGTCAATCACCGCGGGTTCGTCGGCGTATTCGGGGGCTTTGAGGCGTTCGGAATATTCGGCGCACGCCACCGCCGCTATAGGCATCGCCTCGTCGAGTGTGTCGAGTTCGAGCCCCGAAAAGCGGCGAAGATGGGTGCAAACGGCAACCACATCAATCATAAATCGGCCTCCTTACGCGAGCACCTTTGCCGCGTCGGTGTAAATTTTTGCGAAGCCGGAAATCTGGGTGATTGCGGCGCGCTCCAACTGACGGTCAATCAGCTTGTCGTATTCGGTCATAATGCCGCCCGCCTGGACCATTTCGAGCGCGCAGGTTTTGTCAAGACCGATAAGCTTGCCCGCCGGAACAGCGCTGCTCTTTAAGAGATTTGCGCCGAGCGGGGTGACGATTTTGCCGGTGCCGTGGAACGAAAGACCCGCCGTGCCGTCGCGCATTTCAGAAAGCTTCAGAATGGCCGCCGCCATGTCGGGGGAGGCAACAATCGTGTTGAGCTGATAGGGGTCAAAGGTGTTCCAGAAATCGACCAAATCGTTATAAGTGAGCGTTTCGCCCGCCATGTCGACCACCGGCGCTTCGTTGCTGTTGCCGTCGCCTTTTTCGAGGACGCTGACCGCGTCTTTCAACTGCGTGCGCGCAATGTACGCGCCGATTTGGCGAAGTGTCACCGTGAACAGGTCAAGTCTCTGGAAGCGCAAAGCTTCGTAGGACGCAACCAGCATTCTGCCGCGCTTTTTCAGCTGCACCAGATTTTCCTGGGTGTGGACGTTGGTTTCGGGGATCGCAGTACCCTCTTCGGTTTCCTGCAATTCTTTTTCGGATTCGGTCGGCACGGAAGCAATCGTGCGGTAGTCCATACCGTTGATGTCGGTTTTGCACGCGACAATATACGGCAAAAGGTCGGCTTCTTCCTGCCCCTTGCGGACGGCACGGGCGACATATTCCGGGAACAGCGCCGCGCTGTCAGAGGTCTGGAAGAATTTTTCCACGCAGTCGCTTGCCGCCCCGTGGATTTTGATGTCGAAGCGCTTGAGCTGGCGTTCAAAAGCGTCTAAGCCCTCCAGCGCCGTACCTTTGTAGTTTTCGGAAGGGTCAACGCTTTC
>CASGAS010000048.1 GCA_949299505.1 uncultured Eubacteriales bacterium
CCGAGGGGAAGCAGGAGCGTCCGCGCCGCAGCGGTCCGCCCCGCCAGAAAAGCGCGCCGAACGTGTGGCGCGGGAACGACACGCACCGCGAGGAGCCGCGCACCTTTGAGGACATGATGGCGCGCTTCAAGCAGGTCAGCGACGAGAAAATCTCCGACTTAAAGCGTGCGACCGACGGCGGCCGCCGCGGGTCGTACTCCAAAAAAAGATAAGATAAGCGCGCGGGCAGGCGGTTTCGCCTGCCCGCCTTGTTTGGAAAGGAACGGTTATGCGCGAACTGCACGTATCTGAAATCGAAAACACCGTGGCGCGGCTGCTGATTGAGGCCAACAAGGTCCTGCCGCAGGACCTGTGCGGCCGCATTGCCGCGGCGCAGGCGGCGGAAAGTGAGCCGCTGCCGAAAAAAATCATGGGGACTTTGTGCGAAAACCTGGACGCCGCGCGCGAGCTGGACGTTCCGATTTGCCAGGATACCGGTATGGCGGTGCTGTTTATCGAGGTCGGACAGGACGTCCACCTGGTTGGCGGCGATTTTTCGGAAGCGGTGAACCGCGGCGTCGCAAAAGGGTATACCGAGGGGCTTCTGCGAAAATCCGTGGTGCGCGACCCGCTGCGGCGCGTCAATACCGGCGACAACACCCCGGCCGTGCTGCACACGCGCATCGTCCCGGGCGATAAGGTCCGAATTGTCGCCGCGCCCAAGGGCTTTGGCAGTGAGAACATGAGCCAGCTACGCATGTTTACCCCGAGCGCCACGCCGCAGGATTTGATGGATTTCGTCGTGCAGGTTGTGCGCGACGCGGGCGGCAACCCCTGCCCGCCGATGGTCGTCGGCGTCGGCTTCGGCGGCGATTTTGAGCAATGCGCTTACCTTGCCAAAAAGGCGCTCTGCCGTCCCTGCAGCGTGCGCAATCCCGACGGGTATTATGCGGATATGGAGGAGGAGCTTCTTGCGCGCATCAATGCGCTCGGCATAGGTCCGCAGGGCTTTGGCGGCCGGACGACGGCACTTTATGTGAACATTGAAACGGCGCCGACGCACATTGCGGGGCTGCCCGTAGCCGTGAACATTGGCTGCCATGTGACGCGGCACGCGGAAGCGACCTTGTAAAAACTATTAGAAATTCACAAAAAATTCAATTTCCGTCTTTATTCTTTGCCAAAAGTGTGCTATACTGGTCTTGTAAACAAAAGCGGCACCGCTTTTGAAATTATACAAGAAGGGGATGTTTCCATGAACATTACCATCGTCGGCAGAAAATGCACGCCCAGAGAGTCTTTCAAGGAGCACGCGGCCAAGAAGCTGCAAAAGGTGGAAAAATTCTTCGGGCCGGAGGCGACCGCCAAAATCACCGCCACGGTGGAAAAAAATGACAAGGCTGTGGAGATCACCCTGCAGAAGGGCGGCTTTCTGTTCCGGGCGCAGGAACGCGCGCAGGACCTGGAGGATGCGCTGGACGCCTGCGTGGACTCGCTGATCCGCCAAATTCGGAAAAATAAGACGAAGCTGGAACGCCGGCTGCGCGAAGTCTCGTTTGACGAGGTGTTCAACACGCCGCAGGCGGAGCCCGAGGAAGAGGAGTACGACATTGTCCGCACCAAGACCGTGCAGCTGCGGCCCCAGAACGCGGACGAGGCGATTTTGCAGATGAACATGCTCGGGCACACGTTTTACATGTTCCTGAATGCGGACACGGGCGCGGTGAACGTCGTGTACCGCCGCAAGGATGGCGGCTACTCCATTTTGGAGCCGCAGGCCGAAGAAGCATAAACAAAAACAATGCGGGCGGCCGCCGAAAGGCGACCGCCCGCTTCTGCTTGTTTGGAAAGCACAGCGCCGGTTTACAGCATGGATGCGTAGTACATGATGCCGGAGGTTGCGCCGATGCCCACCAGCACGAACATGAAGATGACCCACAAAATGATGCATACGATATAGACGATTACGGAAATGAGCGCCGCCATCCCGTATGCCTTGGCGCTGATGGGGTGCTCGTCGCGCTCGACAAGATACAGCACAAGGCCCAAAACCGGAATGAAGAAGCAGGCGACGCGCAGCCACATGGAGGGCACGTCGGGCTTTATGGCCTTTTGCGGGGCGAACGCGCAGCCGCATTTTAAGCAGACGGCGGCGTGGATGTCGCAGGGATTCCCGCAATGCTCGCAATATTTAACCGGCGCCTGATAGCCGCCCTGCGGGGCGCTGCCATAGACCGGCGCGCCTTGCTGCGCCGCCGTATTCTGTTCGGGTGCGGCGGATTCCACCGCCGCGCCGCAGACATGGCAGAACCGATCGGTATCGCCCAGAGCCGCTTGACAATTCGGACAGGTTTTCACGTCAAAAGCCTCCTTTGAATTTCTGGTTTCATTGTAGTGTATGCCGCGAAATTTGTCAATAGACATGGAAAAAGAAAAGACCGCCCCGAATCGCTTCGGGACGGTCTTTTTGCATTGCTGAAAAGGGTTATTCCGCGTCGGGCGCGTACAGCTCCTGCAGCTTGAGCAGGTGGGCGTAGCGCGCTTTCGCCGTTTCCTCCGACTTCTGGAAGAGCGCCTTGGCGCGCTCGGGGAAGGAACGGGTCAGCGAAGAATACCGCGCCTCGTTCATCAGGAAGTCCTGATAGCTGCCGGTCGCCTGCTTGCTGTCGATGGTGAACGGGTTCTTGCCCTGGGCCTTGAGCGCCGGGTTGTAGCGGAACATGTTCCAGTACCCGCAGTCCACCGCACGCTTCATTTCCGCCTGGCAGTTGACCATGCCGCCCTTGATGGAGTGCATCTCGCAGGGGGCGTAGGCGATGATGATCGACGGGCCGTGATAGGCTTCCGCTTCCACAAGCGCCTTGATGGTCTGGTTCTGGTCGGCGCCCATCGCGATTTGCGCGACATAGACGTAGCCGTAGCTCATGGCGATTTCGGCAAGGCTCTTCTTGGCAACGGATTTGCCCGCCGCCGCGAACTGCGCGACCTGGCCGATGTTGGAGGCCTTGGACGCCTGACCGCCGGTGTTGGAGTACACCTCGGTGTCGAACACCATGATGTTCACATCTTCGCCCGTCGCCAGAACGTGGTCCACGCCGCCGAAGCCGATGTCATAGGCCCAGCCGTCGCCGCCGAAGATCCAGACGGACTTCTTGGAAAGGTATTCCTTGTTGTCCAGAATGTCCTTGCGCGCTTCGCAGTCGCAGTCAAGCGCTTCCAGCGCCGCAACGAGCGCCTTGGTCGCCGCCGCGTTCTTTTCGCCGTCGTCGACGGTTTCCAGATACGCGCTGCACGCCGCCTTGACCGCCTCGGGCGCCTTTTCGGCTTCGGAAATGGCCTTGACTTCGTCAATCAGGCGGTTGCGCACGGCGTTCTGACCAAGCAGCATGCCGTAGCCGTGTTCGGCGTTGTCCTCAAACAGCGAGTTGGCCCAGGCCGGACCGTGGCCGTCCTTGTTGACGGTGTACGGCGAGGTCGCCGCGGGACCGCCCCAGATAGACGAGCAGCCCGTCGCGTTGGAGATATACATGCGGTCGCCGAACAGCTGCGTGATAAGGCGCGCATACGAGGTCTCGGCGCAGCCGGCGCACGAGCCGGAGAACTCCAGAAGCGGGGTCTTGTACTGGCTGCCGATGACGGTGTTGTTCGCAAGGTCTTCCTTGACGCTGACGTTTTCGACCATGTAGTCGAACGCCGCCTGCTTTTCGTCCTGCGATTCGCGCGGGACCATCTTCAAGGAGTTGGTCGGGCAGACGCCGACGCACACGCCGCAGCCCATGCAGTCCATGGGGGAGACGGCCATCGTGTACTTGTAAACGTCCTTGCCCTTGCCCTTTTTGTCCGCAAGCGTCGCGACGGCCGGGGCGTTCGCCGCTTCTTCGGCGTCCAGCGCATACGGGCGGATGGTCGCGTGCGGGCAGACATACGCGCACTTGTTGCACTGCGCGCAGGTGTTGGGATCCCATTCGGGCACCATGACCGCGACGCCGCGCTTTTCGTAAGCGGAAGCGCCCTGCTCGAAGGTGCCGTCCGCGTGATCGACGAAAGCGGAAACGGGCAGCGAATCGCCGTCCATCTTGCCGACGGGCTTCATGATGGAATCGACCATCTTGACAAGCTTCGCCGCGCCCTTGTCGGCGGTTTCGGCCGCTTCGTCGGCGGCGTTCGCCCACTCGGCGGGCACGTCGATTTTGACATAGGCGGTTGCGCCCGCGTCAATGGCCTTTTCGTTCATCTCGACAATCTCTTTGCCCTTTTTCATGAACTTCTGGGCCTTTTCCTTCATGTAGCCGATGGCTTCCGCCTCGGGCAGCACCTTGGAAAGGGAGAAGAACGCGGACTGCAGCACCGTGTTGGTGCGCTTGCCAAGGCCGATTTCGGCCGCGATGTCAATCGCGTTGACGGTGTAAAGCTGGATGTTGTTCTGCGCAATGTAGCGCTTGGTTTCGGCGTTGAGCTTTTCGGCAAGCTCCGCCGCATCCCACTGGCAGTTGATGAGGAACACGCCGCCGGGCTTGACGTCCTGGACCATCTTGAAGCCCTTTTCAATGTAGGACGGGTTGTGGCACGCCACGAAGTCCGCCTTGTTGATATAGTAGGGGCTCTTGATGGGCTTGTCGCCGAAGCGCAGGTGCGAAATCGTCACGCCGCCGGTCTTTTTGGAGTCGTACTGGAAGTACGCCTGGACGTATTTGTCGGTGTGGTCGCCGATAATCTTGATGGAGTCCTTGTTCGCGCCGACGGTGCCGTCGCCGCCAAGGCCCCAGAACTTGCACTCGATGGTGCCCTCCGCAGCCGTGTTGGGCGAGGGCTTTTCGGGCAGGGACAGGTGCGTGACGTCGTCGTTGATGCCGATGGTGAAGCGGCGCTCGGGATGGTCTTTCTCGAGGTGCTCGTACACGGCGAATACGGACGAGGGCGGCGTGTCCTTGGAGCCGAGGCCGTAACGCCCGCCGCAGACCTCAATGCCGGTGCGGCCGGCTTCGTCGAGCGCGGCAACCACGTCGAGGAACAGCGGCTCGCCGATGGAGCCGGGCTCCTTGGTGCGGTCGAGCACCGCAATCTTCTTGACGGAAGTGGGAAGGGCGTCCGCGAAATGCTTGACGCTGAACGGACGGTACAGGCGGACTTTCACAAGGCCGACCTTTTCGCCCTTCGCGGTCAGGTAGTCGATGACCTCCTCGGCGACGTCGCAGATGGAACCCATGGCGACAATGACGCGGTCGGCGTCGGGCGCGCCGTAGTAGTTGAACAGCTTGTAGTCGGTGCCCAGCTTTTCGTTGACCTTGTCCATGTACTTCTCGACAACCGCGGGCACGGCGTCATAGTACGCGTTGCAGGCCTCTCTGTGCTGGAAGAAGATGTCGCCGTTTTCGTGCGAGCCGCGCATGACGGGGCGCTCGGGGTTGAGCGCGCGCTTGCGGAACGCGCGGACGGCGTCCATGTTGCACATTTCCTTGAGGTCGGCGTAATCCCAGACCTTAATCTTCTGGATTTCGTGCGAGGTGCGGAAGCCGTCGAAGAAGTTGATGAACGGCACGCGGCCCTCAATGGCGGCCAGATGCGCGACCGCGCCGAGGTCCATGACCTCCTGCGGGTTCGTTTCCGCAAGCATCGCGAAGCCGGTCTGGCGGCAGGCGTACACGTCGGAGTGGTCGCCGAAGATGTTGAGCGCGTGCGACGCCACGCAGCGCGCCGAAACATGGAACACGCTCGGCAGCAGCTCGCCGGCGATTTTGTACATATTCGGGATCATCAGAAGAAGGCCCTGCGACGCGGTGTAGGTCGTGGTCAGCGCGCCGGCTGCAAGAGAGCCGTGCACGGTGCCTGCGGCGCCCGCTTCAGACTGCATTTCCGCCACGCGCACCGTCGTGCCGAAAATGTTTTTCTGCCCCTGCGCCGACCATTGGTCCACATAGTCCGCCATCGGCGAAGAAGGCGTGATCGGGTAAATGCCCGCCACCTCCGTGAACGCGTAGGAGACATACGCAGCGGCATTGTTCCCGTCCATCGACTTCGCCTTGCGCGCGACGATGGGCTTTTTCGTTTCTGCCATGATATTTCCTCCTTGATGGATAAGTAGCTTGAAAGGGAGCAAAACCGCCCCTTTTGCCGAACAAAACGCCCGGCCGCATACGAAATTATTGTAGCACGTTCTGCCTTTGGTGTAAATATAAAATCCGATGAAAAACCTGCCGAATTCCCGAAATTTTTGCAAAATTTGCGACCGAAAAACCGGCCTTTGCCGCGCTTGCCGGAAATCTGCGCGCGGGGCGTTGACTTCTTTCGCAAAATCGTATATACTATACGGTAATTTATTGTGAAAGGAGTCCACAACCTATATGGACGACGCAGACCCCGGGAATATTATACTGAAGCTCGTATTGCTTTTTGTGCTCACGATGCTCAACGCTTTCTTTGCGATGTCGGAAATCGCGATCATTTCTTTGAATGACGCGAAGATTGACAAGCTCGCCGAGGAGGGGCACAAAAAAGCGCGTCAGGTGAAAAAACTGACGGCCAACTCCAGCAATTTCCTGTCGACCATCCAAATCGGCGTGACGTTAGCAGGCTTTTTGACCTCCGCTACGGCGGCGCAGAGCTTTGCGACCATGCTGACGGATGCACTTGCGGGGACCGCAATCGCCAATGTGGTGCCGCTGGGCGTGATCAGCGGCGTTTCCACCGTGCTTATCACGTTTATCACGTCGTATTTCTCCCTTGTTCTGGGCGAGCTTGCCCCGAAGAAGATTGCCATGCAGAAGCCGGAAAAGGTTTCGTTTGCCGTGGTGCCCATTTTGCTTGTCATCAATAAGATTTGCCTTCCGTTTGTCAAGCTGCTTTCGGTTTCGACGAACGCCGTCGTGCGGCTTTTGGGGATGGACCCGAACGCCGACGAGGAGCCCGTCACGGAAGAGGAAATCCGCATGATGGTCGACGTCGGGCAGGAGAAGGGCGTTATTGAAGACGTCCAGAAAGAGATGATCAACAACATCTTTGAATTCGACGACATCGACGTGGCGGACATCATGACGCATCGGACCGATATGGCGTGTGTGGATATTGAGGATTCGCTTTCCGAGGTGCTCGAGCTTTCCATTAAGGAGGGCTACTCGCGCATCCCGGTTTATGAGGAGGACCCAGACAATGTTGTCGGCGTGCTGTACATCAAGGACCTGCTGAAATACGTCGGTTCGTCGCTGCCGAAGACAAAGGGCATCAAGGATTTCATGCGCGAAGCGTATTTCGTGCCGGAGACCAAGCGCTGCGGCGCGCTGTTCTCGGAGCTGACGGAAAAGCATATCCAGATGGCGATTGTCGTGGACGAATACGGCGGCACGGCCGGCCTTGTGACGCTTGAGGATATTGTCGAGGCGATTGTCGGCAACATCCAGGACGAATACGACAACGAGGACGAGGAAATCTCCAAAATTAACGAGACGACCTTTACCATGGACGGCGTTACAGACCTCGAGGAGGTCGCCGAGCAGCTCGGCATTGAGTTCCCAGACGGGGATTACGATACGCTCGGCGGGTTTATCATCAGCCGTCTGGGCTTTCTGCCGAAGGACGGCGAAATGAACACGGTCGAGTATGCGCACGTGCGCTTTACGGTTCTGAACGTCGAGGAACGCCGCATCGGCAAGGTCAAGGTGGAAATTCTTCCCAAGCCCGACCTTGAGCAGGAGCCTGAGGAACGCAAGTCCATTTTCGAGCGCGGCCGCCGCGACGAAAAGGATACGGACGCTTAAGCTGCATATCGTTTCCAAACAAATACCCGGCAGCCGTTTTGGCCGCCGGGTATTTTTGCGCTTTGCTTTGGTTAGAACAGGCCGCCCGCAAAGCCCCAGGTGTCGGTGAACATGAATTTGACGTAACACCGGTCGGCCGCGACGCCGAGCGTTTCGGACAGGATTTCGCAGACCTTCGCGGTCAGCGCGTCGCACGCCGCGCGGCCCGCGCGGCCGAACACGCTTACCTCGCACATCGCTGCGGGCGCGTCGTTTGTTCCTCCGAAATACAGTTTGCAGCCGCCGTCCAGGCGCACCATCAAGTATGTCTCGCTTTTGCCCGGCAAAAGCGAGACGGCTTTGCCCAAATGCGCCTTAAGCGCGTCCGCTTTGGCGTCGGAAATCGCTTCGGTTGTGCTGATATGGATAAAGGGCATAGGAGAACCTCCAAACGGAATTTATTTTGAGTAAACGGCGCGGTGCGATACCGCGTCGCCGCAGTCGAGCCTGCGAAATCCCGCCTGCTCGTAAATGCGGATGGCGACGGGGTTTTCGGAATAGAGAAAGGCCGGCCTTGTCACCCGGGACACCATAAAGGAGATAAGCTCGCGCGCAAAGCCGCGGCAGCGGAATTTCTGCGCTGTTTCCACAAGGTCGAAAAAGGTCATGCCGTAGGGCGAATCCGCCGCCATGGCGATGCAGGCGGGCGCGCCCTCGTAATATCCGACATAAACGCGGCACAGCGGATTTCGGACGCAGCGCGTAAGCAGGCGGCGCATCCGGGGGATGGTGCCGGCGTCTTCCTCCATATACATACCGTACAGGTTTTCCAGCAGCAAATCGGTTATGTCCGAAGCGTCGGCCAGCGCGCGGATTTCCAGAAAATCGGTTTTCGGGATGCGGTTTTCCTCCGTCAGCAAAAAGTGATGGAATTCGCCGCAGGAATACAGGCAAAAGCCCGCGTCTGCAAGCGTTTTGGAAAAGCGTTCGCCCTGTTTGTCCAACAGGTATATGCGCGCGTCCCGCCCTTTTTGCAGGTAAAACGTCCGAATGGCGCAGAGCGCTTCTGAAAAACGCGCGTCGTCCAGTATGACCGCGTGGTTCGCGTCATGCTGCGTTGGGTTGTCGTCCGCCCAAAACAGCACGCCCCAGTCGGTCTTTTGCATATCGGCGTAAAGCTGCGGCGCAAATACATCCGACAGGGTAATACAATCCTTTATATGCATGTTTCCTCTGAAAAGCTTGTGGGGTTATGCCTGCGCCGACCGGTCGGCAATGGCCTGCCCCATCGCGTTAAACAGCGACAATTCGTTTTCATACGGCAAGTCGCAGGCGTAATGCCAGACCATCACGCCGGCAAGGCCCGCGTCCATGGCGTAGGCGGTTTTGTCGTAGACCATCTGCCAGCCGTTGTAGTAGCGGTCGGGTACGTTTTCGCCTTCGGTTTCGGGGCTGCCCGCAAGCGCGCCCTCGGCCACGTTCTGGTATTTGCCAAGCTGCCCGGCGTCGCCCGAATAGGAGTACCAGTACGCGCCCGCGTCCGTCGGCCGCGCATAGAAGGGCATCCCAAGGTCAAGCTTGCTTGCCGAAAAGCCGAGGCTCAAATATTTTTCCGTAATGCCGCTGGCCGTTGCGGCGAAATTGGCATGGTAGCCGTCCGCGTCAAAGCTGTCGTAGCTCATGACCTCGGCAATATCCAGCGGCCGAATCAGCAGCATTTCCCACAGGTTTTTCCAGACGGGCATCGCCGCGCCGAGCTGGTATTCGCCGTCGAACGCCGCCTTCAGCGCGGACAAAAAGCGGCTGTATGCGAACCAGTCCTTAAACCGCTGCGGGTATTCGTAATCGAAATAGATGCCGTCGAAATCATAGTCCTCGGCGAGCTGCAAAATGTTCTGAATCAGCGTGTCGCGGTTGTCGGAAAACGCGAGGTTATGCTGGTCGCACTTGGCTTTCGCCTGGTCGCCCTCCGGCGTCCCCTCCGGCGCGTCCGGTCCCAAAAGGGTGCAGTGGATGCGCACGTCTCGTTCGCCGATGGCGTCGCGCAGATTCTTGAGCGCGGTTTCCAGCACCACAAGGCCGTCCACGGTCCCGCCGTTTCCGTCGTCCACGCCGGCGTAGGTCAGCGTGCCGTCCGCGGTGAAATAGACCGAGCTTATCAAAATTACGTCGGTGATAACGTCAAAGCTGCCCGCGCGCGCAAGCAGACCCTCCCGGTCGTAGGCGGTCGGCGCCGTGACATACGCCGTCACGCGGAAATCGTCCGTTGCGCGGCGCTCGGCGGCGCCGGCGGAAATGCTCCGGATGGTGAACGGCGCGTCGGCGTCCTGCACCGTTACGCGCAGCGCCGTCGCCTCAACCGCGGGGAATGCGCAGTAGCGGTACTCGCCGATGCGGTCATCCTGCGCGTGGACCGTTTGGAACACGCCGTTTACCTCGGCTTCAATCGTAAAGCCATAGACGTTGGCGCCTTTCTCCTCTAAAATGACGGTGTCGAGCGTCGTGGGGACGGCGAATTCCGCCGTGTACACGGCGCTCGCTTCCCCGGTGAAGCCGTCGCCCTTTTGCTCGCCGCCGTCAACGGACACAGCGGCTGCCGCCAGCGCGTTTTCCGGCACGGCGGGCTTGGCCTTTTTGGCGTTGCCGAACGAAAGTCCCGTGCAGACGAGCGCGAACACAAGCAGCAGACAGACAATTGCAATAAGCACCTTTAAGACCCTTTTACCCTTTTTTCTGAGTTTCGCCATAGATGCACACCCAACCCTTTCCCTTTTGAACGATTTTGGCGGTTCTCGTGCAAAACTCCAAAATGAAAACGCCTCTTTCGTAAATTATGCCAGAGAATATGCCCCGCGTCAAGCAAAATCACCCGGATTTGCAAATGCAGCGGGAAAATGGTATACTACTATTCGCAACATCTTGGAAAAGGAAACGCATATGGAAAATACAAACCGCAACATCGCGCTTTTAATTGATTCGGACAACATTTCCCCGCGCTACGTTGAAACGGTGTTTGACGAGCTGAAATCCATCGGCACCGTGACGGTCAAGCGCATTTACGGCGACTGGACGCGCGACGACGTCAAGGGCTGGAAAGCGGTCCTGCCGGAATACGCCATTCAGCCCATGCAGCAGTTTGCCAACACCGTCGGCAAAAACTCGACGGATTCCGCCATGATTATCGACGCGATGGACATCCTCTACCGCGACACGGTGGACGTGTTCTGCCTGGCGTCGAGCGACAGCGACTTTACGCGCCTTGCCGTGCGGCTGCGCGAAAGCGGCAAGCAGGTTGTGGGCATGGGCGAAAGCAAAACCCCCAAGGCCTTTGTCAACGCCTGCGATTCCTTTCGCTACCTTGACGTCTTGAGCGGCAAAACGGACGACGAACCCGCTTCCGGCGCGGAAAGCAGCATTACGCCGCGCTTGCAGATTGAAGAGGAGATTCTTTCGATGCTGTCCCGCGGCGAAGCGGGCTCGCGCGTGCTCATCAGCGTGGTCAAGGAATATTTGCAGCGCAAGTTCCCGGATTTTGACGAGCGCAACTACGGCTTTTCAAAGTTCTCCAATTTCTTAAAGTCTTTTTCGAGCTTCCGCGTGGTCCTCGACGGCGCGCACAACCTCTGCATTTGCGAGGAGCGCTCCGTGCGCCGCGGGGAGATAGAGGCGTTTGTCAAGTCGCTTCTGCAAAAAAGCCGCGGCAAGCGCATGAACATCGGCGAGGTCAACACGCGCCTTACCGAACGCTTCAAGGATTTTTCGGTCAAGGCCTACGGCTACCGGCAAATCAAGCTGTTTTTGTCGGACATTGACGGCGTCGAGATTGAGGACTGCGACCTGGTGCTGCGGGATTGAAACGCCTGAAACGGAATAAACCAAAAAACGAACGCCTCCCATGCCGGGGAGGCGTTTTTTATTTAGCTTCGGCTTTGGCGGCGAGCCTGAGCTTTCGCCGTTTTTGAAAGTAGACGCACAAAAGCGGGAGGTCGGCGAGCATCCAGGCCATCGGTCCGGCAAGGCAGACGGCGGAAAACCCGAACCGGCCCGCCAAAACGAAGGCGACGAGCACCCGGCCGACAAGCTCCGCCGCGCCCGCGAGCACCGAGGTGTAGCCGTAGCCGAGCCCCTGCAGAAAGTTGCGGAACACGAACAGGACCGCCAGCGCCCAGTAAAAGCAGGCGAGGGTGCGCAGGTATATTTCGCACAGCGGCAAAATCTGTTCGGCGGAATCTTTGAGGAAAATCGAGCAGACCGCCTCCCCGCAGAACCACAAAAACAGCGAGGCGAAAAGCGAAATGGCAAGGTCCAAAAGAAAGATGCGCCGCACGGAATAGAGGATGCGGCCATAGAGCTTTGCGCCGCGGTTCTGGGCGGTAAAGGTCGAAAGCGACACGCCGAGCGCCGACATGGTGACGTTGACGATATTTTCCACGCGCGAGCCCGCCGTGACGGCGGCGACGGCGAATTCCCCGAACCGGTTGACCGCGCTTTGCAGAATCATCGAGCCCACTGCCGTTACTGAAAGCTGCAGCGCCATGGGCAGCCCCA
>CASGAS010000049.1 GCA_949299505.1 uncultured Eubacteriales bacterium
CAACGCCCACAAAAATCTGTTCCTTTTTCAGACCGCAGCGCGCCGCCAGCGCTTCCACCAGCTCCGACGCCGCAGGATCCGGATACAGCCGAAGCCGGTCTGCGTCGAAGTTTTGCAGGACCTCCCGCACCTTCGGGGAGGGCGGATAGGGGCATTCGTTGGTATTGAGCTTGATCATCTTCCGGTAAGAAGGCTGTTCTCCCGGCGTATAGGGCACTACTTTTCTTACGTTGTCTTCCCAGTTCATCTGCTTTCCCTCATCTTTGCATCCGTTTTCCCTGCCCGCTTTTTCGCAGACGGCGCCATCGCCCCCTCCTGCGGTCAGGCTTCTATCATTATAATATGGTTCGTCCGGAATCACAAGCGCCCGTTTTCATTGGCCGTTTGCATTGACAGGGCACCGACGGCAGTCTATAGTGGAAAGAAAGAAGGCGGCAATCAAGACGGAAAAATGCGCCCGACATGGAGGTAACGATGAAAAAAAGACTACTCACTTTTACATGCTGCATCCTGGCAGCCGGATTTTTGTGTTTGTTTCCAGGCCCGGACGCCCGGGCGGCGGCAGTTTCCGCCCCCGCGGCATCTGCCCCCTCGTCCGCTGTCCCTACAGGGAAAATCAGCGACCTTACCGGGCTTGTGGTTTCCGATACGGTTTATGCCCGCCGTCCCCTTGCGGTGATGTATGACAACTCTGCCGCCGCACAGCCCCAGTCCGGGCTTTCCTGCGCCGATATTGTATATGAAGCCTATGCGGAGGGCAGCGTCACACGGCTCATGGCGGTTTTCGAACAGTACGATTCCCTGACGCGGATCGGCCCTTTGCGCAGCTGCCGGGATTATTTCATCCACTGGGCCTGCGAGTATGATCCCATTTTCATCCACTACGGCGGGCCGGACCTGTACGTAAAAACCTACTACGACCTTCCCCAGGTCAATCACCTGGACGGCACCCGGATGGAAGGAACGGCGTTCTACCGGACCAGCGACCGGAAAGCGCCGCACAACGCCTATACCGGTGCTTCCTATCTTCAAAAAGGGATCCCCGCCGCAGGCTATCCTTCCGCCCATACCCTGTACTATCAGGGGCCGCATTTCCTGTTTTCCCGGGGCCCGGCCTTAAGTCCTTCCGCCGGCATCCCCGCAAACCGCGTCTGCCCGGGCTTTACCAAGACCGATATTTTCCGCAACCAGGGCTCTTCCGACGAAAAGGCGCAGAAGATGCTCAACATGGTCAGCACCTCCTGCGACAAGATGGTCAAGCTTATTATGCACGGCGTCGGCAACCAGCGCGAGCTGATGGTGTTCGGCAAGGACGCCGCGTTCATGAATTATTTTGGCCGGATTATGCCGGTGCTCGGCGGGCGGCTGTTCAGCGCCGTGATGAAAATGTCCAAGCTGCCGCTGTTCGACGGCGTGTTCAAGGAAGACTAAAACGGATGAGCAACACAAAAGCGGGAGGCCTTCGGCCTCCCGCTTTTCTTTTTTTGCTATGGCTTTGGACGCGTTATTCGCTTTCCGGCGGCTTTGTCAGCGCGTCGAGGATGCTTGCGTACAGCCGGACGGGGTCTTCTAAAAAGTTGCTGCGCACGGTCTCGGCCTGCAGCCGGTCCGCGACATACACCGTTAAGCGCATCCATTCCGTTTTTTCGTCCTCCAAAAGGAAGGTGACGTTGCAGCCGCCGTCGGGCAGCGCGTCAATCTGCACATGGTTCTGGCGGCGGTTGCGCGCAAGCTTCATGAGCCGCAGGGTCGCGTTGACCGCCTGTTCGCGCACCGAACGCGGCAGCGTCGTCTCCAAAAGCTCCGCGGAATGGCGGCCGTCGTCGGTTACGGTCAGCGCTTCGGCGTCGCCGTCAGCAGCCTGCACGTTGCCCGTGTGCAGCAGCTCGTCAATCGCTTCATTGAGCTCAAAAAAATTGGCGAGGCCTTCGCCGATAACGGCGTTGACCAGCACGTCCTTTTCAACGGGCGCGTCAATGGCGCTTAAAAGGTAACAGACCAGCAGCCGTATTTCGCTGCGGTTGCGCAAGCCGCCGGCCTTTACACCCGCGTTGAACGCGTCAAACGAATGGAAATCCATAAGCCCTCCTCTTTTGTCTGCGTTGCGGTTTTTCGATTCCCGCATTTTCTATTCTACGGGGAAACGGAAGGGTTGTCAAATCAAAAGGTCCACAATTTCGGACACTTGCCCGTCTTGCAGATACACCCGCGGCACCCGCTTGTTGATGTCGCAGCAGAATTCATAGTTGAACCGGCCCGAAAGCGCCGCCGGCTCTTCTACGGGGATGCAGTTGTCTCCGTCCCGGCCGACAAGCGTGACCTCGTCGCCCGCCTGCACGCCCGGAATGTCGGTTGCGTCCACCATGAACTGATCCATGCACACGCGCCCGAGAATGGGGGCGAACCGCCCGCGGATGAGCACGCGCCCGCGGTTGGAAAGCAGCCGCGGGTACCCGTCGCCGTAGCCGACGGGTATGGTCGCTATGACCGTGCGCCTGTTTGTCACAAAGGTCGAGCCATAGCTGACTGGGAAGCCCGCCTCCACCGTCTTGACAAACGCCACATGGCTTTTCAGGGCCATGGCGGGCCGAAGCGGAAAGCCGGCCTTGTCCACCTCGTCGGACGGATACAGCCCGTAGGTCATAATGCCGCTGCGCACCATATCGAGAAAGCCGCTGCTTGTGTCGATGATGTCCGCGCTGTTGCACATGTGGCAAAGGGGCGGGGAGACGCCCGCCTTTTGCAGCGCGTCGAGGAACCGTACAAATTCGGCGGCCTGACGGTTGCGGCTGGCCTTGTCTGCCATATCCGCGCAGGCAAAGTGGGTAAACGCGCCGTCCAGCCGGAGCGCGGGCAGCGCGGCGATGCGGCAGGCCTCCCGCAGGCCCTCTTCGTTCGGCTGCAGCCCGATGCGGCCCATGCCGGTGTCCACCTTCAGGTGTACGCGCGCTTGCTTGCCCCGGCCTGCAGCGCAGGCGGAAAGCGCGGCGGCGGTTTCGTATTGAAAGACCGTGCTTGTTATGTCGTAGTCCAAAAGCAGCGGGAAATCCGGCGCAAATACGACCCCCAGCACCAAAATCGGTGCTTCGACGCCGTCTTTCCGCAGCGCGACGGCCTCCTCGGCCGTGGCGACGGCAAACGCGTCGGCAAGGTCCGCAAGCGCCCTTGCAACGGGCGTTGCGCCGTGGCCGTAAGCGTCCGTTTTGATAACCGCCATGATTTTGACGTCCGGCCCGACTTTTTTTCGGACGGCCCGTATGTTTTGCCGAATGGCGTCCAAATCCACCTGGGCGTAAACGCGCATGGGAAGCTCCATAGTCTATACCTTCTTTATACGATCTCCGAAAGCGGCGCCAGCGTAATGCCGGCGTTTTCAAGCACCGCGCGAATTTTGCGTACAAAGGCCAGCGCCTTTTCCCCGTCGCCGTGTACGCAGACGGAGTCCGCCTTGACGGCAATCTCCTTGCCGGTGACAGCGCGCACCCGGCCGTTTTGCACCATGCCGATGACGCGTTCAATCGCCTCGTCTTCGTCGGTAATCATCGCGCCCGGCTGCGTGCGCGGCACCAGCGCGCCGTCCTCGAGATAGGCGCGGTCCGCGAATACCTCGCAGGCCGTCCGCAGGCCGTGCGCCTCGGCGGCGGCGTGCATTTTGCCACAGGCGGGGCAAAGCAGGATAAGGCCGGGGTCGAGCTCGGCGATGGCGTCACAGACGGCCAGGGCCAGCGCCTCGTCCCGGTCGGCCATGTTGTAAAGCGCGCCGTGCGGCTTGACGTGCTGCAGCCGCAGCCCCTGCGCGCGGCAAAATGCGGCCAGAGCCCCGATTTGATACTGGACGTACTGCTTGACCTCTTTCGGCGAAGCGGACAGATTGCGCCGCCCAAAGCCCAGCAAATCCGGAAAGCCCGGGTGCGCGCCGACCGCGGCGCCGTGCGATTTGAGCAGCGCGACGGTATCGGCCATGACCGCCGGGTCGCCCGCATGGAACCCGCAGGCGACGTTGGCGGAGGTGATATACGCCGCTGCAGCCGCGTCCTGTCCAATGGTGTAAGCGCCGAAGCTCTCGCCCATGTCGCAGTTCAAATCTATTTTTGCCATGTTGCCGCCCCCTAAAATTTCAAGTCCGTATTTTTGATGTCGGTAATCAGCATGTGTCCCGGCGCGTGGGTGATGCAGAATTCCGGTCGGGAGTGCATCACGATAGACTGCGGCGTGACCCCGCAGGCCCAGAACACCGGAGTTTCCCCGGGGCGCACGGTGACCGCGTCGCCGAAATCCGGCTTGGAAAGATCCCGTATCCCAATCGCCGCCGGGTCGCCGATATGCACGGGCGTACCGTGTACGCGCGGCATCGAGGCTGTAATGTTGACCGCCTTTACAACCTGGTCATAGGGCAGGGGCCGCATGCTGACGACCATGTTGCCCGAAAACACGCCCGCCGGTACGCAGGGGATGTTTGTTTTGTACATGGGGACGTTTTTTCCCTCTTCAATGTGCCGGACCGAAACGCCCGCCTCCAGCAGCTCGGATTCAAAGGAAAAGGAGCAGCCGATGAGGAACGCCACCAAATCGTCGCGCCAAAGGTGTTCGACGTTTTCTGTCTCTTCGGTAAGCTCGCCGTTGCGGTACACGCGGTATTTCGGGATGTCGGACGCGATGTTGCAGCCCTTTGCAATCGTCTTTAAGAACGGGTCGCCGACGTCGGACACCTCCAAAATGGGGCAGGGCTTCGGGTTGCGCTGCGTAAACAGCAGGAAATCGTAGGCGAGGGCTTTCGGCAGAACGGCGAGGTTGGCCTGCGCGTATCCCAGGCACATGCCGGAGGTCTGCGTCGTAAGCGCGCCCGCGCGGATTTTCTCCCGCACGGCGGCGGGTGCGGCGTGTGCGTATTCGTTCATCGGAGCATCCCCTTTCCGTAATTGACCAGCAGGCGGTCAAAGGCGCGCTGCTCTTTCCTGTAAAGCTGTTCGGCTTTCCTCGCGGAAACCGCCCGGAAGCGGACCGTGTCGCCCGGTTTTCGCTGCACAAGCAGCGGCAGGTCGACCTGCAGAACCGTGGCGATTTTGGCATAGCCGCCGGTGGTTTGCCGGTCGGCCAGCAGCACCATCGGCGTGCCGGCGGGCGGAACCTGGATGCTGCCGAACACAATCCCGTCCGAAACAATGTCCACCTTGTCCCGGTATGCAATCGGCGCGCCGTCCAGCTTGCAGCCCATGCGGTCGGTGTTCGCCGTGACGCGGTAGGGCTGCGACAAAAAGGTGGCGAGCCCCGCTTCGGTAAACGCATCGTCCTGCGGACCGAGTACGACGCGGAGAACGGCGTCCTGCCCGGCATAGCTTTCCGCCGGGACGCGCATATGCGGCGTGTCGGCCGGTTGATACGCCGCCGAAGCAAGCGGAAGGCTGTCGCCCGCCTGGAGCCTGCGTCCGCCCAAGCCGCCGAGGCCGCATTTCAGGTTGGTCGAGCGGCTTTCCAGCAGCATCGGTACGTCTATTCCGCCCGCAAACGCCAGATACGCATAAACGCCGGTCCTTGCGGCGGAAAAAGCAAGCTCGTCGCCGGCGGCGGCGTAGCAGGTCTCATACATCGGAACCGGCTCGCCGCAAAGGCGCGGCTGCATGTCGGCGCCGGTCACGGCGAAAGCGCACGGCGCGGTAAAGCGAAACCGCCCGCCGGCCATCGCCATTTCCAGGACGGCTTCGTCGGTGAAATTGCCCACCAGGGCGTTCGCCAGGCGAAACGCGCGCATATCCATGGCGCCGGAGGCGTTGAAGCCGAGGTGCAGTCCCAAAAGCCGCCCGCCGTCCTGTACGGTGCACAGCGCGCCCGGCGCGAGGACCTGTATGCTCATGCGTCCGCCTCCGTTCTGCGGCAGGTGTAAGCGCCCGCCGCGGCCTGCTTTTGGATGTCGTCAAATTCCGCCTGCTCGACGGGAACAAACCGGATATATTCGCCCGCCGAAAACAGCACGGGCGTATTTCGCGCGGGGTCAAAGGGCCGGATGGGCGTTGTGCCGATCAGCCGCCAGCCGCCGGGGGAGGCCAGCGGATAAATGCCGGTCTGCTCGCCGCCGATGCCCACGGCGCCCGCGGGAATCCTGGTGCGCGGCGTGTCCAGCCGCGGGCAGAACAGCCGTTCGTCCATCCCGCCGAGATACACGAACCCCGGCAGAAATCCAAGCATGTAAATGCGGTAGTCGCGCCCGGTGTGCAGACGCACGACCTCGTCCTCGGTCAGATGCGTGTAGGCGGCGACGTCCGCGAGATCCGCTCCGTCATACAGCACGGGCACTTCGATAACGGTCTTTTTCTGTGCCGCCGAGATTTGCAGCCGGCCGCAAAGGTGCAGCAGCTTTTTTGCAAGCCGCGCCCCGGAAATCAGGGTCGGGTCGAACTGGACGGTCAGCGAGCAAAACGCCGGAATGCACGCGCGCACGCCGAATACTCCGCGTTCACGCACGGCGCGGTGCAGCGCCTGTACGCGGGCGTTTGCCTCTTCGTCAATCGCCGTGCCGAATTGCACGACCAGCGCGCAGTCGCCGCTGCGCCGGATCACGGGCCGTTCCATGCGGCCGCCTCCTTTCAAACGCCGCTTCGCTCAGACGGTTTCAAAATAACCGAGCGCCAGCGTTTCGTCAAACCATTCCCGGCACGTTTCCCGCAGCTTCGGCGCGTAGCGGATGCATTCGCGCATCATCGTCACGACCGACCGGTTCGTTTGCAGGTCAAAGCCGTCAATGGCCGGTATGGTCCATCCGTACATGTCCACCATGCCGCTGCGCGCCGCCGCCGTAAGCGCTTCGGCCTCCAGGTCGGCGTCGTGGAAAATCTCTATGTCCTCTTGCAGATACGCAAGGGCGGCCATCAGCGCATAGCAGCCCCAGTCCGAAACAGTCGCGGTAATCAGGTGCGTCGCGCCCACACGCGCGGCAAGCCCGCCGCCGCAGCCGCAAACGCAGGTCCCTTCTGCCGCGCGCGGAATGTACCGCGCAAGCTGCTCGGACAGCGTTCCCATTCCCAGCTCGTTGCCGAGGTCGCCGATGGCAATGTCCGGCACGCCCGCCTGCTTGAGCCGCTCAAACAAAACGTCGGTTTTCGCCTCCAGCGGCGTGGTGCGCCTGCCCTTGGAGTTGTGATACTCGCCGACCGCGTTTTCCCCGGGACATTCAATGGCGACAACCGCCGCGGGCAGCCCGTTTTGCAGGAGCGCCTCCGCTTCGCGCGCGGCCTGTGCTTTATCCTTGGTGAAGGGAATCACCGCCATGGAAACGGGGTTTTCGCGGGTCTCGGCAATCGATTCGTATAAATGCAGCCCGACCACGCGCGACAACGCCTGTACGGCCGGCAGGTTTTCTTCCGGGCAGACGATGACGGGCTTGGCACCGAACGCGCGTGCCAGCGCCCGGCAAAGCAGCATGGAGCCGACAATGCCGTCGGTTTCCGCCGCTTGGTTGTCCAGCAGGACAAAGCCGGTCAGAATATAGACGAGGTCGCCCGCGCCCACATGCTCGCACAGCACCTTGGCCGCGTGCAGGCTCAGCGGTTCGCCGGTATACCGGCGCGCCGCGTCGTATAAAATCCGGCAAACGCCGTACCCGCGCGGGTCGAGGTTGGCAATCCAGTCCAGATTCTGCCCGATGTTGTAGTCGGTCAATTCCTTTTGTGTCATAGGGCGCCTCCGTTATGCGTTCGCCGTTTCCCGGCGCACCTTGGCGCGGCAGGCGGCCTGCAGAATCTGCAAAAGCATCGGGTCCCTGCCGCCGACGGGCTGCCCGTCCAGCTCGCACGCCGCCATGCACTGCGCGCCGGAGGAGGAAACGATGATTTCGTCGGCCGTGCGCAGCTCCTCCAGCGTGTAGTCCCGCTCTTCCACGGGGATTTCCTTTTCCCGGCAGATTTCCAGCAGGTGCTTGCGCGAAATACCCGGCAGCACAAGGTCGTCCAGCGGGTGCGTGATGAACACGCCGTCTTTGAGAATGGAGACGTTGGAGTGTGCGCACTCCGTGACCAGGTCGCCGCGGTGGAACACCGTCTCCTGGCAGCCGGCCTGCTTGGCGCGCTGGCTGGCCAAAACGCTCGGAATCAGGTTGAGCGTTTTGACGTTGCAGTAAAAGAAGCGCTTGTCTTCCATCGTAATCAACCGGTAGCGCTCGTTCATGTCCTTCATCTTACAGGGGCGGCAGTAAATGAGCAGGTTGCTGCTTCCCTCAGGGAAGGCATGGTCGCGAATCCCCGTTCCGCGCGTGCACTGCCAGTAAACGAACTGGTCGGGGTCGTCCACTTTTCGCACGCAGTCGTAAAGCGTCGCGCGCAGCTCGTCGCGCGGCATCGGCGCCGGAATATCCAAAAGCCGGCAGCTGTTATAGAAGCGGTCCAGATGCTCCTCCAGTGCAAAGATGATATGGTTGACCGAATAGGTCGCATCATACACGCCGTCGCCGAAATAGACGCTTCGATCGCCCATCGGAATCATCATTTCCGCAATGGGCGCTGTTTTTCCGTTGTAGTAGCCGATGTTTTCCATGTCCGTCCCCCGTTTTCCGCCGCGCCAAAAAAGCGCCGCGTTTTGAAAAGATAAAAAGCCCGGCCGCTTTCCTTTGCCCGTCCTTGTGCGCTTGAAATGCGGTCTGACTTCCTTTTCATTATAATCTTGCAGGTTTTTGCTGTCAACCTCAATCTTGGATTTTTGGGCCGAACACGAAAATTTTTACGCCGCCGCCGCTTTTTGCAAAACGGCGCATAACGACGCGCCCGCGTCAAATACTATCGCCAAAAGCATGAACCGCAAATGCAACGAAAGGGGGCGCGAGCCATGCAAACACAGCCGTTGGTGGAAATGCAGCATGTGCGCAAGGTGTTTCCGGGCGTAACGGCGCTGGCGGACATGTCGTTCGACGTGCGCGCGGGCGAGGTGCATGTGCTGCTCGGCGAAAACGGCGCGGGAAAATCGACCCTGATGAAAATTTTAAGCGGCGTTTACACGCCTACCTCCGGCACGATTGTGCTCGACGGCAAAACGTACGACCGCCTGACCCCGCGCGACGCCGATAAGCTCGGGGTCCGCGTCATTTATCAGGAGCTCAGCGTAATTCCGACGCTTTCCATTTACGAAAACCTCTTTGTCGGCCGCCTGCCCGTGCGGAAAACGGGCCCGTTTTCAACGGTTGACCACGCCGCCATGCGCAGCCGGGCCGAGGCGCTGCTGGCCACCGTCGGGCTTTCCCGCGACGTGCGCACGCCGGTCGAATGCTTGAGCATTTCGGAAAAGCAGCAGGTCGAAATCGCCAAGGCGCTTGCCGTCGAAAGCCGCGTGCTGATTATGGACGAGCCGACCGCGTCGCTGACTTCGCGCGAGGTCGAGCACCTGTTTTCCGTGATTCGCAAGCTGCGCGAGCAGGGCAAGGGCATTGTGTTTATTTCCCACAAGCTCGGAGAGATTCTGGAAATCGGGGACCGTGTGACTGTACTCAAGGACGGCGCCAACGTCGGCTCCCACGATGTGCGCGACGTGACGGCGGACGACCTTGTGACGATGATGGTCGGCCGGCAGATTCAGAAAAATTACCAGCATCCGGACGCGCCCGACGTTTTTGACGATGCCAAAACGCTGTTCGAGGTACAAAACCTTTCCACGCCCGACGGCAAGGTGCAGGACGTATCGTTCCGGCTGCACGAGGGCGAGATTTTGGGTTTTGCGGGGCTTGTGGGCGCGGGGCGCAGCGAACTGATGGACGCGGTGTTCGGCGCTGCGCCGAAAAAATCGGGCCGTCTTTTCCTGCGCGGCAGGGAACTGCACGTCAAAACGCCGTACGCCGCCATTCGCCAGGACCTGGCGATGGTCACCGAAAACCGCCGTGAGACCGGTTTTTTTCAAAACTTTGACATCAAGCAGAACATTTCGCTTGTGTCCTATGTGAAAACTGCGCGCGGCGGCGGGACCATAGGCCTTCTGGACCGCGGGTTTGAGCTGCGCTGTGCGGAGGAGCAGAAGCAGGCGCTGCGCATCAAATGCGCGTCCGTCCACCAGCTGGTTACGGAGCTGTCCGGCGGCAACCAGCAAAAGGTCATTTTGGGCCGGTGGCTGGCGGCGCAGTCGGAGCTTCTGATTTTCGACGAGCCCACAAAGGGCGTGGACATCGGCAGCAAGGCGGAGCTGTACCGCCTGCTGCGGGAGCTTGCCGACGGCGGCAAGGGCGTGCTGGTCGTGTCGTCGGAGCTTCCGGAACTGCTTGCCGTGTGCGACACAATCGCCGTGTTTCGCGAGGGGCGCCTTGTGCGCACCTTTCCGCGCCGACAGGCGACGGAGGAAAATATTATGCTGGCCGCCACCGCCCAGGACGCGCCGCAAAAGGAGCGTGCGTTATGACTTCTGAAACGAAAACGAAACAGAGCCTTTCCTTCCATACGCTGTGGCAGCGGTTCGGGACCTTTGGCATTTTGCTGCTGCTGCTTTTGATTCTGGCCGCCGCGCGGCCCGCCTATTTCTTTACGAGCGCAACGCTGACGCAGATTTTGGCGCAGAGCTCGGTCAATATCCTTATCGCGCTCGGCGAATTTTTCGCAATCCTCATCGCCGGCATTGACCTTTCCGTCGGCTCGGTCGTGGCGCTGACCGGCATGGCGGCCGCAAAGCTGATGGTTGCGGGTGTGCACCCCGCCCTGGCCGTGCTGCTGGGCGTGCTGTTCGGCGGGGCGTTGGGACTTATTAACGGCGCGCTTGTCAACCGCACGGGGCTGCACCCGTTCATCATTACGCTCGGCACGCAGGCAGTTTTGCGCGGCGCCACGCTGATTCTTTCCAACTCCAGCGCCGTTTTCGGGTTTCCGGCCGCCTTTACGCGCGTGGTCTCGACCAACGTGCTCGGCGTGTTCCCGCTTGTCGCGCTTATTGCGCTCGCCGTGGCGGCTGTGCTCTCCTTTGTGACGCGGCAGACCCGGCTCGGGCGCAATATCTATGCGCTCGGCGGCAACCGGGAGGCGGCGTGGTACGCGGGCATTAACGTCAAACGGCACACCCTCATGGTTTTTATGATTTCCGGCCTTTGCGCCGGGGTCGCGGGTATGGTGCTGCTCGGGCGCGTCGGCTCGGCCGAGCCGGCCGCCGCCACCGGCTTTGAAACGTACGCCATAGCGGCGGCGATTATCGGCGGCACCAGCTTTTTCGGCGGCAAGGGCAAAATTTTCGGCGTGGTCATCGGCGGCTTTATCATCGGCGTTATCAACTTCGGCATGAACCTGCTGTCGCTGCCGAGCACCCTGCAGCAGGTCGTCATGGGGGCGCTGATCATCGGTTCCGTGGCGCTCGACCGCTTTGTTGCGAACCGGAAATAGAAAGGAGGAGCCTATGCGGCCGCAATTTTCCCCGTCGCTGATGTGTATGGATTTTTTAGAGGTGCGCGCGTCCATAGAAGCGCTCGATACACGCTGCGACTGCTATCACGCCGACATCATGGACGGTCATTTCGTGCCCAACCTCGCGCTTTCCCCGGATTTTCTGCGGGCGTTCTGCGCCGCGGCCGGGCGTGCAACGGTCTGCCACCTGATGGTCACCGACCCGGGCGCCTATCTCGAGCCGCTGGCAAAAGCCGGCGCTGACACCATCTGCGTGCAGGCCGAAACGGTGGGCCGCGACGCGTTCCGGATCCTGCAGGCGATTGAAGCGCTCGGCTGCAAAACCGGGCTCGTGCTGTGTCCCGCCACGCCGCTTTCGGCCGTGTATCCGCTGCTTGGACGCATTGACCGTCTGACCGTCATGACCGTCGACCCGGGCTTTGCCGGACAAAAATTCATTCCGGAAATGCTCGAAAAGCTAAAAGACGCGCGCGATTATAAGCGAGAGCACA
>CASGAS010000050.1 GCA_949299505.1 uncultured Eubacteriales bacterium
GACGAGTCCACGGGGCTTTATGAGCCGAACACGGGCGGCTATAAGGCCATTGACGACTTCTGCGGCGCCGGCTTCTCGTATGAGAGCATGAGCGAAGACAGCCTTCGCCGGACGTTCTTCCTGGATTCCGTCATGCTGTACAAGACGACGGGCGACTATCCCTTGGATATGAACGAGAACGGCGACCACGGTCTCAACATCACGAATTATTATGACCAGCGGCTGGAAATTCCGCGCAGCATCCTCAATCGGATCGAAGAGATGATTGCTACGCCGGACCTTGCCGACTTCCGAGCCGTGCAGTACATTGATGATCTGATTAACGCGTACCGCACAACCTTTGACGCTGCCGGCGCAGACACGGCGTTCCTGGAAGAAAGCAACCTGGAAGCCGTCGCCGCGCAGCTTGGCATGGCGGACGTGTGGCAGACCTATGTGGATGCGCGGGACGCCTGCCTTGCGGGCGGCACCATCCGGCAGGAGGGCAACGCTTATGTCTATCCCTCCAACAATACGGCCTACGACCTTGTGCCGACGCTGATTCAGAGTCTGGAAAAGCTGCCGGATGCAAGCACGGTCACCGAGGTCAGCGAGCGGCTGGACACCGAGATTCGCACGCTGTGGGACCTGTATCGCCGGCTCAACCTGACCCAGCTCGACGCGATGAGCCGGGAAGAGGAAGAGAAGCTGTACGACTACCTGCGTCTGGTCCGCGCAACGGAGGACGAGATGCTGGCGGGGACTTCGCTCGCCACCAACAAATTCCTGCTGTTCAACGACTTTGAGTCGCTGTCGGCGGGCACCAACGCGAAGTATCTGGAGGATTCCCCCTCGCTGAGCCAGGGGCAGGACTACCGCTATTCGGAAGGCTTCGTGTTCTCCAGCATGACGTTCCGCGACTTCGCGGGACACTCGGATCCGGCTATAGGCAGCATTATGGGCGACACTTCGCAGGATTCCTATAGCAACGGGCTTTACGATGGGCTGAACACGGCGGCGGCGGACGCGGTGGTCGCGACGGACGTCGGTGCGCGCGGCTCCAAGGGCGCGCGCGTCACGATTGACGGCCGGTATCTGACCGGGGACAACGGCAACCCGAAAGGGTATATGAACGCGGTCAGCGTCACACGGAATTCCGCCGCGTCCTCGACGGGCGGCTTTGACGGGCTTCCCAGCATTGCGGACTGGCAGCTCAGCCGCTTTGCGGAAGGATGGAGCGCTTCCGACGGCAGAGATTATCCGGTCGGTCTGATTTTCTATGTGGATTTAAGCGAGCTTGCCGGGCTCGACTTCCTGCTTTCCATCAACATCGCGACGGTGTATGACGGCCACCCTGAAGGGTACAACCTGGACATGGACATGAGCGGCTCGGAACAGGAGTATATGATCATGAACATGGAGACCGGCGAATGGGTGCCCATTACCGGTACGGGTTCGCCGTACGGCTTCACCTCCAAGGGCGGCTCCAGTTCCATCGGCACGCTGGCGGACGGCTACAAAGGCTATCTGTACGTCGCGCTGAACAAGTTTGAACGCAGTACCGCTGTGGGCACGGTTGACCTGTGCAACATGGGCGAGCAGATCGACAACATCCGCCGCGTAGAGCTTGGCGTGATGCCGCTTACCACGGACGCGGCCAACGCGATGGACGGCAAGAGCTTTGTCATCGACGACGTTGGCTTCGCCTATGGCGGCGCCACCTATGACGCCGGCGTAACGGCGGAGCTGAACCACCCGACCTTTGAGCAGGTAATGGGGATGAAATCGACGGCGGCGCGTGACTTTGAAGCTGCGGTCAGCAAGATTGAGCTCAATGATGTGGCGAATTTTGCCAACTATGTAGCGGAAGCGCGCACGCTGTATGACAACCTTTCGCAGTACCAGAAGGACAACATGCTTTCTGTCCAGACCGCCTATGCGCAGCTGGAGTATTATGAAAAGATCGTAGCCGGAACAGAAGTGGCGCCTACGCCCGAAATGGGGACGGCTGCGTTCCTGGAAATGGTCGCGACACTGCCCGAAGGGCTTAAAACCGCTTCGACTACCGGGAAATATGATCTGCCGTATCCGGGTGTAAAGGACACGGACGGCGACGGCCAGGCGGACACGCCGAAGTACGAAGAGTACGACCCCGCGTTCACGAAGGAAATGGCCGACGAGATCATCGAGGATTACAACAACACCTATTCGCTGTATACCAAGGCGCAGAAAGAAGCGCTCGGCGAAGCGGGCACGCAGTTCCTTAACGCCTACAACGCGGCTATGCGCTGCAACACCACGCTTACCAAGGTGCTCCAAGAGGGCGACGAATTCCTTAACGAGCTGTTTACGCTCAACGAACCGACGTCCCTGTACCGCACTATGTCCGAGCTGTATCCGGCCAAGGCGAACAGCGAAAGCCTCGGTACGGCCGGCGACGGCACAGTGTATGCGTACGACGCAGGCAAGCCGTACGGCACCCATGTAACCGCAGACGGCGAACAGGTCCACGAAGGGTATTTCATCTCGCTGACCGATCGCGAACCGCTCAACGCGATCAGCAGTCTGTATCGCAATGAGACGGATTACTACGCCAAGGTTCTGCTGGCGGACGGCTCCCTTATGCCGGGCGTCAACAATATTCCCATGGCGGTTCGCAAGCTGCTCAACAACTCGGCGCAGTATACGAACGCTGCCGGTGAAACCGTATACGGCGGTGTGCGGACGCTGTTCTACCGGTACCGCGACCTGTACAATGCGGCAAAAGCCAAGGTGGACGCGGGCACGGCGCTGGAACAGAGCGAACTGGAAGCGCTTCTGCTTGCAATCGATGAATATGAAGCGCTTATCCCGACTTACCATGATGTCTCGGAGCTGTATAATCTTATCCAGCAGATCTACGACCTGTTCCCGGCTGTTGCCACGACGCTGACGGCGACGGGTGCGGCTCCCGACGAAAACCAGACCATCCTGCTCTCCTACGACGGAGAAGCGGAAAAGGTCGAAAACACGGTGGATCCGGTTTATACGCTGACGCAGTTTGAACAGTATCTGACCGACCTCAGCGGGAAAGGCACGATAACCATCACGTCCAAGAACGGCGGGAAGCTGTTGTCGGCCGACGGAACAGTCGAGCAAGCGTATACGCTGACCTATGGCGGCGCCGAGGTGAATTTTGCATCCGGTGCCTATACGGCCGGTGAATATGACGCACCGATGCAAAGCGGCGCGGCAATCCATGTTGCGATTGACGACCCGCACGCGTTCCCGATGGAACTTTCCGATGTGGTCACGCTGACCTTTACTTATCAGTATCTTGACCGTCACGGCATCCTGCGTGAAGTGAAAAACGAAAAGACGGTGACCATCCGTTACGCTGCGGACGACATGTACGAGGTTACCGTCCCGGCCGAAGTCGAAATTCCCTGGAACGCGACCTCGGTCCAGGCCGGCTACACCATGACCTGCAACCTGAACGACGGTTCGTCGGTCGCGGTCGGTCTTGCTTCGGACGCTGCCTTCGCCCTGACGGCGGACGGTACGGATAAGGTTATCAACTGCACGGCGGACGCTCCCGCGGCCGCGTCCTATACCGGCACGCAGATTGAAGTCGCCGGCACAAACCCGATGACGATTTCGGTTGCGGAGACGGAGTGGAACGACAAGCCGATCGGCGCATACCGTGCGGCGGATCAAATCACCTACACGGTTACCTACACGGAAGGCATCACCCCGTAAACCTTGCTTAGGGCCTTGCGGCCCGACAGGTTGAGAATAGATAAGCCACAGATACAAAGTTTTCGGAAAAGGAGATGATGTCGGATGAAGAAAGCCATTTGCGTAGGGCTTGCGGCGCTTATGCTGCTTGCGTGCGCGGTCCCCGCGTTCGCGGCGTCGGTCGTGGGCACCTGCGAAATCTCTACGCAAAGCTCGGAGGCGGCGTATGAAATCACCATTCCCGCCAGCACCGAGATCCCCTGGGAAGAGCCCGAATGGGCGCTGGGCGAAGTCGCGGCGACCAAGCTGCAGCTGGCGTACGACCACGTGCTGCGCGTGACGGTTGCGTCGGCCAACGACTTTAGCCTGGTCAACGACAACGACCCGACCGCCACCATCGGCTACGCGCTTGCGGGCGCGGACGCCATGGTCTTCCAGCCGGGCGCCGTTGAAACGGCATTCCCGCTGACGATTGCCGTCAGCGAGGACCAGTGGGCGCAGGCCGCCGCCGGCCGGCACGCGGACCTGCTGACCTTCACCGCCGTGTACGAAGCAGCGTAAACCCTGTTTGTAAAAAGTTCTGTAAAAAAGGAGCAAACACATGAAAAAGATGCTTGCAGCAGCTCTTGCGCTTGTCATGATGCTTGCGGTCATGGTCCCGGCCTTTGCGGCGGACAAAACGATTGCGCTGAAAGACGGCGTAACGTCCGGCAGCCCGGCGGAGGTTATCATCAAGACCTCGACCGACAAGCTCGGCGACGACGACCAGCCGGTCGACGCGCGCACCTATACGGTGTCCATCCCGGCCGACCAGGTCATCCCGTGGGGCGGCGCAACGGCGGACGATCCGTACGAAATGACCTATCAGGTGACCTCGCAGCTTGCGTATAACGAGTTTGTCAAGGTTTCCGTGGCGGGCAGCGGCGAAATGGTCTATGCCCCCGAAGCCGGCGTGGAGCTGAAGCTCGCCTACACGCTCGGCGGCGCGACCGAATTCACGGCGGCCTCCCCGGTCCTGCAGGCCGGCGACGCGGCGGCTACCCAGACGCTGAACGTTGTGGTTGCGGACTGGAGCGCGGCGATTATCGGCGAATATGCCGACACGCTGACCTTCACCGCCGGTATCGTGGACGAGACCGGCGCGGCGGTTGCGTAACCGTTTCGTTTCTTACTCTCGAAAGGAGGAGTTAACCTATGAAAAAGCTTATGGCAATCGCCCTTGCGCTCGTCATGATGCTCGCGGTTATGGTTCCCGCCTTTGCGGTGACCGAAACCTGGGAGAAGTATGACGAAGAAGGCGCCATCACCACGACGCCGGACAGCCAAACCCTGATTAAGACCTCGACGCAGAAACTCGACGACGAGGGCAACCCGGTTGACGCGGCCTGGTTCACCGTGACGATTCCGGCTGAGACGACGATTTACTGGGGCGAAGAGAGCACGGAGCTGATTTACTACATCCGCTCGCAGCTCGGCCCGGACACCGGCGTGCATGTCACCGTCGCGGACAAAGAGAACGCGTACACCATGACGGACGACGACCACCCGGACCTTAAGGGCCTTCCCTACACGCTCGCGGGCCAGACCGACGTCACGACGGCGGACCCGGTTCTGCCGACCGGCCAGTACGCGGTGCAGGTTCAGGTTGCGGAGAACGATTGGAACGCGGCGGTCATTTCCGAGTACGCGGACGTCCTGACCTTCTCGGCCGAAACCGCGGATATCGCGTAAATTTGCAGCAAAAAAATTACGATAAAGGAGTAAACCGATGAAAAAAGTGTTGGCAGTGCTGCTGGCCGTCATGATGGTGCTCTCGATGAGCGTCATGGCGTTTGCGGCGACCGGTACCTGGTATGTGGATGCGAACGAAGTCGCCGCGGAGGATGCGAAGACCACCCTGCAGACCCTGACCACCAAGCTCGACGACGAGGGCAACCCTGTTGACGCGGCGAGCTACACCATCACCATCCCGGCGACTGTGACCATCCCGTGGGAAGGCACGCCGGAGAACCTTGGCGGCGACGCCTTCTTCTGGAGCGTCAAGACGCAGCTTGAAAAGGGCGACTCTCTGGACGTCGGCATTGTGGAAGCGGATCGCACCGGCACCTTTACCGATGCGGCAAGCCTGGTTTACACGCTTTCCGGCGACGTGTATGCGTCGGTCGGCGACCTTGCGGACGATACCTACACCGTCAACATCGACGTTGCGGGCTGGGAAACCGTTCCGATTGCCGAGTACGAAGCGCTTGTGACCTACGAAGCGAATTTTGTGGACGCTTCCGTGGCCCCGTAACCATTGCAGGAAATAAAAACAGATAAAGGAGCAAACTCATGAAAAAATTGTTGGCAGTTCTGCTTGCAGTCATGATGGTTCTTTCCATGAGCGTTATGGCGTTTGCGGCGTTTGAGGGTGCGGAAGGTATCACGGACCAAAACCCCGAGACCGCTGTGACGGACGGCAAAACCGACCTGATGACCCTGACCGAAGACGAAGACGGCAACGACCTGTCCGGCGGCGTTTACACCGTCACGATTCCCGCGACCGTCGAGATTCCGTGGTTCGGCACGACGGCGGGCGACACCTTCGAGTGGTCCTATGACGCGCAGCTTGCGGCCGGTTACAGACTGACCCTTGGCGTGGCGTCCGGCAAAACCGGCACCTTCGCGACCACCGATAAGGGTTCCCTGACCTACGCGCTTTCCGGCACCGGTATCGATGCGAACTACACGACGGCTTCCGAAGTGGAAGCGGACACCTTCACGGCGACCGTGACGACCGAGGGCTGGGATAATGTTCCGATTGCGAACTACACGCAGCCCGTCACCTTCACGGCTTCCGTAGCCCTGGCGGCGTAACGCAAGACGTACAAAGCCTGATTTCTAACAGCAAAGGAGCAGACCTATGAAAAAGGTTCTCTCTGTTGTGCTTGCGGCGCTGCTGCTGTGCGCGGCCTGCGTACCGGCGTTCGCGGCGAACCTGACTCTGGATAAGGCTACGCCCTCGCAGACCATCGAGGTCACCACCTCGGACTGGGAGGATGCGGCCAGCTACACCGTCACGATTCCCGCGACCGTCAAGATTCCGTGGTTCGGCACGACGGGCGGCGATTCGTTCGAGTGGTCGTATGCCTGCCAGCTGCCTATCGGGCAGCACCTGGAGGTCTATCTCGATAAGACCGCAGGGGCAATGACCAATGCGGACACCACGGATACGCTCCCGTACACGCTGTCTACAGACGGCGCGAATGTCCCGCTGTCGAACGACCCGTTCTGCACGGCCGGCGCGGTTGAAACCGGCAGCCAGAAGGTGGACATCGGCTTTGCCGAGGGCGCGTGGAAAATCGCCATCGGGGAGTATACCGATACGCTGACATTTACCGCTGCGGTCGCCGTCGAGCACGGCGCGTAAAGCACAACATACCCAAAACATTGTTTAACCAAATCAAATCAAAAAAAGGAGTAAACTCATGAAAAAGTTACTTGCAGTCGCTCTTGCAGTCGTTATGATGCTGTCCGTCAGCGTGATGGCGTTTGCGGTGGATCAGACTGTTTCCGGCCCGGTTGAGCCGAACGAGGCGCAAACGGTTCAGGCCGATGTTGTAACCAAGACGGAAGACCTTTCCGGTCAATCCGCCGAAGAATATATTATTACGGTTCCGTCGGAAGTTTCCGTCGCATGGGGCGACACTGCTGCGCAGGATGCGAACTATCAGGTGTATTCCCGCCTGAAGATCGGCGCCAGCCTGAAAGTTTCTGCCGCTCCGACCAATGGTGACAACACGATGACGGCCACCGGTACGCAAGCAACGCTGTCCTTTGCCGTTGAGAACGGTGAAGCGCAGACCTTTGCGGAAGTCAACGGCACGTTGAGCGCAGGCGTAAAGACCGGCGTGGACGCACCGAACGCGGTCACCGTAACCGTTTCCGGCTTTGACAGCGCGCCTGTTGGTGCGTATACCGGCCACATGACCTATACTGCGGAGTATGTGCCGGCTGCCTAAGCCCTTTTCTAAAAATCCAACAGACGTAACAGTCTGAGACCCAGGAAAGGGGTGATTTCATGAAAAAAACATTCAGCGCCGTGTTGTGTCTCCTGTTGTGCTGTCTGCTTCCGCTCGGTGCGTTCGGCTTGAACGCTGCGGAACCCAGCGGCGGCGTGGAAATCAGCACGGTCGTACCCGGAACGCATGAAATTACCATCCGTTACAACGAGGGCGGGCGCATCCTGTATGCGGGCAAGGTCCTTGAAAACGGCGCGACCATCACCGTCGACCGCTTTGAAGATGTGACGCTGAACATCCTCTGCGACACCGATTCGCATCTGCAGGACGTTTCCGTCAACGACGAAAGCGCGCTCGGCAGCGTACGGTACGGGCAGCTGGTGCTTGCCGCCGTGCACACGGATATGGACGTTCTGTTTACGTTCCAGAAGTGTGAGGACGCCAAGCCCCTTGACCCGGACGACCCCGGCTATGACCCCGACGACCCCGACAAGGGCGCGGACGAATGCGTGCACATCGCCATGTCCGGCAATGTGTTCCGCGGCGAGGAAGCGTTCCCCGAGGCGGTCTTGGAGTTTGATCTCGGCGCATTTACGGCGGCCGCCGACAAGGACGGCAAATACGCCGTGGCCGACATCAAGGACGGCTTCCACACGGTGACCATTTATGAAAAGGACGGCAAGACCGTTGCCGGTACGGCGAACTTCTCCGTCACCGTCAGCGAGACGGCCACCGAGGTCACGGTGGACACGCTGCCTGACGGCACCCGGCTTGTCACGGTTCCCGCGGGGGTCGAAAGCATCCTGCTCGACTTCGTGGTGAATCTGGATGAAAACGGCGAGCCTGACGGCACCGTCACCATCAAGCCCGGCGTTGCGCCGGAGCCGGAAGAGCCCGTCGTTACGCCGCCCACCATCGTGCAGACCGGCGCGCTTATGCGGGAATACCCCGTTCTGGCCGCCGCGGCGATGACGCTGGTGTTCGCCGGTATCCCGCTGTTCTTCGTCCTGCTGTATCGCAGAAAGAAGAACGACGAGGACGAAGAGCCGGCCTCGTAACCCGGTGCGGGTAATTCATGCGCGCGGAAATTCCGCGTTTGCAGTGTAAACGGCATTTTGCCGAAACCCAAACAATCGCGCCCGAAGCGTAACGCTTCGGGCGCATTTTTATTGGATATTGGATTTTAGATGTTAGATGCTGGATGTAAGATGTTAGCCCGCGTAGTGGCGGGTGATTCCCCTAACAGGGGAAATGTCCGCGCAGCGGACAAAAGGGTGCCCGAATCCGGAGGATTTCCACGCCCGCCCGCAAAAAGTCCGGCAAGAACACAGCCCCCGGCGGCGATGAAACCAAAAATCAGATAAAACCTTTCCTCCCGTCTTCCGGGCGCCGTCGCCGAAGCGCCGCCGGTGACGGAAAAAGCCGGAGGGAGAGAACGGTAGGGCGGGGGACAAGCTCGCGCCGTAAACAGGGCCCGACAAGAAAAACGTCCCGGCTGCGATGAAAATAAAAATAACCGCCTGTAGGGGCGGGTCTCCGTGCCCGCCCGCGCAAGGTTCGGCAAGAACACCGTCCCGGCGACGATGAAACCAAAAGTCAGAAATAACCTTTCCTCCCTCTGAGGAGGGAGGTGGCAAAACGGAACGCAGTGACGTTTTGACGGAGGGAGAGACAAATCAGATATCGGCCCGCCGCTACACGTCCTGCGTTCTGACCTCTGAATTCTGACGGGGCTTGCCCCCGCCTTCAATTCCAACATCGAAAATCTAGCATCGAACAAACAGGCACACGCTTTCCACATGGCTTGTGCGCGGGAACAGGTCGGCGCAGGCGAGCCGCACCGGCGTATAGCCGAGCGCAAGGAGCCGTGCCGCGTCGCGCGCGAGCGTCGCCGGGTCGCAGGAAATGTAGACGATTCGCGCCGGTCCCATTTCGGTAACCGCCGCAAGCACCGCTTCGTCGCACCCCTTGCGCGGCGGGTCCAACAGTACCACGTCCGGCCGCGCTCCGTTCTTGAGCAGGTGCGCGGCCGCGTCTTTTGCGTCCCCGCAGAAAAACTCCGCGTTTTGCACGCCGTTTTCCGTCGCGCACCGCCGCGCGTCCGCCACGGCCTCGGGGACGATTTCCGCGCCGTAGAGCCGCTTTGCGCCCTTTGCCATGGAAAGCCCCACAAGCCCCGCCCCGCAGTAGAGGTCGAGCACCGTTTCGCGCCCGGTGAGCGCGGCGAATTCGGCGGCTTTTCGGTATAGCCGCTCGGCCATGTCGTGGTTGACCTGGTAAAACGACAGCGGCGACAGGCGCACCTGCACCCCGCAAAGCGTATCGGCAATGTCCGCCGCCCCCCAAAGCACCGTGCAGCGCGCGCCCAAAATGACGTTCGTGCGCGCGGTGTTGTGGTTTAACTGGATGCTGGCAATCCGCGCGTTTTGCGTGGTCAGGCGGTCCACCAGCGTGTCTGCGTGCGGCAGGCGTTCGCCGTTGAGGACGATGCAGACGAGAATTTCCCCGCTTTGAAAGCCCTTGCGCAGATACAGGTGGCGCACAAGGCCGCGGCCGGTCTCGGGGTCGTAAACGGAAACGCCGAATTCCTCCAAAAACGCGCGGAACACCCGCACAATCCCGGCGAATTCCGCGGGCTGCAGCAGGCAGTCCGTGCAGTCGACCACCCGGTGCGTGCGCGGGGCGTAAAAGCCGATGACAATCCGGCCGTCCTGTACGGCGACGGGGTACTGCGCCTTGTTGCGGTACCGGTCCGGGCGTTCGGGCACAAGCATTTCCGACACGGGCAGCTCGAATTTCGCAAGCCGGCGAAACGCCTCCGCAACCCGCGCGCGCTTTTGCTCGGCTTCAAATTCGTAGGCAAGCTCGCGCAGCGCGCAGCCCCCGCAGCGCGGGAACAGCGGGCAGTCGTTCGGCGTGCGGTGCGGGGAGGGCTCGAGGATGCGCGTAATTTTCGCCACGGCGTAATGCGCCTTTGCCTTGATAACGTGCGCCTCGACCGTATCGCCGGGCACGCCGCCGCGCACAAAGACGGCAAAACCGTCCGCCCGGCCCACGCCGCTGCCCTCCGCGGTCAGCGAATCAATTTTCAGCGTCAGCGTCTGGTTTTTCTGCAAGGCAGCCATGCGCGTCCTCCTTTTTTCTGCGCCGCAGCGCCCGCCGCACCAAAAGCGCCACCGCCAAACAAAGCAGCAGCGCGAGCACAAGCACGCAGAATATCTCCGCGCGCCGGCGCTCGGGCGTCAGCGCGGCGGCCTCGGAAAAGAAATGAAACACGTCGGAAAAATCCATCGGGCAGCTCCTTTTTGCGGATAAACTACAGCAATATTGTAACACAGCTTCCGACATTTTGGAACCGGGTTTGGCGCAAAACAGGGCGGCAGGCAAAAATGCCAGAAATTTCCAGAACAGCCGCCCACACGCCGCAGCAAGTCCGAAAAAACGGACTTGTTTTGGTTAGAACGCTTGTTTTTTTCTAAAAGCAGGCTATAATCAGAAGCACAAACCGAACATTTGTTCTATTTGAGAGGAGAGGGCGCATGGAACTTAGACAGCTGGCGGACGCGTACCGCAGCGACGAGCAGACGTTGACACGGCAAATCGACCGGTTCTTGCCGTATGCGAAAAGCCTGACCGGCGAAAAACGGCACGAGGCGTACCGCAGGCTTTCCTGCCTTTACGAAATGCGCCGCGACGCGCGCTTAACCGCCGGGCTTTTGGAGCATTACTACGACCGGTGCTAAGCGCGGGAAACCGCTGCGAGTCCGCGGGGGACAAGCTCGCGCCGGGAAAATGGCGGTTGGGTTGCCAAGCTGTTTGCGGCTGTGCTGATAGTATAAAATCAGAAGAAACCCCTTGCCCCCTCTGAGGAGGGTGATTCCCCGCGGTGCGGGGAAACGTCGCGAAGCGACAAAGGGGACGGCCCCCGTCAGGGGCTGGGGAGACGGCGCTTGCGACGTCGAGACTGGGGGAGAGATACGGCAAACTTTCCTTTTCTGTATCTCTCCCTCCGTCTTTGC